>NZ_CP034072.1:3757974-3882144 GCF_003855255.1 Mycolicibacterium nivoides | reverse complement strand
CTGGTCGATCGGGCCGCTGGTGCGGGATCTGGGAGTGGCGTATGCATGCCGGTGCGCGGGACAGGCCCCGGCCTGGGAACCGTTGCCGGTGCAGTATGTCGACTACACGCTGTGGCAGCGCGAGCATCTGGGCGATCTGACCGACCCGGACAGCCGCATCGCCGGACAACTGGCCTACTGGGAGCAGGCGCTGGCCGGGCTGCCCGAGCGGCTGGAGCTACCGACTGACCGTCCCTACCCGCCGGTGGCAGACCACCGTGGCGCAACCGTGATGGTGGACTGGCCGGCCGAGTTGCAACAGCAAGTCACGCGGGTGGCCCACGAGCACAACGCCACCAGCTTCATGGTGGTGCAGGCCGCACTGGCGGTGCTGCTTGCCCAATTGAGTGCCAGCTCTGATGTGGCAGTCGGGTTCCCGATCGCTGGGCGTCGCGATCCGGCGCTCGATGAGTTGGTCGGGTTCTTCGTCAACACGCTGGTGCTGCGGGTGGATCTGAGTGGTGACCCCACGGTCGCCGAGGTGGTCGAGCAGGTGCGTCAGCGTGCGTTGGCAGCCTTCGAGCACCAGGACGTGCCGTTCGAGGTGCTGGTCGAGCGGCTCAACCCGACCCGCAGCCTGGCCCATGAGCCCGTGATCCAGGTGATCTTTGCCTGGCAAAATCTGCCCGGTCTGGACAATGACGCCGCGACCGCGCTCAGTTTGGGTGATGTGCAGGCCGCCCCGCTGGAGGCTGACACTCAGACTGCCCGCATGGATCTGGTGCTCTTCCTTCGAGAGCACTGGACCGACGCCGGCGAGCCTGCCGGAATCTGGGGCTCGGTGGAATTCCGGACCGATGTGTTCGATGCGGCCAGCATCGAGACCCTGATTGAGCGGTTGCGCCGGGTGTTAGTGGCGATGACGTCTGACCCGGGTCGTCGGCTGTCGTCGGTGGACCTGCTCGATGCGTTTGAGCAGGTGCGTTTGGACGAAGTTGGTCACCGGGGTGTGTTGGCCCGCTATGGGACCGAATCATCGATTCCTGAGCTGTTTGCCGGCCAGGTGGTGCGGGCCCCTGATGCGGTGGCGGTGCGGTTCGGCGACCGGTCGTTGACTTACCGCGAGCTTGATGAGGCATCGAATCGATTGGCACACTTGCTGGTTGGAATGGGTGCCGGACCGGGGCGCTGTGTCGGTTTGTTGACAGGCCGGTCGGCTCATGCGATCGTCGCGATTCTGGGTGTGCTGAAGTCAGGGGCGGCGTATCTGCCGATCGACCCGGCCCATCCGGAAGCGCGTGTGCAGTTCATGCTGGCCGATGCTGCGCCGGTGGTGGTCCTGACCACGGCTGGCTTGGTTGACCGGATGGCCGGCTGCGGTGTGCCGGTCCTACAGGTTGACGATCCCCGGATCGACTCCTCGCCTGGCACGCCTGTGGCGGCGGGGCCGGCCGCTGACGACGTGGCGCACATCATCTACACCTCGGGCACCACGGGTGTGCCCAAAGGTGTTGCCGTCACCCATCAGAACGTGACGCGGCTTTTCGATGGTCTGGACGTGGGTGTCGAGATGGGTCCGCAGCAGGTGTGGGCTGCGTGTTCGTCGTTGGCTTTTGACTATTCGGTGTGGGAGATCTGGGGCGCTCTGTTGCACGGTGGGCGACTGGTGGTGGTGCCCGAGCAGGTGACGCGGTCACCACAGGAGCTGCAGGCGTTGCTTGTCGGTGAGCGGGTGACGGTGTTGAGTCAAACCCCGTCCGCGGTGGGGATGCTCTCGCCGGCGGGATTGGAATCGGTGTCGGCGTTGATGGTGGCCGCTGAACCGTGCCCGCAGGAAGTGGTGGATCGGTGGGCGCCGGGCCGGGTGATGATCAACGGCTACGGCCCGACCGAGACAACGGTGTACGCCACGATCAGCGCTCCGCTACACGCCGGGGCGGGTGTCGTACCGATCGGTGCGCCGGTACCCGGCGCCGGGCTGTTCGTGTTGGACCAGTGGCTACGCGGAGTCCCGCCAGGTGTGGTGGGGGAGCTGTATGTGGCCGGCCGTGGCGTCGGCATCGGTTATGTGCGCCGGCCGGGGTTGACCGGATCGCGTTTCGTCCCTTGCCCGTTCGGGCCGCCGGGCACCCGGATGTACCGCACCGGGGATCGGGTGTCCTGGGGAGCCGACGGGCAGCTGCGGTATGCCGGCCGCGCGGACGAGCAGGTCAAGATCCGCGGCTACCGCATCGAACTCGGCGAAATCCAGTCGGTGTTGGCGTCCCATCCCCGCGTCTCCCAAGCGGTGGTCGTCGCCCACACCACCACGTCCACCGCGAGCCAGGGTGAGCCGACCGCCGACAAACGGTTGGTGGCCTATGTCGTCCTGGACCCGGAGATGATGCTGGTCCGCGAGTCTGCCCGCGAAGCGGAACTCGTCGACCAGTGGCAGGGCGTGTACGAGGGCCTGTACTCGGGTGAGTCCTTCACCACGGGCACGCCCACCGAACTGGGCGAGGACTTCGGTGGCTGGAACAGCAGCTACACCGGAGATCCAATTCCGTTGCCGCAGATGGAGGAATGGCGTTCGGCCGCGGTTGCCAGGATCCTGGCGCTGCGACCGCGCCGAGTGCTGGAGATCGGTGTGGGCTCGGGGCTGCTGCTTGCGCAGGTGGCCCCGGAGTGCGTCGAGTATTGGGCAACGGACTTCTCGCCACCGACGATCCAGACATTGCGGGCGAAAGTCGCCGGGCAGCCATGGGCCGACCGGGTACGGTTGCGGGCGCAGCCGGCCGACGCCCCCGATGGGATTCCGCAGGGTCACTTCGATGTAGTGGTGCTCAATTCGGTCATCCAGTACTTCCCGAGTGCGGGCTATCTGCTCGATGTGCTGGCCGTGGCGATGCGGTCACTGGCACCCGGCGGGGCTCTGTTCATCGGCGATGTGCGCAACCTGTCGCTGTTGCGGGCGTTCACTGCCGGGGTGGTATGCGCCAGCGGTGAGGACGTCCGTGACGCCGAGGACAGAGCTGCCGCGGTAGGTGAGCGGGTGCGTCGGGAGATACTCTCCGAACAGGAGCTCTTGGTGGCTCCGGAGTTCTTTGCGGCGTTGCCGCGACACCTCGACGACATCGCCGCTGTCGAGGTGCGACTCAAGGACATGCGGGCGATCAACGAACTCAGCGGCTATCGGTATGAGGTGGTGCTACGCAAGGGGCCGATCCCGGTGCGGTCGGTTGCGGACCTGCCATCCGAACCATGGCAGCGGTTCGGGGGCCTGGCCAGGCTGGCCGACCATCTGCGGTCCGAGGGGTTACCGGAGCTGCGCGTCTCCGGGGTTCCTCATGCCGGAATCTGGCCGGATGTGGAGCTGGTACGCGAGCTGGACAACGCGGGTGACCGCGAGTATGTCAGCGAGTTGCGTTCCGGCATTTCGGCTTCCGGCGCAATGCTACCGCATGACTGCCTGCAGCTGGGGCGGGAGCTGGGGTACGCCGCGGCCGTGACCTGGTCGCAGTGTGATGGGCTGGTTGACATCATCTACACCCGTGCCGCCGCGTCATCGGCCGACGGTGCCGTGCCGGCGCTGTCGGATCTTTACCTGCCCAGCACTGCAGCGGGCTCACTGGCCGCATACGTCAACGACCCGTCTGCGATCGAACGGGCGGGGGAACTGCGTCGTTTCGCGGGGGACAAGCTGCCCGAATACATGGTGCCCGCGGCGATCATGGTGCTGGACGCCCTGCCGCTCACCGTCAACGGCAAACTCGATCGCCGGGCACTGCCGAACCCGGAGTTTAACAGCGCGGTGGCCTACCGGGCTCCTCGTGACCAGCGCGAGCGGGCTCTGGTCGCCCTGTTCGGTGAGGTTCTGGGGGTCGCCCGAGTCGGTATCGACGACGGGTTCTTCGACCTCGGCGGACACTCCCTCTCCGCGACGCGACTGGTCGCGCGAATCCGGGCCGAGCTGAATGTCGAGGTGACGATCCGGGCCTTGTTCGATGCCCCCACCGTGGCCGAGTTGGCCGAGTGGATGAGCGCACATGCCGGGGATCGGGCCGGCGCGGCACTGACCGTCCAGGAGCGGCCCGCGGTGCTGCCGTTGTCGTATGCCCAGCAGCGGTTGTGGTTCCTGGACCAGTTGCAGGGCCCCTCACCGGTTTACAACATGCCTACCGCCTACCGGATCACCGGGACGCTGGATAGCGAAGCGCTGGGGGCGGCGCTCACCGATGTGGTGGCCCGGCACGAGAGCCTGCGTACCGTCTTTACGGCGCTCGATGGGCTACCGCAGCAGGTCGTGATTCCCACGGAGCAGGCGCAGTTCAGTTGGCAGGTGGTGGATGCCCGCGGGTGGCCGAAGCCGCGGCTGCGGGAGGCCGTCGACGCGACGGTGCGGCACTGCTTCGATCTGGCCGGCGAAGTTCCGGTACGGGCAACGCTTTTGCGCGTCGACGAGAGTGAGCACGTACTCGTTGTGGTGGTCCACCACATTGCTGCCGACGGTTGGTCGATCGCGCCGATGGTGCGCGATCTCGGGATGGCCTATGCCGGCCGATGCGTGGGTCAGGTTCCCGACTGGTCGCCGCTGCCGGTGCAGTATGTCGACTACACGCTGTGGCAACGCGAGCAACTAGGTGATCTCAACGATGCCGGCAGTCCGATCGCCGCCCAGGTGGCGTACTGGGAGCAGGCATTGGCAGGGCTGCCCGAGCGTCTCGAGTTGCCGACGGATCGGCCGTATCCGCCGGTCGCCGACTACCGCGGAGCAAGTGTGGCGGTGAATTGGCCGATTGAACTGCAGCAGAGAATCGGTCGACTGGCGCGGGAGCATGATGCCACCAGCTTCATGGTGCTGCAGGCGGCGCTGGCGGTGCTGCTGTCGAAGCTGAGCGCCAATTCTGATGTGGCGGTGGGTTTCCCGATTGCGGGGCGGCGAGATCCGGCGCTCGACGATCTGGTGGGATTCTTTGTCAACACCTTGGTGCTACGGGTGGACCTTGGCGGCGACCCGACCTTCGCGGAGCTCATGGCCCAGATACGCCGGCGCAGCCTGGCCGCCTACGAGCACCAGGACGTGCCCTTCGAGGTGCTCGTGGATCGGCTCAACCCGATCCGGAGCCTGACCCACCACCCCCTGGTCCAGGTGATGTTCGCCTGGCAGAACTTCGTCTCCCGAGACAGCGGCGAGTCTGGCACCGAGCCACTTCTGAGCGACCTGCAGGTGACCCCGCTTCCGGCCGACACGCAGGCCGCCCGGATGGACCTTGCTTTCTCCCTTGAGGAGCGCTGGACCGGGACCGGAGCACCGGACGGAATCGTCGGCTCCGTGGAGTTCCGTACCGACGTGTTCGATGCGGACAGCATTCGGACACTGATCGAGCGCCTGGAGCGGGTGGTGTCGGCCTTGACCACCGATGCTCATCAGCGGGTCTCATCGGTGGACGTGCTCATCGATGGCGAACGGGATTGCCTGGAAGAGATCGGCAACCGCGCCGTGCTCACCACCTCCGCGGTGTCGGTGTCGGTGCCGACGTTGTTCGCCGAGCAGGTGGCACGCGCACCGCACGCGGTGGCGGTGACGGATGCCGGCCGTTCACCCCAGTCCTGTGGAAGTCGCTCGAAGACGTATCAGGAACTCGATGACGCGTCGAATCGGTTGGCGCACTTGCTGGCCGAAGCGGGCATCGGACCAGGGCACAGTGTGGCGCTGCTGTTCAACCGGTGCGCCGAGGCGGTCGTGGCGATGCTGGCAGTGCTCAAGACCGGAGCGGCCTATGTGCCGATGGACCCGGCACACCCAGAGACACGGATCGCTTTCATTCTCGCCGACGCCGCGCCGAGTGCCGCGATCACCTCCGCAGTGCACCTCGATCGCCTGGACAGAGCCGGCCTGTCGGTCATCGACATCGATGATCCCCGCATCCACGGCTACCCGAACACGGCATTGCCGGCGCCGGAGGCCGACGAGATCGCCTACCTGATATACACCTCGGGCACCACTGGTACTCCCAAGGGGGTAGGGATCACGCACCACAACCTGACGCACCTCGCCGCGTCGATGCCCATCGGGCTTCCGGCCAATCAGGTTTGGACGCAGTGCCATTCGTACGCATTCGACTTCTCGGTGTGGGAGATCTGGGCGGCGCTGTTGACCGGCGGGCGGCTGGTCGTGGTGCCCGAAGAGGTGACCAATTCGCCGGAGACCTTCCACGATGTTCTTGTTTCAGAAGACGTCAATGTGCTGACCCAGACCCCATCTGCCGTGGCGGCTCTCTCGCCGGAGGGGTTGGGATCGACTGCGCTACTGCTCGGCGGTGAGTCCTGCCCGAGTGATGTGGTGGACCGATGGGCGCCCGGGCGCGTGGTGATCAATGCCTATGGCCCGACCGAGGCGACCGTATATGCGTCGATGAGTGCGCCGTTGACGACGCCGGAAGTGGCAGGGCCGCGGGTGGTTCCGATCGGTGCTCCGGTGTCGACGTCGGCGTTGTTCGTGCTGGATCAATGGCTCCTCCCGGTACCCAGCGGGGTGGTGGGCGAGTTGTACGTGGCCGGCCGCGGGGTGGCGTGCGGCTACATGGGCCGGTCCACATTGACCGGGTCGCGGTTCGTCGCATGCCCGTTCGTCGGGCCGGGGGCGCCCGCAACCCGGATGTACCGCACCGGTGACCTCGTGTATTGGGATGCCGACGGCCAGTTGCGTTACGTGGGGCGTGCCGATGAGCAGGTCAAGATTCGTGGCTACCGCATCGAACTCGGTGAGATCAGAACAGCATTGGCCGATCTGGACGGGGTAGTGCAGGCCGCGGTGATGGTCCGGGAGGACCATCCCGGAGACAAGCGTCTGGTCGGCTATGTCACCGAGTCGGTGGCCGGGGCGGTAGACCCGGATCGGGCGCGAGTGACTCTGGCCGACCGGCTGCCGGTCTACATGGTTCCGGCGGCGGTGATGGTCGTGGATGCATTGCCTCTGACCTCCAACGGAAAACTCGATACCCGTGCTCTGCCGGCACCTGAATACAAGGTCGGGCAATACCAGGCCCCCGAGACTGCTGCCGAAGAGGTCTTGGCCGGGATCTACGCTGAAGTGCTAGGTCTGGAGCGCGTCGGGGTCGATGACTCGTTCTTTGACCTGGGCGGCGATTCCCTGCTGGCGATGCGGGCCGTCGCCGCGATCAACAAGGCCACGGACGCACATCTGGCCGTACGCGTGATCTTCGAGGCGTCGACCGTGAGAAGCCTGGCTCAGCAGATCGGAAGTGCGGGCAGTGCTGAGGAAGTGGTGCCCGTCGACATCCTCAGGGCGGGCTCAGGCATTCCCGTGGTCTGCATTCACGACGGGTTCGGGTTGAGCTGGTCGTATCGGGCACTCGGCGAATACCTGGACTGCCCGATCATCGGAATCAACCAAACGCCGACGGCAGACCAGTCAGAACCCACATCGATAAGCAATCTGGCCGCGATCTACGCGGACCGCGTTCAAGCCCTGCATCCGGATGGCCCCTACCGGCTCCTCGGCTGGTCGTTCGGTGGCGTCGTCGCACATGCGCTCGCCGTTGAGCTACAGCGACGAGGATGCGAAGTCCAGCGCCTCGTACTCCTGGACGCCGCATTGAGGACGAACAAACTCACCACCGGCGCCGACAGGCTCGTCGCCGAGAACCGGGTGCTGGCCGAGGGACTGGTGCTGGAATACATCTTGCAGACCAACAACATCGACGTGCCGACGCACCGGAAGCCCATCGACTACCAGCGGGCGGAAGAGCTGATTCGGGAACAGGGTGTGCTGGGATTCTCTCTCCCGCCAAAGCCGTTGCTGGAGTTCATGGCCCAAAGCCTCAACGAGAACCAGCTGCGCCTGCTCGATCACGCGCCCGAGGTATTCGATGGAGAGGTCGCCATTTTCATGGCCGCGCGGCACGGAAGTGAAGACGACGACGGACCGGGACTACGGTCCCGCTGGCGTGGGATACGGAACCGGCGGGCCGCCCGGACCCATCTACAAAGCTGGCAGCCGTGGATTGCCGGCGAGATCAACACGTACTCCGTCGACTGCACGCACTACGAGATGTTCACGCCCAGGGCGCTCAGTGAGTATGGAAGCCGGCTCAGACTGTTCCTGGACGGCTGACAGACCCGGTCACCAAATCCCCGGCAGCAGGCGGTAGCGAACCTTCTGCATGTAGTCGCGGTATCCGTCCAGCTCCACCTCGAGGACTCTCTCCTCGTCCTGGATGCGTAGCGCGAAGAGCAGGACGCCCGGGATGAGAAATATGAGGCCCCAGAAGGAGCCGAGCGCAAGGGGTATTCCCACCAGAAGCAGCGCGTTGCAGGTGTACATCGGATGTCGTACGAGTCCGTATAGGCCAGTGGAGACAAGGTGTTGATTCTCCTCCACCCGAACCGTCACGGCCGCATGGTTGTTCTGCATGAGCACCAGGCCGATCGCGGCAAGTCCGAGCGCAACCAGCACGTCGCCGGCCAATGAGACCTCTGTGGCGACCACCGACCATTTGAAGCGGTGGTCGAGAGCGCTCACGACGATCATTGCCGCCCACAGCGACAAGACACCAATGGCGATGGCCTTCTGCTGGGGTCGCTCTTCGGCGGTCGGCAACCGCCGCAGCAGCACTGCGGGATTCTTGCGCAGGAAGTAGATGGCCGACACCCAACCCGAGACCACGAGCACCGCGAGAAACACCCAACCTCGCCAGTAGTCGAATGTGCCTGCGGAGGCAAATATAACCAGACCTGTCACGGCCATGCCGATGGAACCTGAAATCAGCATTCTGACAACGGTGTTCATGGGCCCTCCCAATGCTGAGCCATGATCCTCAGCTAACAGGATACTCGCCGGCTCCGACTTCCGCTGAATCAAGATCGTCGGCCGATACTCGGATCAGAGGCCGCCCATGCCCCTGGCCAACAACGAGAGTCCGACCACTGCGAGGATCGCCGCCACGAACTTCTGGTGATGCATGCGGGCCCACTCATGCAACTTACGCAGTGCGGCTTGGGTTCTCTCCGGTGCGACTATGTTGCTGACGAGAATGATCTCCTCCACCAAGAGCACGCCGAAGACGAACGCGATCGTTGCGACCAGCTGGACCTCGAGCGAGGCGCCCGAAGCCACCACGATGGCCAGGGCGAACAGCACTCCGTCCAGCGGTGGAAGCACTATGAGGCCGATGATGAAGGGAATCCACGGGGACCCGTTCTGCCAAGCGTCACGCGCGCGGCCGAGCAGCCGCCGGATCGGAGACTTTTCTTCCCCGTCTGTCTCGGCCGACTTCCCGGTGGGATGCAGGAACCTTGTGATGACGGGTGGTGCACCTGAATCGAGTACGAGTGTGGTGGTGCCGTCGCCGGTGTTGTCCGCTACCTTCCGATGGGCGCCACCTGCCGAGACGGGTGTCCGTAACAAGTTGCGCGCCACCATGAACACGGCGATCGCCAGGAGAACCACGCCTGTGACGATCGTGATGCGCTGTGCGATCGGATTCGCGGTGGGGTGCGCGAAATTTCTCGCGAAAGCCGACGATGTCGGCGTGGAGTGGAGTACGAACAGTGGAATGACGAGGGTGGCGAGCCCTACCAGCACCGCGCCGGTCCAGTAGGCGAGCAGGTTCTGCATCGGCCGCGGCCTGGACAGCACCAAGATGATGATGCCGAGGCGCACGGGATTGATCGTCGTCAAGAGTGCCAGTACGGCCAGCGAGCCCCACATGAGCGGAATGCTACCTCGCAATCTATTTGCTGTATTGACTTTCTGGACAACATTCAGGAGTTGTCGGAGCTGATTTGGCCGTACAGGCCCTCAGGGCCGTACTGGTCGTGGTGCCCGGAACCAGCAGTGCGTGGGCCCATCACGCACTGCCTCCGCGAACTCGCTGATACCCTGTTGCTTTCCCCCGCCATGTTGATATCGATTTGGTCAGATCCCTTGTTAAGTAATGAGTTTCAATCCGGCTCCGCCGCCGCTCTCCAAATGCCGATCAGGAACTGTCGATGCGGCGGGCGTGCGTCGTCGTCTCCGTGGGCGGAGATGGCCGGTGGGCCGGCGTATGACTCGGGAGCTGGTTCGGTCGATGCGCGGGCAGGCCGGTTCCGTATCCGGGCCGGCGTTTGCTGTAATCGACCCGTTCCGACCGTTTGGTCCACCGCATGTCAGGCTGCCCCTGCGGGCAGGAGCTTTTCGCACAGCAGGTCTGCCAAACCGTGCACGGTCGTGATTCCGGTGGCCGAGATCCGGATGCCCGTTTCGTTCTCGATGCGGGTGCGTAGTTCGAGCGCTCCCAGCGAGTCCATGCCGTACTCGGAAAGGGGGCGGTCCGGATCGACACTGCGGCGCAGGATCACGCTCACCTGATCGGAGATCACGTGTCGCAGCTTGGCGGCCCACTCGTCAGGCGGCAGATCGTCGAGTTCGGCGCGTAACTTGCTGGTGCCCGTAGCGCTTTGGCCGGTCGATCGGAATGCCTCGGCGAAGGGGCTGCGTTCGGCGAACACGGACAACCACGGCGTACCTGTGATCGGCGCGTATCCGGTGTAGGCGCGGTCGTGACGCAGCAGTGCTTCGAACGCATACGCGCCCTCGTCGGGAGCGATGGCGATTCCGGCGCCTTCGGCCAGGGCCGTGCCGCGGCCGATCTGCCCCCAGGCTCCCCATGCGATGGCCGTGCCCGGCAACCCCTGGGAGCGGCGCCACAGGCTGAAAGCATCCAGCCAACTGTTGGCGGCAGCGTAGGCGCCCTGCCCGGGAGAGCCGACCAGCGCGGCTGCCGACGAGAATGAACAGAACCAGTCCAAAGGCTGGTCCGCGGTGGCGGTGTGCAGGTTCCAGGCGCCATAAACCTTTGGCGCCCAGTCTCGCTCGATGAGTTCGTCGGTGATGTTGGTCAGTGCGGCGTCCTCGATCACGCCTGCCGCGTGTAACACGCCGCGGACTGCAAGCCCGTCGGCGGTCGCCACGGCCACCAACCGTTCTGCGGTGCCGGACTCGGCGATGTCGCCGCACTCGACGAGTACGTCGACGCCGGTCGCGCGGATACGCTCGAGGATCTCCAATGCCCGGGCGCTCGGCTGCGTGCGTGAGGACAGCACAATTCGTCCACATCCGCTGGCCGCCATCTTCTCGGCGATGAACAGCCCCAGCCCGCCGAGGCCACCGGTGACGATGTACGCGCCGTCGGGCCGGAACACCCGCACCTGGGACGGCGGAACCACAAGCCGACTCGAACCGGTGTGTGGAATGTCCAGCACGAGCTTGCCGGTGTGCTGCGCGCCGCTCATCATCCGAATCGCGGTGGCGGCGTCTGCAAGTGGGAAATGGGTGACCTCGGGCCTCGGCAGATCACCCTCGGCGGTCAACAGATACACCGTTTCCAGCAACTCCCGGAGCCGATCCGGGTGGCTGACGGACATCAGCGCCAGATCGACGGCGTAGAACGACAGGTTGCGCCGGAAGGGGAAGAGCCCCAACCGGGTGTCACCGTAGATGTCGCGCTTGCCGATCTCCACGAATCGCCCACCGAATGCCAGCAATTCGAGGCCCGCCCGCTGGGCGGCACCGGTCACCGAATTCAGCACGATGTCGACGCCGTATCCGTCGGTGTCCTGGCGGATGTGATCGGCGAACTCCAAAGTCCGTGAGTCGTAGACATGTTCGACGCCCATGTCGCGCAGAAGTTGTCTGCGCTGCTCGCTGCCGGCGGTGGCGAAGATCTCCGCCCCGGCGGCGCGGGCGATGGCCATCGCCGCCTGTCCGACACCGCCTGTCGCGGAGTGGATCAGCACCTTGTCGCCTGACTTGATTCGGGCCATGTCGTTCAGCCCGTAGTAGGCGGTGGCGGTCGCAATGGTCAGTGCGGCCGCCTCGGCGTCCGTCAGGCCCGCCGGCAACGTGGCGGCCAGGCGTGCGTCGCAGGTGACGAACGTGCCCCAGCAGCCGTCGGCGCACAGACCTCCGACCCGATCGCCGACCTTGTGGTCGGTGACGTCGGGCCCGACCGCGGTAACCACTCCTGCGAAGTCGATACCGAGTTGGGGTAGATGCCCGTCGAACGCGGGGTAGCGACCGAATGCGACGAGCACGTCGGCGAAGTTGATGCTGGACGCGCTGACCGCGACCTCTATCTGCCCCGATCCCGGGGGAACATGCTCGCAGGCAACAAGTTCCATCGACTCCAGGTCACCCGGAGTGCGGATCTGCAGCCGCATCCGGTCGCGTTCGAGATGTGCAACGGTGGTCTGCCGCTCCTCGGGACGCAACGGGGCGAGGCACAACCGTGCGGTATACCACCGACCATTGCGCCACGCGGTTTCGTCCTCATCGGATCCGCTGAGCAGTTGCTGTGCCAACTGCTCCACGCCGGTGGCCTCGTCAACATCGATCTGGGTGGCGGTCAGGTGCGGATGTTCGGTGCCGATGACCCGGATAAGGCCCCGTAGCTCGGCCTGGTCCAGATTGGCCACGTCGCCGGCCACCACCGTCTGGGCGTTGCGGGTCACGACGTACAGGCGAGGTAGTTCTCCGCTCATCTCCGGTAGTTCGCGGGCGATGTGCACCATATGACGCAGGTACTCGCGACCCAGCAATGGCGACTGGTCGTTGTGGTCCCCGTTGTTCGGCGACGTCAGGACAACCACGGCGGTGAATCGGCCGGCCCGCAAATGGTTGCCGAGCTGTGCGCAGGTCAGTGTGTCGTCGGCTTGGTTGGGCCAACTCATCGTGGTGCACTGTGCGCCGCGGTCTTTCAGGATGCTGCTCAACGTGTCGGTAGCCGCGTCGGGGCCGTCCGGGGCGCTGATGAGCAGCCAGGATCCGGCTTCGGCGTATTCGACCTCCGGCAGGTCGCGCTGTTGCCACTCGACCGTCAGCAGCCGCTCGCTGAAAACCTGATCGTCGTGTCCGCTGCCGGAGGCGCCGGTGCCAAGGCGAAGCCCCTGCACGGTCAGCAGGACTGTGCCGTCCTTGTCGAGCACATCGATGTCGGCCTCGATACCGGTTGCGTCGGCCTTGATCAATCGCGTGTAGCAGTAGTGCGCGTTGCGGGCCGAGCTGTAGGCGCGTAGCCGCCGCACGCCCAGCGGCAATCCCAGCACGTCGCCGCCGAGCGCCTGAACGTCGGGATGTGCCTCGACCGATTGGAAGCAGGCATCCAGAAGTGCCGGGTGCACGCCGTACGCGTCCTGCTGGGAGCGGATCGAGCGGGGGAGGGCAACCTCGGCGAGGACCGTGCGGGCTTCCGTCTCGCCGGTACGCACGGTGACCAGACCGGTGAACGCCGGACCGTACTGAATGCCGTGCAGGCCCACGCGATTACGCACCTCTGCGCCGTCCTCGTCGCAGGGATGGGCGGTAACGACCGCCGACATGTCGTACGCAGGGGGTTGCTCGTCCGCTGCCGCGTGCAGGACCGCGGTTGCGTGCCGAGCTTGCTGGCCCTCCTCATCGGTCTCGACGGTGAAGGCGGCCACGCCGGGTGATGACACCGAGGCGGAGGCTCCGACCACTGTCTGTTCGTCCAGGAGCAGTGCCTGCTCGAACCGGATGTCGCGGACTTCGGAAGTCTCTCCCAGCACGGCCTGCGCCGCAGCCAGCGCCATCTCGCAGTACGCCGCACCCGGAAGTACTGCAACAGTGCGTATTTGGTGATCTGCGAGCCATGGCTGGGCGGCAGTGCCGACGTCGGCCTGCCACACGTAGCGTTCCGGTTCCTCGTGCAGCCGCACGTTGGCGCCCAGCAGCGGGTGAACTGCGATGGTGCAACCGCCGTGGGTCGGGTGTTCCTGACCGCCGCCGCTGAGCCACAGCCGGCGGTGCGTCCAGCTAGGCAGTGGCGCATCCACCAGCCGGCCGTCGGGGCACAGGACAGAGAAATCGACCGCAGCACCTGCACTGTGCAGATCGACGAGGAGCCCGCGCAGCCCATCCGGCATCTCTTGCTGTCTGCGCATCGCGGCCAGGGCGGCCAGCGGCGTCTCGCGGCCGCTTGCGGTCTGCTCGAGCGCTCGGGTGAGCAGCGGATGTGGCGAAAGCTCGGCGAACACGCGATAGCCGTCCTCCAGCGCGGCTTGTACGGCGGAGGCGAAGCGCACCATCCGGCGCATGTTGGTCACCCAGTAGTCGGCATCGCACACCGGCTGCTCGCGTGGATCGAACAGGGTCGCCGAATAGAACGGAATCTCCGGTGTCATGGGTTTGAGGTCTGCAAGGGCCTCGGCCAGGTCTCCGACGATGGGCTCGACCTGCGGTGAGTGGAAGGCCACATCGACGGGAACCTCGCGAGCCATCACCCCACGTAGTTCCCAATCCGCCACGAGATCGCGCACCATCTGTGTGGTGCCTGCGATCACGGTGGACTGTGGCGAAGCCACCACCGCCACCACGACATCGTTGATACCGCGGCCGGTCAGCTCCGAAAGTACCTGCTTGGCAGGCAATTCCACTGCGGCCGTGGCGCCCTTTCCGGAGATTCGGGACATCAGCCGGGACCGGCGGCAGATGAGCCGCAGCCCGTCCTCCAACGACAGTGCCCCGGCGACGACCGCTGCCGCGGCCTCACCCAGGGAGTGGCCGATGACGGCTCCGGGCCGCACCCCGTGCCCCTTCATGGTGGCGGCCATGGCGACCTGCATGGTGAACAACGTCGGTTGCAACCGGTCCTGACCGTTGACGACCTCCGGGGCCGACATCGCCTCGGTCACCGAGAATCCTGACTCGGCAGCAATGACCGGCTCGGCCTGCGCCACCGTGGCGGCGAACACCGGTTCGGTCGCCAAGAGCTCGGCGCCCATGCCCGCCCACTGCGAACCCTGACCGGAGAACACCCAGACCGGGCCGCGGTCGTCGCGACCGACCGCGGCTTGGTAGGGAGTGTCGCCGTCGGCGACCTCGCGTAACGCGGCGATGAGATCAGGTCGGCTGTTCGCGCTGACGGCGGTGCGCACCGGCCTGTGCACGCGTCGGCGGGCCAGGGTGTAGGAGAGATCCGGTAGGGCGACATCCTCGTGTGTCTGTAGCCAGTCGGCCAGCCGGCCGGCCGTGTGACGCAGCTCGTCGGCCGAGGTGGACGACAGCGGGAACAGCATCGGAACCGGCGAAGCCGGAAGCGCGGAGTCTGCAGCTGCGGGTTGAGGCGCCGGGACCGGCGCCTGCTCCAAGACGGCGTGCACATTGGTCCCCGACAATCCATACGATGACACCGCCGCCCGCCGGGGATGATGCCCGTTGGTGCACCACGGTGTTGTCGCCTGGGGCACAAAGAGATTGGTCTGGATTTCGGCGAGCTTGTCGGGAAGCCGGGTGAAGTGCAGGTTCTGTGGCACCACGCCGTGCTGTATCGCGAGGACCGTCTTCATCAGACCGATGGCCCCGGAGGCGGCCTGGGCATGCCCCATGTTGGTCTTCACCGACGCGAGCGCACAGGGGCCGTCGACGCCGTACACCTTGGCCAGGCTGGAGTATTCGATCGGGTCGCCCACCGGCGTGCCGGTGCCGTGTGCCTCGACCATGCCGACCGTGCCGGGATCCACGCCCGCCGCGGTCAACGCCGCTCGGTACACGGCGGTCTGTGCGGCATCCGACGGCGTCGCGATGTTCACGGTATGACCGTCCTGGTTGGCGGCCGTGCCGCGGATGACGGCGAGGATCCGGTCGCCATCACGCACGGCGTCCGGCAACCGCTTGAGCAACACCATGACGCAGCCTTCGCCTCCTACGAATCCGTCGGCTGCGGCATCGAAGGCATGGCAGCGTCCGGTCGCCGAGAGCATTCCCTCCGCCGAACCCGAAGCGAACTTGCGCGGGTCCAACGCCAAGGTGGCGCCGCCGGCCAACGCGAAATCGCTTTCGCCCTCGTGCAGGCTGCGGCAGGCCAGGTGTATCGCGGTCAGGCCGGACGAACACGCCGTGTCCACCGTGAGCGCAGGCCCGTGGACGCCGAGGGCGTAAGCGATCCGGCCGGACGCCAGGCTGAAGTTGTTGCCGCTGAAGCCGTATGCCGCTTCCAAGGACTGAGCGTCGGCGGCCAGCATCTGGTAGTCGGCGTGCGTCAGTCCGACGAACACGCCGGTCGGCGAGTCCGACAAGGCTTCCCGCGTGAGGCCCGCGTGCTCCATGGCCTCCCAGGAGGTTTCCAGCAACAATCGGTGCTGGGGATCGAGTGCGGCACTCTCGCGTTCGTTGATACCGAAGAAGTCGGCATCGAAGCCGGCGACGTCGTCGAGGAAGGCGCCCCACTTGGACACCGACCGACCAGGCACCCCCGGCTCCGGGTCGTAGTACTCGTCGGCGTCCCAACGGTCGGGCGGGACTTCGGTGACAAAGTCATCGCCCCGAATCAGGGCCTCCCACAAGAGTTCGGGGGAGTCGATGCCACCGGGAAGCCGGCAGGACATGCCGATGACGGCAATGGGAGTGACCGGCGTGACGCGCGGCCGGGGTGTATCGGTGCCGGTATCCGCACCCGGACGTTCCCCGCTCACGATCTCGGATGCGGTCAATTGCCCCTCCTCCCGGCAGGCCTTTCCGCGGTTCGGCCGCTGTCAGGCTCGATACCCTGTATTCGTCCGCTGAGCCACAGAATTAGGCCGCCAGTGTCGTGCGGCCATTAGTGGCTCAGCGGCCGTCGAGGGCGGTCACAATCATTAACAGTATGTTCGCTGCGGAATGCTGTCTCAGAATCTGATCAATCCACAGGTGAGATAGGAACGATCGCAAGCACTTCGCGGCAGTTTCGGGGCATCGGCCATGACAGTCAAGATCAGAGGCCATCGAAGCGGGCGCAGCATTGTTCGTTCGCGGTTGCGAGGCGGATGGTAATGACCTCGGTGTGATTCATAAGGTCATTGAATTGGAATTTGCTGATGGTTCCGGATATGCAGTCATGATTACCGCGATACCCTGACCTCCGTGGGAGAGGCATCCATTTTGACGCTGCTGCGGGAACGTGCCGGCCTGCAGGGCGACGACAACGCGGCGACATTTATTGACTACGAAAATAATTGGGAGGGCTCGGCAACGAGCCTGACGTACTCGCAGCTGTATCGGCGCGCGTGTGGCGTCGCGCGAGAACTCGGCAGCCTCGGCTCGCCGGGTGATCGTGCACTCATCCTTGCGCCGCAGGGGCTGGATTACATCGTCGCCTTCTTCGGCGCGATGCAGGCGGGGCGAATCGCCGTTCCGCTGGCGGTTCCGCTCGGTGGCGTCAGCGATGAGCGGGTCAGCTCGGTGCTGCAGGACGCGGCGCCGACGGTCATTCTCACCACCTCGGCGGTCGCCGGCGTAGTGGCCGAGTATGTGAGATCGGATTCCGCATCGGCTCCGGCGATCGTCGAGGTCGACACGTTGGATTTCAGTGCCCCGGCACGCAGTGGGTTGCAGAGCGAAAGTGTCACGGACACGGCCTATTTGCAGTACACATCCGGGTCGACTCGCCGGCCCGCCGGGGTGATGATGTCGCACCGGAACCTGCTGGCCAACTACGAACAGTTGACGTCGGGCTACTTCGCGGAATTCAACAATGTCATCCCGGAAGGCTCCACCATCGTCTCGTGGCTGCCCTTCTATCACGACATGGGCTTGTATCTGGGAGTATGCGCACCGGTGCTCGCCGGGGTCCCGGCCGTGCTGATGAGTCCGGTGGCGTTCCTGCAACGGCCCGCCCGGTGGATGCAGATGCTGGCCACGAACGGTCGCACCTACACCGCCGCACCGAACTTCGCGTTCGAACTGGCGGTGCGCAAGACGTCGGACGATGACATGGCCGGCCTCGACCTGTCGAGTGTGCTCGCCATCATCACCGGCAGCGAACGAGTGCACCCGGCGACGCTTGAGCGCTTCACCCAGCGCTTCTCCCGGCTGAATCTGGGCGCGTCGGTGATACGGCCGTCTTACGGTCTCGCCGAAGCCACGGTGTACGTCGCGACCCGCGAATCTGGGGAACCGCCGGCGATCGTGCGCTTCGAATCGGAGTCGCTGACCGCGGGCACCGCGCGGCGCTGCCGCAACGGCGCAGGTACACCGCTGGTCAGCTACGGCATCCCGGTCTCGCCGACGATCCGGATCGTCGATTCCGAGACGAATACCGAGTGTCCGCCCGGCACCGTAGGGGAGATCTGGGTGCACGGGGACAACGTCGCAAGCGGCTACTGGCACAGACCGCAGGAGTCCGAATCAACCTTCGGTGCCAGCCTCGTCGCTCCGTCGGCAGGCACGCCCGAGGGGCCGTGGTTGCGCACCGGGGACTCAGGATTCATGTTCGACGGCGAGCTGTTCGTCATCGGTCGCATCAAGGACCTGCTGATCGTCTACGGGCGTAACCACTCTCCCGACGACATCGAGGCGACGATCCAGGAGATCAGCCGGAGCCGGTGTGCGGCCATTGCGGTGCCGGACGGCCATACCGAGAAGCTCGTCGTCATCATCGAAGTCAGGAAGCGGGCCGAGTCGCCCGAGACGCCCGCGGACCAGCTTTCCGCGGTCAAGCGTGAAGTGACCTCGGCGATCTTCAACACGCACAGCCTGGGTGTCGCGGATCTGGTTCTGGTGCCGCCTGGTTCGATTCCGATCACGACGAGCGGCAAGGTCCGGCGTGCGGCGTGCGTCGATCAGTACCGGCAGGGCGAGTTCGCCCGCCTGGACGCATAGCAACCTGTGCGGGCGGGTGGGAAGTGAACCTGGCCTACGAAGACCGTGGAGACGGTGAGCCTGTTCTGTTCATCGCCGGGCAGGGCGGCGTCGGACGCACCTGGGATCTCTATCAGGTTCCGGCATTTCGCGCCGCCGGCTACCGGGTCATCACGTTCGACAACAGGGGTGTCGGCGCTACGGCGGATGCCGACGGCTTCACGTCGGCAACGATGGTGGCCGACACGGCGCAGTTGCTCGAGCGACTCGAAATCGCACCGGTCCGGGTGGTGGCGGTCTCGATGGGCTCATATATCGCACAGGAACTGATGCTGTCCCGGCCCGGGTTGGTGAGCCAGGCCGCTCTCATGGCCACCCGGGGGCGCCACGATCTGACGCGCGAGTTCTTCCGTACCGCCGAACGTGACCTCGCCAGGGCCGATGTCCAGTTGCCCGCCACATATGAGGCGAAACTGCGCCTACTGGAGAACTTTTCACCGAAGACCTTGAACAACGAGGCTGCCGTCCGGGACTGGATCGACACTTTCACCAGGTGGCCCGCGAAGCTGACACCGGGGGTCCGCGCTCAGTATGGCGTGGCCCCGCAGAACGACCGCCGGGCCGCCTACCGGACGATCACCACACCGGTTCTCGTGATCGGATTCGCCGATGACCTGGTGATGCCGCCGCATCTCGGAGCGGAGGTGGCGGATGCGCTGCCGCACGGGCGCTATCTCGAGATCGCTGACGCCGGGCACCTCGGCTTTCTGGAACGGCCAAATGCGGTGAACTCGGCAATCTTGAATTTCTTTGCAAAGTCAAACAATGGTAATTCCGCGCCGTGAGAACCGTTAGCCGCGTTAAATTCCGTTCCGCGTCGGAGACCACGCAAAATGCATTACGATCCCGTATCACCTTGGGAATGGGCAGATATGGGAGGTCACCTGAATGCTCTACTGGTCAGGTTCGGATTGTCCTGCTCGATGTGCCGCGTGTATGCCGTGATCCCTCCTCACGGCCGGTCTGGGATGCGCACCGCATTCGAGTTGCCGGCATCGCATGGGGGGCGGAATATGTGCATCGCTGGTTCCCGCGACATGGATTGCCCGGGCTAGGCCACGGATTCAGGGGGTTCGTGCTTTGGGGGTTTTGAAGCGGTTATGGATTCCGCTACTGGTATTGGTCGTCCTCGGTGCCGGAGGCTTCACCGTCATGCGGTTGCACGGCGTGTTCGGCTCCCAGACCCGCCCCGCGTACGCCGACACCGAGCTCGAGAAACGTAAGCCGTACGACCCCAAACAACTGGTGTACGAGGTGTTCGGGCCGCCTGGGACGGTGGCCAACATCAGTTATTTCGACGTCGATGCAGAGCCGCGGTTTGTCGAAGGGGCGAGCCTGCCATGGTCGTTGAAGTTCCCGATGACCGAGGCCACGGCCATGGTCAACGTCATTGCGCAGGGCGACAGCAACAGAATCGGCTGCCGCATCATCGTGGATGACGAGGTCAAGTCGGAAAAGGTGGAGACCGGGGAAAGCGCGTTCACCTATTGCCTTCTGAAGGCAGCATGAGTAACCAGGCAACCACCGCCAAGCCGCCGTTCATCGCGCGGATGATCCGCCTGCTGGCGGTGCCGATCATCATCGGCTGGTTGGTGATCGCCTATGTCCTGAGCGCGGTCGTCCCCCCGCTGGAGCAGGTGGAGAAAGAGCACTCCGTATCACTGATCCCCAACGATGCGCCTTCGTTCGAGGCGATCCAGCGTATGGGTGTGAACTTCGGCGAAGCGACGTCGAACAGCGTGGCGATCATCGTCCTGGAGGGTGACCAACCCCTCGGTGACGAGGCACACCGGTATTACAACGATTTGGTCCGTCAGCTGAAGGCGGACCCGGCGCATGTGCAGCACGTGCAGGATTTCTGGGGGGATCCGCTCACCGCAGGCGCAGCGGAAAGCGCCGACAACAAGGCTGTGTACGTCCAGATGGGGCTGGCGGGTGACCTGGGCCAAGCACTGTCGAACGAGTCCCTGGAAGCAGTCCGGGGCATCGTCGACCGGAGTTCGCCACCCCCGGGCGTCAAAGCCTATGTCACCGGTCCGGCGGCGATAGTCGCCGATCTGAGCGCGAGCGGCAACCGAACCGTCCTACTGGTGACGGGCCTGAGCCTCGCGGTCATCCTGGCGATGCTCCTGTTCTTCTTCCGCTCGATCTTCACGGCGGTGATCCTGCTTCTCCTGGTGGGAATCCAATTACAGGTGGCGCGAGGGGTCGTCGCGCTCCTCGGCGATCAGGGCTTCATCGGCCTGTCCACCTATGCCGTCAATCTTCTGGTGACCCTCGGTATCGCGGCGGGCACCGACTACGGCATCTTTTTCGTCGGGCGCTATCAAGAGGCACGTCAGGCGGCTGAAGATCGGGAAACCGCCTTCTACACCACGTATCGCAGCGTCGGCAAGGTGGTGCTGGCATCGGGATTGACCATCGCCGGCGCGGTCTTCTGCCTCAGCTTCACCCGCCTGCCCTACTTCCGGACCCTGGGTATCCCGTGCGCCCTGGGCATGGTGGTGGCGGTTGCGGTGGCACTGACGCTGATCCCGGCCGTCCTGGCGCTGGGCAGCCGATTCAAATTGTTCGAACCCAAACGCAAGATCAGCGTCCGTCGGTGGCGCCGGATCGGCACGGCGATCGTTCGCTGGCCCGCACCAATCCTCGTGGCGGCCTGTGCTGTATCGCTGATCGGCCTGTTGGCACTGCCTGCGTACCAGCCCGGCTACAACGACCAGCAGTATCTGCCCAAAGACATTCCTGCCAATGCCGGGTACGACGCTGCCGCACGGCATTTCACTCAGTCGCTGATGGCGTCGCCCGACGTGTTGTTGGTCGAGGCCGACCACGATATGCGTAACCCGGCGGACTTCCTGATTCTGAACAAGCTCGCCAAAGGTGTGCTGTCCGTTCCCGGGGTTTCCCGGGTGCAGTCGGCGACCCGGCCCGAGGGGATTCCCCTCAAGCACACCACGATTCCGTTCATCATCAGTGCCTCGAACGCGGGCCAGCTGCAGCTTCTGCCGTTTCAGAAGGCCCGGATGAATGATCTGCTCACCCAGGCCGACGAAATCTCGAAAACCATCGCCGTGATGCAGCGCATGTTCGAGTTGATGCAGCAACTCGCTGTCGCGACCAACAACGTGGTCAGCAAGACGCACGACCTGGAAGACGTCACGCTCGAGTTGCGGGACCACATGGCGGACTTCGATGACTTCTGGCGGCCGGTCCGCAACTACCTGTACTGGGAACCGCACTGCTACAACATCCCGCTGTGCTGGTCGATAAAGTCCCTTTTCGAGGCGCTTGACGGTGTCGACAAGCTCACCGTGACAATGCATCGGCTGATCGGAAACCTCGATCAACTCAATCTGTTGCTGCCGCAGATGATCGCCCAGTTCCCAGCCATGATCGCGACAATGCAGAGCACGCGGACCATGATGCTGTCGATGCGCAGCACCATGGCAGGAATCCTCGCGCAGATGGATGAGATGTCCGATGGTGCAACCGCTATGGGTAGAGCCTTCGACGACGCCCAGAACGACGATTCCTTCTACATCCCTCCCGCTGTTTTCAAGAACGCCGACTTCAAGCGGGTCATGGACGTGTTCTTGTCGCCGGACGGGAAAACCGCGCGCCTGCTGATCTCCCAGCGAGGAGATCCCGCGACACCCGAAGGCATTGCGCGGGTCAATCCGATCAGGACGGCGGCAGAGGAGGCCCTCAAGGGAACGCCATTGGAAAACGCCAGGCTGTACCTCACCGGCAGCTCGGCGATGGCGAAAGATCAGGTGGACGGGTCGACCTATGACCTGATGATCGCCGGAATAGCCGCGCTGTGCCTGATCTTCATCATCATGCTCATCATGATCAGGAGCCTGGTCGCGGCCATGGTCATCGTGGGGACCGTCGCCCTGTCGCTCGGGGCGGCGTTCGGGCTTTCGGTGCTCATCTGGCAGCACATTCTCGGAATCCAGTTGAACTGGATCGTGCTCGCCATCGCCCTGATCATTCTTCTGGCGGTCGGTTCCGACTACAACCTGCTGCTGGTGTCCCGGATGAAGGAGGAAATCAGCGCGGGTATCAACACCGGCATCATCCGCGCCATGGCCGGCAGCGGAAAGGTGGTGACGGCAGCGGGTCTGGTGTTCGCCTCGACGATGTTCGCGCTGTTGGCCAGCGATGTGCGCACCATCGGTCAGGTCGGTTCCACGATCGGCATCGGCCTCCTGTTCGACACCCTGATCGTGCGCGCACTCATGACGCCGTCCATCGCCGCCCTGCTGGGCCGGTGGTTCTGGTGGCCGCTGCACGTTCGCCAGAGGCCCGCCAGCGCGCTGCTGCGGCCCACCGGCCCTCGCCCACTGGTCCGTTCGCTGTTGCTGAAACCCGACGAACGCTGACCGCGGTGAACGACCGTCCACCGTTCATTGCGCGGATGATCCACCGCCTGGCGGTGCCGATCATCCTCGGCTGGCTCGTGATCGTCGCGTTACTGACTTTCGCCGTCCCCTCGCTCGAACATGTGGGACGGCAGTATTCGGTCTCGCTGGTTCCCCAAGACGCCCCGTCGTTCCAGGCGGCGCAGCGCATGGGCAGGAGCTTCGGCGAATCCGATTCCGACAGTGTGGCAATGATCGTCCTGGAGAGCGACCAACCTCTCGGGGATGAAGCGCACCGCTATTACAGCGATCTGATCCGGCAGTTGAACGCCGACACCCGTCATGTGCAGCACGTGCAGGATTACTGGGGTGATCCGCTCACGGCGCCCGCAGTCCAGAGCGCCGACGACAAAGCTGTCTATGTTCAGCTGAATCTGGCTGGTAACCAAGGCGAATCGCTGGCGAACGAGTCCGTGGAAGCAGTCCGGGGAATCGTGGATCGGACGCCGCCGCCCCCCGGGCTGAAGGCCTACGTCACGGGCCCCGCGCCGTTGGTTTCGGACATGAACCACGCCGGAGACAAGTCCATCATCAAGATCACCGTGGTGTCGCTCGTGGTGATCTTGACGATGCTGCTCCTCGTCTACCGTTCGATCGTCACCGCGGTGCTGCTTCTGCTGATGGTCGGGATACAGGTTCAGGCTGCCCGTGGAGTGGTCGCGCTGCTCGGTGAACATCAGGTCATCGGGCTGTCGACATTCGCGGTCAACTTGCTGGTATCGCTGGGGATCGCGGTAGGAACCGACTACGGCATATTTTTCCTCGGGCGCTATCAGGAGGCGCGTCAGGCGGGTGAGGACCGGGACACCGCTTTCTACACCACGTATCGAAGTGTGGCCAAGGTGGTTCTGGGTTCCGGTATGACCATCGCCGGGGCGATCTTCTGTCTGAGTTTCGCTCGACTGCCGTATTTCCAGACGATGGGCGTTCCCACTGCCGTGGCAATGGTCGTCGCGGTCGCGGTCGCGCTGACGCTTGTTCCGGCCGCGCTAGTGGTCGGCGGTCGGTTCGGGCTGTTCGAGCCCAAGCGCAAGATCATCGTCCGGCGGTGGCGGCGGTTGGCGACGGCGATCGTCCGATGGCCGGCACCCATCCTCGTCACGGCCAGTGTCATCGCGCTCATCGGTTTGTTGGCGCTACCGGCCTATCAGACCAGCTACAACGACCGCCTTTATGTGCCTGCCGACATTCCCGGCAATGTCGGATATGCGGCTGCCGAGAGGCACTTTCCGCAGTCCCGCATGACTCCCGACGTCCTCATGCTCGAGTCCGACCACGATATGCGTACCCCGGCAGACCTACTGATATTGAACAAGGTGGCCAAGGCGATCTTCGCCGTGCCGGGCATATCCCGGGTGCAGGCGATAACTCGGCCCGAGGGCAACCCCATCGATCGGACCTCGATACCGTTCCTGCTCAGCTTGCAGAATGCCAATCAGGAACAGGTCATGCCGTTCCAGAAGAATCGCATGAAGGACCTGTTGAAGCAGGCCGACGATATGACCACGATGATCAATATCACGCAGCGGATTTACGGTGTGGGCCTGAAAATGATCAACACGACTCATCTGATGACGCAGGACACGCGTGAATTGGCGGAAGTCACCGATGAGTTGCGCGACCATATTGCTGATTTCGACGATTTCTTCCGGCCCATTCGCAACTATTTCTACTGGGAGCCGCACTGCTTCGATATTCCGTTCTGCTGGTCGACAAGATCACTGTTCGACGCACTCGACGGCGTCGATGCGGTTTCCGAGGGAGTATTCGAGCTCAGCAAGGAGACCGATCGGCTCGATGTGCTCATGCCCCAGATGATCGCCCAGTTCCCGAAGATGATCGACAGCATGAAGGCAATGCGGGCCGCCATCCTCACCATGCACAGCACCATGGCGGGTTCGATCGCCATGATGGACGAGGTGAGCGAGGACGCCACCGCGATGGGTCAGGCGTTCGACGCGGCGCGAAACGATGACTCGTTCTACCTTCCGCCCGAAGTTCTGGAGAACAAGGACTTCAAACGGGCGATGAATCTGTTCTTCTCCCCGGATGGGAAGTCGGTCCGTTTCATCATTTCGCACCGCGGGGATCCCGCGACGCCCGAAGGCATTGCGCGGGTCGACGCGGTGCACAGGGCGGCCGAAGAGGCGCTCAAATTGACTCCCCTGGAGAGCGCCAAGATCTACCTGACCGGTACCGCCCCGACGTTCAAGGACATGCGTGACGGATCGACATACGATCTGTTGATCGCGGGGGTTGCCGCGCTCTGCCTGATCTTTGTCATCATGCTGATGGTCACGCGAAGCCTGATCGCCGCCCTGGTCATCGTCGGCACCGTGGCGCTGTCACTCGGCGCGGCGTTCGGACTGTCAGTGCTCATCTGGCAGCACATCCTCGGCATAAATCTGCATTGGCTCGTGCTCGCGATGTCGGTGATCGTTCTCCTTGCCGTCGGTTCCGACTACAACCTCCTGCTGGTGTCCCGGATGAAGGAGGAGATCGGGGCGGGGATCAACACCGGCATCATCCGGGCCATGGGCGGCAGCGGAAAGGTCGTAACCGCCGCGGGTCTGGTGTTCGCGTTCACCATGATGTCGATGGTCGCAAGCGATCTGCGCATCATCGGCCAGGTGGGTTCCACGATCGGTATCGGTCTGCTGTTGGACACTCTCGTTGTCCGCGCCCTCATGACGCCGTCCATCGCCGCGCTGCTGGGTCGCTGGTTCTGGTGGCCGCAACAGGTCCGCCAGCGGCCGGCCAGCATGCTGTTGCGCGACACGGCTCCTCGGACGGTGGTCCGGTCCCTGCTGTTGCGTCCAGACGAGCCCTGACGCTCGCGCGTCGGCCGCAAACCGCTTTCCAGGGCAAAAACCTGCCCCGGATCCAGCGCAGCAAATTGCGAAAACCCGGAAGTGATCATGCTTTGCGCGTTAGAGTCCGAAAATCGGGGGAGGAGGTCTACACATCATGAAGCAATCGTCGGTCAAACTGGCTGTCGCAGTGGGCGGTCTGGCGGTGTTGTTGACCGCCGGCGCGGGTGTCGCATCCGCGGACCCCAGACTGGACTCGGCCGTCAACACCACCTGTAGCTATCCACAGGTGATGGGGGCCCTGAACGCGCAGAGCCCCATGGCCGGGGCGTCGCCCGCCGTCCAGGACGTGCTGCGTCAGTTCCTGGGCTCCGGGCGGGATCAACGACAACGCATGGCCGAGGGGATCGCCGCTCAACCGGCCAACCAGCCGTACCTCGGGTTGCTGCAGGCGGTTTTCGACACCTGTAACAACTTCTGAGCGCAGCGCCGTCAGTACGTCGGCTTGGTTCCGCCGAGCTGTTTGGTCAGCGCGTCGGCCGTGGCCACCAGCGCACGCGCCCGATCGCTGATCTCCTTGTCCGTCAATGCCGTTCCGATGTGCAGTGAGACCGCCATGACCTGGCGCTGGTAGTGGTCGAACACCGGCGCGGAGATCACGCTGATGTCATGTGGCTTTCGGCCGGCCGGTCCCTCGTCACGCAGATACACCCGCTCGCCGATATCGGACACCAACTCACTCAGCAGCGCACGCAGTTCGTCGGGCAGATTGGTCGACATCCCCGCCATCAGTGCATAGAGCCTGCGGCCTCCGGGGGTCAGTCGTTCCACCAGATACCCGTCGGCACGGCAGCTTTCGATCACCCGGTGCAAACGGGCGGACTCGGTGCGCAGCGGAATGGTCGGGACCTTGGCCAGCCAGGCGCGCAGCGCGTCGTCGTCCCACAGGACGAACATCAGTCCTACCGGTGGTGCGAACGGATAGCTCTGCCCGACCCTCACCCCGGGATCCCGGCCCGGTGGACCGATCAGCTCCAGCACAGTGATCCGGTCGTCGACGACGGCGGTCAGTCCCGCTGAGGTGTCGAAAGCGGCTGACAGCGCGCGCAATTCCGCCCGTGCCGCCGGGTTGACGCGCATCGACTCCTGGGCCATCTGGCCGAGTGAGATGAGCGCCGGGCCGAGGCGGTACGACTTGTCCCGGCTGTTGTCCCCCGTTTCGCACACCAGATAGCCGGATTCGGTGAGCGTGCTCAGGATCCCCAGGCAGGTCGGCTTGCTCAGTCCGACCCGGCGGGTGAGCTCGGAGAGCCCGAACCGCTCCTGCGGATGGCGAGACAGGAAATCCAGAATGGCCACCACCCGGGCCGTGGGTGGTGAAGCACGGCCGGCCGATTCGGCATCTGACATCCGTCCTCCTGGCGGCAATCGGGCGTTGACTCGAATTGGAACGCGTTCTAGTGTCAGGTAGGAAACTCTACCACTGTGGTCCAATATTGGACCAAGAGAGCAGATGCTGATGTACTCACAACCACTGGTCGAGGCCATAGCCGAAGCTGAACGCCTGGTGACCGAGGCCGCCTTCATCGAATCCGAGGCCGATCTCCTCGAGGGCCTGCAATACCTGGCCGGGTGTATCGCGGCCTGCACCCACGTCGCGTTCGACTACGACCGCGACCATCCGTTCCTGCACAGCGGCACCGGGCCGTTCACCAAGATGGGTCTGGACAACCCTGACACCATGTACTTCGGCACTCGGGTCCAGCCCGGCCACGAGTACGTGGTCACCGGACGCCGTGGCACCACCACAGACGTGAGCTTCCAGCTCCTCGGCGGTGAGTACACCGACGACAACGTGCCCGACAGTGAAACCGCGTTCGACGATCGAAAGCTCGACATCGCCGCCGACGGCACCTTCGAGTGGCGGTTCACCCCGGCTACGCCGTCGCAACTGGTGATCCGCGAGGTGTACAACGACTGGGCGGCCCAGCGCGGGTCTTTCGCGATCGCGCGCACCGACACCGCGGGGACGGCCCCGGCACCGCTGACCAAGGAACTGATCGAGAAGCGTTACGCCACTGCGGGCAAGCAACTCGTGCAGCGCGTCAAGACCTGGCTGCAGTTCCCGAAGTGGTTCTACGACAACCTGCCCGTCAACACGCTGACCGCGCCGCGGTTGACGCCGGGCGGACTGGCCACCCAGTATTCATCGGTCGGACACTACGACCTGTCGCCCGATCAGGCGATCGTCATCACCCTTCCGGTCAGCGACGCACCCTACCTCGGCTTCCAGCTGGGCAGCCTCTGGTACATCTCGCTGGACTACATCAACCACCAGACCTCGCTGAACGGCACACAGGCCCAGGTCGATCCGGATGGCAAGATCCGCATCGTCGTGTCCGACGCCAATCCTGGCGTCACCAACTGGTGCGAGACGCTCGGGCATACCAAGGGTTACCTGCAGTTCCGGTGGCAGCGGGTGTCGCGCGAGCTCACCGAAGCCGACGGCCCGAGCATCGAGATCGTCGACGTCGACCAGATCGCCTCGGTGTTGCCCCACTACGACTCCAACAAGATCTCAGAACAAGACTGGCGCGAGCGAATCGCACTGCGTCAAAAGCAAATCGGCGAAAGGATGGTGGGTTAGCGCATGGCTCTCCTGGAGAACAAGGTTGTCGTCATCAGCGGTGTCGGGCCGGCATTGGGTACCACGCTGGCGCGACGGTGTGCCGAGGCGGGCGCTGATCTGGTGCTGGCCGCACGCACCGTGGAGCGGCTCGACGAGGTGGCCAAGCAGGTGACCGACCTCGGCCGTCGTGCGATCTCGGTCGGAACCGACATCACCGACGAGGCCCAGGTGAACAACCTCGTCGACGCCTCGATCGAGGCATACGGCAAGGTCGACGTCCTGATCAACAACGCGTTCCGGGTGCCGTCGATGAAACCCTTCGCCAACACCACTTTCGAGCACATGCGCGACGCCATCGAGCTCACGGTGTTCGGTGCGCTGCGGATGGTGCAGGCCTTCACCCCGGCCCTGGCCCAGAGCAAGGGTTCCGTCGTCAACGTGAACTCCATGGTGGTCCGGCACTCGCAGGCCAAGTACGGTGCCTACAAGATGGCCAAGTCGGCGCTGCTGGCCATGTCGCAGACCCTGGCAACCGAGCTCGGCGACCAGGGCATCCGGGTGAACTCCGTTCTGCCCGGCTATATCTGGGGCGGCACGCTGGAGAGCTACTTCGCCCATCAGGCCGGCAAGCACGGCACCACCGTCGAGGAGATCTACAAGGCGACGGCGGCCTCGTCCGACCTCAAGCGTCTGCCGACCGAGGACGAGGTGGCCTCGGCCATCCTGTTCATGGCCAGCGACCTGTCTAGCGGCATCACGGGTCAGGCACTTGATGTGAACTGCGGGGAGTACAAGGCATGAGTGCCCCGCGCACCGACGTCGGCACCATCGAGGATCTGCACGCTTCGGCGGTAAAGGCTTGCGGTCTGGAGGATTTCGGAACCGACGACGACAACTACCTGGAAGCGCTCGGGGTGCTGCTGGAGTCCTACCAGCGCGACGCGGATCTGACCGAGCTGGGTAGCAAGATGCAGCGCTTCTTCACCCGGAACGCGCTGGTGGCCCGTCTGGTGTCGGAAGCCGCGTTCAAGCAGTACCCGCAGCACGTCGACGTGCCGATCGAGCGGCCGATCTTCGTCACCGGCCTGCCGCGCACCGGGACCACGGTGATCCACCGGTTGCTGACCGCGGACCCGATGCACCAGGGGTTGGAGATGTGGCTGGCGGAGTTCCCGCAGCCGCGGCCGCCGCGGGAAACCTGGCCGGACAACCCGGTCTTCAGCGCGCTCGATGCCCGGTTCAAGAAGGCGCACGAAGAGAACCCGGATTACACGGGCCTGCACTACATGACCGCCGACGAGGTCGAGGAATGCTGGCAGCTGCTGCGCCAGTCGTTGCACTCGGTGTCCTACGAGACGCTGGCCCATGTACCTACCTACGCGCAGTGGCTGGCCCGTCAGGACTGGACCAAGCCGTATGCGCGGCACCGGAAGAACCTGCAGCTGATCGGTCTCAACGAGCCCGAGAAGCGTTGGGTGCTCAAGAACCCCAGCCACCTGTTCGCCCTCGACGCGCTGTTCGCGACCTATCCGGACGCACTGGTGGTCCAGTGCCACCGGCCGGCGGAGACCATCATGGCCTCGATGTGCTCGCTGGCGCAGCACACGACCGCAGGCTGGTCCAACACGTTCACCGGAAACGTGATCGGCGAAGACTCCATGGAAACCTGGTCGCGCGGGCTCGAGCTGTTCAATACCGAACGGGCCAAGCATGATCCGGCTCAGTTCTGCGACGTGGACTACTTCGAGTTCGTCGAGGATCCGATCGGTGCGGTCGAAGGAATCTACCGGACGTTCGGGCTGGACTTCACCGACGCCGCAAGGCAGGCGATGATCGACAGTCACAACGCCACCAAGCAGGGGCCCCGCGCACCGAAACACACCTACTCACTGGCCGACTACGGGTTGTCCGCTGAGACGGTCAAGGAGCGGTTCAAGGGGCTGTAGAGGCGGATCCCCGAGATGAAGGTCTATCTGGCACTCGACCCGCGTAAGCCGCTGACCGCCACCGCGGACTATGCGCGGCGGGCCGAGCGCCTTGGCTGTGACGGCGTGCACGTCGCCGAGACCGTGCACGACTCCCTCGCAGTCTCGCTGCTGGCTCTCGAGCACACGTCGCGCATCACCGTGCGTACCGCCGTGACCCTGGCATTCGTGCGCAGTCCCACGCTGACCGCGTACACGGCCTGGGATCTGTCGGTGCTCTCCGGCGGGCGGTTCGAGCTGGGTCTGGGCACGCAGATCAAGCAGAACATCCGGGACCGCTACGGCATGCCGTGGAGTGATCCGATCGCCCGGCTCAGGGACTACGTGGGCGCGCTGGATGCCCTGTTCGATGCGTTCCGAACCGGGGGCACAGTGCATTTCGAGAGTGACAACTACCGGCTGACCCGGATGCAGCCGTACTTCAACCCCGGCCCGAGCGACGCAGTGCGCCCGCCGATCTGGCTGGGTGCGGTAAATGCCGGAATGTGCGAACTCGCCGGCGGCGTCGCGCGCGGGATCGTCACGCACTCGACCAACTCGGACCCCGGCTACCTGCGTGACGTGGTGCGCCCGGCGTTGGCGCGGGGCGCCGAGACTTCGGGCCGGGCAGACGAACCGCTCGTCGTCGCGTCGACGGCGATCGCCACTGGCCGCACTGATGAGGCGGTGGCGGGAGAACGGGAACGGCAGCGCCGGATGCTGGCATTCCTGTATTCGACGCCCGCGTATGCGACCGGTCTGGCCCGGCGTGGCCTGGCTGACCTCCCGGACCGGCTGCGGTCGTTGGTGCGGACCGAGCTGTGGGACGAATTGCCTTCGGTGCTGACCGATTCCATTCTGGACGAGCTGTTGGTCTGCGGGCGTCATGACGAGATCCCCGCCAAGCTGAAGGCACGGTTCGGCGATGTCGCCGACGGTATCGTGCTGCCCCCGCTGGGCGACGGGGATGACGACGAGTCGTTGGGTGCCTGCGTGGGCGAACTGCAGAGGGCGAACTAGCCGGGCGGATCAGCCGTCGCCGGGCGAGGGCGCGGTGGACACCTCTTCCAGGCACCCTTCGGCGACGGCATGCCTGATGCTGTCGGTCAGCCGCGGACATGACCGCGCCCGGGCCGGATCTCCTCCGGTGGAACGGATCTCCTCGAATGTCGCACAGCGTCGCACCGCTTCGGAATTCCATTGCACCGAAGTGTGCTCTGCGCTGAGTTTTTTCACCTGCACCGCGACATGGCAGAACCTGCAGTCGACCGACACCAGGCCTGACGTCAGGTAGCGCTCGCGGTCGCGCGCGCTGGATTCGCGGACCGCGGCGGCGCGCTGCGGATCGGACGCGAAACTCGGTGCCTTGGCCCATGATCCGGGGGACGGACCCGTGGGGGTGCTGCCGGCGTGATGATCGTCATCGTCATGCGCGCCATGCAGAAGCAGCATCGAGCGGGCCAGGTCGTCGACGTCCGGCGCCTGGCTCCGCTCGTTGCGTGTCGTCATCAGCTGGACTGCGCTGTTTCTTTCTCGGCCGCCTTCTCCTCGGCCTGGATCTTCAGGTTCTCCTCGACCTCCACATGCCACTTCTCATTGGCCGCGGTGGTGTCGATCTCCATCTCGAAACGGTCGGTCATGTCGGGCGTGATGTCCGCTACGTCGACGTAGAACTGCTGGTACCAGCGGCGCATCTGGTAAACGGCGCCGTCCTCTTCGACCAGCAACGGGTTGTCGATGCGGGTCTTGTGCTTCCAGATCTCCACGTCCTGCAGGAAGCCCTGGCTGACACCGTCCGTCATCGCGTTGGCCAGCTTCTGGGTGGTCTTGTCGTCCATTCCCTTGGGCTTTTCGACGATGACGCCCCACTGCAACATGAAGGCGTCCTGGCTGACCGGGTAGTGGCAGTTGATCAGGATCGACTCGGCCTTGTAGCCGCTGTAGTTGTTGTGCAGCCAGTTGATCATGAAGGACGGCCCGAAGTAGGAGGCTTCGGAATCCAGGTGCGACTCGCCGTACTGGGTGCCCATGCCGCCGATGTCCTGGCGGCCCACGTTGTGCAGGTACTGCGAGGCGATGTGGCCCTCGAAGACGTTCTTGAAGTACGTCGGCAGACCGAAATGGATGTAGAAGAAGTGCGCCATGTCGGTGACGTTGTCGATGATCTCGCGGCAGTTACTGCCCTCGATCAACATCGAGTTCCACTGCCACTCGGTCCAGTCGTCGCTGGCTGCTTCAGGGATCTCCGGGATCCGGACCTCGGGCTGCGGTTCGTTGCCCTCGTGGTCGTGCCAGACGAACAACAGGCCGCCGCGCACGTCGGTGTGCCAGGCGCGGGTGCGGGCCAGCCGCGGGGTGCGCTTGGCGTAGGGGACCAGCTTGCACTTGCCGTCGCCGCCCCAGCGCCAGTCGTGGAACGGGCAGGCCACGGTGTCGCCCTTGATGGTTCCCTGCGACAGGTCGCCGCCCATGTGCCGGCAGTAGCCATCAAGAACTTTCAGGGACCCTTCCGAGTCCGCGAACACCACCAGCTTGGTGCCGAATATCTCGACAGAGTGCGGCTGACCGTCAAGGAAGTTCTTGACCGGTCCCAGGCAGTGCCAACCCCGCGCGTAGCGGTCTGGCAGGGCGCCGGTGTCGATCTCTCTGATGCCGGCATGTTCGGTAGTCACGGTGGGCCTCCCGTATCGGTGCTCTCTAACTAGAACACGTTACAGTTTTTTGAGGCCTCATGGCAATAATTGAGGCGTGACCTGCGGCATACCCGGTGTGAACGGGGGTTACTCCCGCTCCGGAAGGCCGATTCTCAACGCGATCTGTTGCATTCGGCCGACACTGGCGACGGTTTGGGGAGACACCGGATCGTCTGGGTTGCTGTCGAACTCCAGCCGCACCACGGCGCGCCCCTGGGTGTACATCAACAGCGTCACGGCCTTCTTGCCGTCGGGTGCGGTTCCCGAGATGACGGTGCCGTTCGAACCCACCGGCACCGGTTGCGGCTGGCCACCGGTCACCATGGTGCTCACCGCCGCGGAGGCCTGCTTGAGCGTTGCCACCGCGGTCTCCGCGTCCGGGTAGATCAGGATGGTGTCGGCGATCGCCCTGGTGTCGTCGGCGTTGACGAACAGTGCGCTGGCCCCGGACTGACCGTCGGGGTTGACGTTGCTGGACCGGGCCGTGAACGAGTCAGGTGGAATGCTGACATCCTCGGCCTGCAGCAGCAGATGGCTGTAGTCGGACGCCTGCGATTTCGGTGACTTCGGGGCGGCTGCCGATGTCGACGTGGACGGCGTGGCAACCCACGGCGTACTCGGCGATTCGCCGGCCGGGGAGCATGCGACGGCCGTGCCGACGATGGCCGCGGCAAGACCGATGGTGATCAAGAACCTGGGGTGATTGGTTGTCGTGAGCGACATAGTTACTGTTCAGGGTACGCGTCGCTGCGCCGGAGCCGGTTTCCTGCGGTATATGTGGACGATGCCGATGTATTCGTTCGAGGGGCGTGCCCCCGTGGTGGACCCAAGCGCATTTGTGGCCCCGACGGCAACATTGATCGGCAACGTGACGGTCGAGGCCGGTGCCTCGGTGTGGTTCAACACCGTGCTGCGAGGCGACTTCGCCCCCATCGTCATCCGCGAAGGGGCCAACGTCCAGGACGGTTCGGTGCTGCACGCGCCACCTGGGATCCCGGTCGACATCGGCCCGGGCGCGACGGTCGCCCACATGTGTGTCGTACACGGCGCACACGTCGGCGAGGAGGCGCTGATCGCCAACCACTGCACGGTGCTCGACGGGGCGGTGATCGGCCGGCGCAGCCTGATCGCCGCGCATTCCCTGGTGGTCGGGGGTACCAAGATTCCCGACGAGGTGTTGGTCACCGGTGCACCCGCGAAGATCCGGGGACCCATCGCGGGCACCGGCGCACAGACGTGGGTGCGGACCAATCCGGCGGCGTACCGGGAGCTGGCCCAGCGCTACCTGACGGGGCTCGCCGAGCTCTAGCTGTCGGGTGGATGCGTTTTGCGACGGTTGTGCGGGCCGCGTTTCTTTAAGGCCCTGTAGAAGAATGCGTTCACCGACCATGGCTGGTTGACCAGGTGATGGACCGTTTCTCTGTGCTTGGAAGCACTACAACACTGGTTATTTCAGGCGCGACGCGACCATCGTGGCGGAATGGTCGCCCTCAAGCGCGAGTACCTCGAGGCTCAGGTGGATGGCGGTGATCAGCGCCGGTGAACGCAACGATTCGCCGAACATCGACTCGACGCGTTTCACTCTGTGCCGCACGGTATTCGGGTGCACGTTGAGTGCCTTCGCCGTCGCTACGACATCGAGATCGTGGGCGAAGAACGCGCGAATGAACTCCAAGTAGCCGTCGTGCTGACCGAGCACGGCGAGCTGTTCGGCGGCCTTGGCTGCGGTGGTCTCGCGGTGTTGTCCGGTCAGGAGCCAATCCGCGATACCAACGTCCTCGAACTTGGTGTGGTGAAGGTTTCGGGTTTGCGCGGCCCGCAGCGCCCGCTGTGCGTTTCTAAGACGTTCGGGGCCGGTGCGTACATCCTGGAATGGTTCGGAGAAGCCGCAGACGGCACCTTCGGGTTGGTTGGCGATCCAGCCGTTGACGGCGGGCACATCCGCCGCGAGTACGCCGATCAGCTGATCGGCGAGCTGTGCGAACATCACGGGCAGGCGCATCAATCTCGCCAAATCGAGCGCGTCAGCCTCCAGTGCGTCAAGCGCGGTCGCGGCTCGCGTTACCCAGCGTCCGGCGTCGTAACCATCTGAGGGAGACATTGCGAACACACGCAGCTGGGGCCGGTGCCCGAACCGCAACGACTCCAAATGTCCTTCGGCACTGAATTGATCGATGATCTCACCGGCTACCAGCTCACGCACGAATGCCGCCTGGCGGGCACGGTTCTCCACCGCGGCCCGATAACGCGACCGTTCGATCGCGTTGAGCAGGCGGACGGAGACCTGGAGAATCGATCGGGCCAGAGCGTCGGGAACCTCGTGACGGGTCGAGGCGACCACAAGCCAGTGTGGTTCTCCTCCGGGCTCAATCGGGTCGGCTGTAACCGACCACTTACCGACGCTGAACCGTAGATGGTCGCTGCGTCCACGTAGTTGGGACCGCATCAGATGTGACGGTGCCTTGCCGGAGGACGCGACGACGTCGCCCAGCTCGTTGTACAGCAGTACGCTGCAACGCAATATCGCGGCCAGGCGGGATATCAGCTCCTGCTCGGGATCGGCGGCGCCTAGCGCGTCGAGTAGCTGATCCTGCATCTGCAACGCGCGCCGCAAGGAATGCGACTCAACTGAATGAGTCTGTTCCGCAACACGATCGATCACCGTCATGAATGCGACTTCGCGCGGCACGGTGAACACCGCGAAGTGATGACGGTTCGCCTCGTCCACCAATGCACGAGGCACCTCATCGGTGACAACCCCGAGTCCATACCCGAGCGCAGCGACGCCGGCCGAGACCAGCTCGCGCACCAGGCCGCGGAACGCCTGCGCTGCTTTTCCGCTCTTGGCCGCATCGCCGTAGAGCGAACCCGTCGTCAGCATCACTGTTCCCGGCTGCAGCCACTCTGACGGATGGGCGATCTCGATCGCATGCGCGCCCGACAGTGGTACGTGCGGATTGCAGTCGCTCACCAGGGCAAGGCCGAGCGACTGATCCAACAGCAGATCAACAAGACGGAAATCGTCTTTTTGCACAGGTTGCAGCAGTCTCACCCCGAACAGTCAAAAACTCCAAGATGAGTGTAGATGACAGTCACTTTCTCCAATTGGCTCTGGATTAGTGCAGCTCAATACTTGACCACACTTCACCAGAGGAGGCTTGCCAATGAAGCAGAACACAGCCACGAAGACGCTTCGTGTTGCTGTCGACGTGGGTGGGACGTTTACCGACGTGTGCATCTTCGACGAGCGTGACCAGAGCACGCGCGTTGCCAAGGTGCCGTCTACCCCGCGCGACCCTATGGAAGCGGTCGTTGCCGGTGTGCGTTCAGCCGGTATCGATCTTTCAGCGGTGACCCTGTTCTCGCACGGCACGACAGTGGCGACCAACGCGTTGATCACCCGTCGTTTTCCAGCCGCCGCAATGGTGTGCAGCGAGGGGTTCCGCGACATCCTGGAGATCCGCGACGGCACGAAAGATGAACTCTGGGATTCCTACGCCGACGTCGGCGCCCCGTACATCAAGCGGCGAAACCGTTACGAGGTACCTGAGAGAATCGACTACGTCGGTTCGATAGTCACTCCCCTCGACGAAGACAAGGCACGAGACGTCGCACGCATTCTGCGACGCAAAGGTGTACTGACCGTGGCTGTTTGCTTCATGAACTCCTACGTCAACGACACCCACGAACGAAGAATGCGCGACATTCTCATCGACGAGATCCCTGGCGTCACGGTGTCGACGTCAAGTGAGATCCTGCCGGAGATTTTCGAATACGACCGCGCGTCCACGACAGTGGCCAATGCGGTGCTCGCCCCGCTGGTGAGTGGTTATGTGAACCGGCTGGAAGGGTCTCTGCGCGCAGACGGCTACGACGGTGACCTGTTGCTGTTGCACTCCGGCGGTGGATCGATGACGCCGGCAATGGTAGACCGCTATCCGGTGCGGTTGGCAGCCTCAGGTATCGCCGCGGGCGCCATCGCGGTGGCCGACATTGCTTCCCGCTGCGGATACCCGAATGCGATCGGCCTCGACATGGGCGGGACCAGTACGGATATCTCTCTGGTCTACGACGGTGAGATTCGCACCACCAAACGGTGGCAAGTCGAGTACGGCTTCCCAATCTGTTTCCCCAGCATCGAGGTACTCACCATCGGCGCCGGCGGCGGCTCACTCGCTTGGATCGACGAGGCCGGCTCCCTGCGTAATGGACCCCAATCCGCAGGCGCGGCACCGGGTCCCGCCTGCTACCAACGCGGAGGTACCGAACCGACCAACACCGACGCCAACCTGGTACTCGGCCGGCTGGGCGAATCGCTGATCGGCGGCGAACTGACGCTCGACGCGGCAGCGGCGCGTGAAGCGGTGCGTACCGGCATCTCCGAGCGCCTCGACCTCGATGTTGACACCGCCGCATCGAACGTCATCCAGGTCGCCAATGCCAACATGGCCGACGCTGTGCGACTGCTGTCCATCCGACGCGGATACGACCCCCGAGACTTCGTCCTAGTCGTTTGTGGCGGGGCCGGCGCACTCCACGGTGCCGCCCTGGCCAAAGAGCTGTCGATCCCCACGGTCGTGGTGCCGGCTCATCCTGGAATCACCTCGGCGCAAGGGTGTTTGCTCGTCGACATTCGGCACGACTTGTCGGCGATGTTCCAGCGCATCGCCTCCGACGTCGACCCAGCAGAGCTCGAGTCCGAATTCGCGCAGCTCGAGAAGGAGGGCCTCGCCAGGCTCCGGAACGAGGGCGTCGATGAGGATCGCATGCGTATCGACCGCTCGATCAGCATGCGCTACGCGGGACAATGGCGGTCGCTGAGCGTCACCGCCGACAACCGGGACGGGTTCCTGAACCGTGCGGTCGAACTCTTCCACGAAGAACACGAACGCGACTACTCGTTCCGCCGCGATGACGTCGACGTCGAGATCTACCAAATCGGTGTTCGCGCCATCGGCGAGACCCCGAAACCGCGGTTCCCCCAGCAGAATGCGTCGGACTCACCCGCACCGTCGCCACTCACAATTCGTCAGGTCTACTTCGACGAGGTCGGTGGGCGCGTACCGACGCCGGTCTTCGACCGCGACGAACTCATCGCCGGAAACTCGGTCGACGGGCCCGCCATCATCGACCAGCTCGACTCGACCACCGTCATACCCCCGTCGACCACCGCCGTCGTCGACGAGTGGGGCAACATTCGAATCCACATCCACCAGGAGCAGCAGTGAACGCCGCAAGCACCACCCGCCGACGCCTCGATCCGGTTACGTTCGAGGTCCTCAAGAACGCATTCGTGACGTCCGTCGACCTGATGAGTGAGCAGATCTTGCGCACCTGCTACTCGTTCGTCATCTACAGCCGGGACTTCTCCTCTGCCCTGTGCGACGCACAGGGCAATACCGTCATGCAGGGAAGCCAAGACATCGCAGTGCACGTGGGAACGCTGCACTTCCAATGCAAAGCCGTGCTCGAGGAGTTCGGCGACGACATCAACCACGGTGACGTGTTCTGCGTCAACGACCCTTATCGCGGTGGCACCCACCTCAATGACGTCAGCTTCATCCGGCCGATCTTCGCCGACGCCCAGCTGATCGGGTTCGCCCAGAACAAGGGACACTGGGCCGATATCGGCGGCAGCGTCCCCGGATCTTTCGACGTCACCGCCACCGAGCATTTCGCCGAGGGGCTGCGGATCACGCCCGTCCGCATCTGGCACGAAGGCCGCTTTCTCGCAGATGTCGCCAAACTACTGGTGGCCAACACCCGGGCACCAGAGATCAGCTTGGGCGACCTGCACGCTCAGGCCGAGGCAACCGGCGTCTGCGAACGCGAGATTCAACGACTGGTTGCCAAGTACGGCCGCGGCACCGTCGTCGACGCCATGGCCGAGGTACAGGACTATGTGGAGCGCATCGTTCGCCAGCGCGTCGCAGAACTGCCCGACGGCGAGTGGGTGACCGAGGACTACCTCGACTCGGATCCTTCGAAACCGGAAGGGATGGTGCCGATCCGAGTGAAAATGACCATCCAGGGCGATCAGCTCAGTTACGACCTGTCGGGCAGCGCCCCCGCTGTGGCGAGTTTCCTCAACTGTGGGTATGGCACGGCCTTCTCGGGAATCGTCGCTGGCACAAAGACTTTCTTTCCCGATGTTCCGCTGAACTCCGGCCTCTACGCCGCCATCAATACCGACATCGGGCCCGAAGGCACCGTGGTCAACGCGGGCTGGCCGATTGCGGTGACCGGATTCTGTTCTGGCCCATATGAAAAGATCATGAACGCCATCTTCGAACTATGGTCGGCGATCATGCCCGAGCGGGCCATTGCATGCTCATTCAACCTTGAGTATCTTCTCGTCGGTGGCCGCGACGCTCGAGGTGACGAACGTCCGTTCTTCATGTGGTACGACTGGATGGCCGGCGGGTGGGGAGGACGCAGCACCAAGGACGGTTCCACCGCGACGGCGCCGGTTTTCGGTGTCGGACTGGCTGTCCAGCCTTGCGAGGGGCAAGAACGCCTGACTCCGGTGCTGACGACCAAGCACGCGATCATTCCCGACTCCGGCGGGCCAGGCTTGTATCGCGGAGGCTGCGGCGTGACCAAAGGTGGCATCCTGACCGACTGTGAGAACACCGTGATGTCCTACTGCTGCGACCGATCCCGGTCGGTTACCTGGGGCATCAACGGTGGGCTCCCCTCGATTCCTCATGGTGTCTGGCTCAACCGTGGAACGGCCGAAGAGGCCTTTCTGGGATCAGTGTTCTCCAGTGTGGCGGTACAGGCCGGCGATACCTTCGAGCGACCATCGGCAGGCGGTGGCGGACTAGGAGATCCTCTCGACCGCGCTCCCGAGGCCGTCCTGGAGGATGTGATCGACGGCTATGTGACCATAGCCGGCGGCGCACGCGACTACGGTGTGGTCATCACGCCGATCGACCCCGAGATCGACGAGTACGAGATCGACCGCACCGCGACCGATGCGCTGCGCGCCGAGATCCGGGCAGCTCGCCAGCAGTGGCTCAACGTCGACCCCGCAGAGGTCGCTGCCCGATTCCGTGACGGTGAGCTCGATACCTTCGACCTGTTGCGCCGCTACGGCGTCGTGGTCGACTGGGGCACCGGTGAACTGCTCCCGAACACCACCAAGCAATTCCGAGACCTGCTGCAGGTGCGCGCGGCCCCACACTGGGGATGACAACGCGTCCGGTTGGACCGGGTACGGCACTATCGCCGTGCCCGGAGCCCTGGCGTCATTGGCTCACCGACCGCTAGCTGTCGATCTTCTCGGCGCTCGCGCGATCCACTTCCCAGTAGGCCCGCAATGCCACCAGCTGTCCCGCGTCGTTCGCGCGGTAGGTGAAGACACCCGGGGTGGTGATGCGATGCCCGCCCATCGTGGTGACGATGCTGCCGATGTTGGCTTCCTCGTTGCCGCACTGGAACGTGTCGACGAAGTTGAAATCGAGGTTGTCGGTGGGGGCGATGGCCTTGTCCCAGAACGCCGCAATGGCTTCCTTGCCCTGGTGGCCATTGCCCTCGGGGTCGAAGAACGACGGCCCGATGGGGTCCTGCACGATCGCGTCGTCGGCGAAATTGTCCAGCCAGGTTTGCTTGTCCCTGGCGGCAACCGCGTCCCGGGATCGCTTGCCCGCCAGGTGAGCCGGATGTTGAGGATCGGTGACGGCCATGTCAGTCCTGCCAGCCTGAGTGGATGTACGTGTCGGCGAACCGCTTGAGCGAATCCTGCTTCTTCTCCAGCGGAGCGTCGAAGCCCAGACCCTCGAGCATCCACGGGATGACGATGTTGTCGGTGATACCGGCCTCGGCCAGCTCTCGGTGCCCGTCGACATCGAACTTGTCGATGCACACCGACTGGAACTCGAAAGGCTCATCGGCCCGGCCGTATTCACTCCGCAGCTTGTTGATCGCCGTCACGGTCTCGGCCAGCTGTGCACACGTCATCATCGCGCTGGTCCAGCCGTCACCCACGCGGGCGGCACGCTTGAGTGCCACCGGCGTGTGCCCGCCGACGTAGAACGGCACGGGCTCGGACGGCGCCGGGCTCATCTGCAGACGCTCGAAATCGTAGAACTCGCCGTGGAACTCGACCATGCCGCCGCCGAGCACGAGCTTGAGCACGTCGATCATCTCGTCGACGCGCGCCCCGCGCTTGGCGAACGGAACCCCGCACCATTCGAATTCCTCTGGTGCCCAGCCGATCCCGACGCCGAACCCGAACCGGTTGTTGGTCAGGTTGGCCACCGAGCCGACCTGGCGGGCCAGCAGCAGCGGGTTGCGCGACCCGAGCTTCATGACGTTGGTGTAGAACCGCAGCGTCGAGGTTGCCGCACCCATCGAGGCCGCCGCGATCAGCGGATCGACCCACGGGGTCTCGGCGTTCCACATCCGCGACCCGTCCGGGGTGTACGGATAGTCGGCGGCCTGCTTCTCCATGTAGAACAGCGAGTCGGGCAGTGCGATCGAATCGAACCCGACTTCCTCTGCGGTGCGGGCCAATCCGGTCAGATGCTCCAGCGGGCCCATGGCCACGCTGAGGGTGTACTTCATGCGCGTCATGACGCCGGCTTGCCTGGCTTGTCAGAGCCCACCACCCACATGGAGTAGTACTGCGCGCCACCGCCATAGGCGTGGCCCAGTGCCTTGCGGGCCCCCTCGACCTGGTGGTCGCCGGCCTTGCCCATCACCTGAATCGCCGATTCGGCGAACCGGATCATGCCGGACGCGCCGATCGGGTTCGAGCTCAGGACGCCGCCGGAGGCGTTGAACGGGATCTTCCCGCCGATGGCCGTCTCACCGGCCTCGGTGAGCTTCCAGCCCTCGCCCTCGGCGGCAAAACCGAGGCTCTCCAGCCACATCGGTTCGTACCAGGAGAAGGGCACGTATACCTCGGCGGCATCGATCTCGTCGATGGGGCTCGTGATGCCGGCCGCCTTCCACAACGCCGCGGCGGCATCCCGACTGGCCTGCGGGTTGACCTGATCGCGGCCGGCATAGGCCAGCGGCTCGGTGCGCAGTGCGGTGGCGTGGATCCAGGCGACGGGATGCCCGTTCGACAGGTGAGCCTCCGCTGCTTCCTCGTTGCCGATCACCATGGCCGCCGCGCCGTCGGACGACGGGCAGGTCTCGTCGTAACGGATCGGATCCCACAGCATCGGGGAGGACATCACCTTCTCGACCGTGATGTCCGGCTGGTGCAGATGCGCCAGGGGATTCTTCGCGCCGTTGAGCCGGTCTTTGACCGCCACCATGGCGCCGATGTGGTTGGGAGCGCCCGACCGGCGGATGTAGGCACGCACGTGCGGTGCGAAGTACCCGCCGGCACCGGCGCCGACCGGCTTGGTGAAGGGCACCGGAATGCTCAACGCCCACATGGCGTTCGATTCCGACTGCTTCTCCCACGCCATCGTCAGGACGCGCTTGTACTTACCGGACTGCACCAGGCTGGCCGCCACGATCGCGGTCGAACCACCCACCGATCCGGCGGTGTGCACCCGGATCAACGGCTTGTTCGTCGCGCCGGTGGCATCGGCCATGAACAGCTCGGGCATCATGACGCCTTCGAAGAAGTCGGGCGCCTTGCCCACCACAACAGCGTCGATGTCGTCGAACGTCGAACCGGAATCCGCCAGCGCGCGGTCGATGGCCTCGCGAACCAGACCGTTCATCGACACGTCGTGCCGCTTGGCCACGTACTTCGTCTGCCCGGTGCCCAGCACCGCGGCCAGCTGTCCTGCCACGATTTTATTTCCCTTCCAGGACGGCGACGAGATTCTGTTGCAGCGCAGGGCCGCTCGTGGCATGCGCCAGGACGCGCTGCGCAGAACCGTCGAAGATGTGCTGCGCGGCAAAACCGATGCGTTCCAGTCCGGCCGAGAACATCGGGTTGGCGGCCAGGGCTCCGCCCGACGGATTGACCTTCGTCGACGAGCCCAGCCCGATCGCCTCGGTGAGGATCAGCTGCTGATGGGTGAACGGGGCGTAGATCTCCGCGATGTCGATGGAGCCGACGTCGCCACCGGTGGCCGCCCTGGCCGACGCAGCGGTCGAGGGTGAGCTGGTCAGGTCTCGCGCGCCCAGGATCGGTGTCTCGATCCGATGCTCGAAACCGGTGATCCAGGCCGGGTTCTCACGGAGTTCGCGGGCCTTGTCGCCGGCGGCCAGCACGATCGCGGACGCGCCGTCGGTGATCGGGGCGATGTCGTGACGGCGCAGCGGATCGGCGAAGTACGGTCGGGCCAGCAGCTCTTCGATGCTGCCGGTGACCTGCTCGTGGTCGGTACGCCCGCCTGCGGCAAAGGAATCCAGCGCCACCTGAGCCATCTGCTCGGCGGTCCACTTGCCGGCATCCAGGCCGGCCCGCGCCTGCAGGCCCGCCATCGACACCGAGTCCGGCCACAGCGGCCCGACGGTGTAGGGATCGGTCTGCAAGGCCAGCACCCGGCGCAAGGTGCCGGCGGACGACTTGCCGAAGCCGTATACCAGCGCGGTCTCCACCTGGCCGGTCAACAACTTGATGTAGGCCTCGTACAAGGCCCAGGCCGCGTCCATCTCGACGTGGGACTCGTTGATGGGCGGGATGGCGCCGATCGAGTCGATCGCGGAGATGAACGAAAATGCGCGGCCGGCAAGGTAATCCGACGATCCGGAGCACCAGAATCCGATATCGGTCTGCTTGAGGCCGAGTTCTTCGTAGAGCTTGTGGAAACACGGCATCAGCATCTCGACGCCGTTGGTGGTGCCGTCGGTGCGGCGGACGTGGGGCGCGTGCGCGAAGCCCACCACTGCGATATCAGTCATTTGCAGGCCTTTACAGGTGGTGCTTGTAGGAGTCGTAATCGGCATCGGGTTCGCCGGTGGGCTTGAAGTAGTCGATGTTGTCGATACCCAGGCCCCATTCCTCGCGGGGCTTCCACACGGCCTGCACGCGCATACCCATCCGCACGTCCGCCGGGTCGATCTCGGTCACCAGGTGCAAGAACGGGATGTCCGCGCCGTCGAGCAGCACGTACGCCGCGACATAGGGCGGCTTGATGCGCTGACCGGGGAACGGGATGTTGATGATCGCGAACGTGGTGACCGTGCCCTGGTCCGGCAGCTCGATGAACTCGTCGAGCTCCAGACCGGTCGCGGGATCGGCTTCCTTCGGCGGGAAGTAGACCTTGCCGGGATTCCCGTCGCGGCCCTTCTTGGTCCGGCCGCCGAGCAGCTTGCCTTCTTCGAGAGCCTTGAGGAACGTGGTCTCGGGCAGGGATGCGGTGTGCTGGATCTCGATGAAGCTGGGCGTCACCTGCACCGTGACGGGCTCGCGGTCATCGGCACCGGAGGCCGGGGTGGCTTCCTCTTCATCGCCGGGCAGGAAATACGCGATATCGGTGATGGCGCCGACCGGCTCGTCGATCCAGTGCGCATGCACACGGTCGCCACTTTTGATGGAGGAGGCAGCTCCAACATCGACGGCGTGCAGCAGCGCGGTGTCCGCACCGTCGAGTTTGATCAGCGCCCAGGCGAACGGCCGGTCCAGCGGCTGACCCTCCAGCGGGGTTGATTGCCAGGTCCAGGACTGCACCGTGCCGACCGCGCTGACAGGCACGACCTCGGTCAAAGCCGCGTAGGTGACCGGGTCATACTCAGCGGGTGGCACGTGCACCCGGCCATCCGACCCGCGTACGCCGACGATGCGTCGGTCGCGCAGTGCGGTGAAGAACTGGGACAGGAGCGGTCCGACTGAACGGGTGTAGTCGAATGAGAGCTTCAGCGGCGCCGAGAGGGGCCGCTCATGCTTGTCGATCTGCACCGGGCTGCTTTGGCCTGTGGTCACAGCATCGAGTAGAACAGGTTCTAAGAATGGTTTCAACCGTGTGTGGAAAGGCGAGCTAATGAAGTTGGGTCTTCAACTCGGATACTGGGGCGCCCAGCCGCCGACCAACCACGCCGAACTCGTCGCCGCCGCAGAGGCGGAGGGCTTCGACACCGTCTTCACCGCAGAGGCCTGGGGCTCGGACGCGTACACGCCGCTGGCCTGGTGGGGGCGGGAGACCTCCCGCATGCGGCTGGGTACCTCGGTCATTCAGTTGTCCGCCCGTACCCCCACCGCGTGCGCGATGGCCGCGCTGACGCTGGATCACCTCTCCGGCGGCCGGCACATCCTCGGCCTCGGTGTGTCCGGGCCGCAGGTGGTCGAGGGCTGGTACGGCGCGAAGTTCCCGAAGCCGCTGGCCCGCACCCGCGAGTACATCGACATCCTTCGCCAGGTGTGGGCGCGTGAGGCCCCGGTGCACAGCGACGGCCCGCACTACCCGCTGCCGGTGACCGGCGAGGGCACCACCGGTCTGGGTAAGAACCTCAAGCCCATAACCCATCCGCTGCGCGCCGACATCCCGGTGATGCTGGGTGCCGAGGGGCCCAAGAACGTCGCCCTGGCCGCCGAGATCGCCGACGGCTGGCTGCCGATCTTCTACTCGCCGCGCATCGCCGGTATGTACAACGAATGGCTGGACGAGGGCTTCGCCCGCCCCGGCGCGCGGAACACCCGGGAGACCTTCGAGATCTGTGCCACCGCGCAGGTCGTGGTCACCGACGACCGGCCCGCGATCATGGAGCTGATGAAGCCCCATCTGGCTCTCTACATGGGCGGGATGGGCGCCGAGGACACCAACTTCCACGCCGACGTGTACCGCCGGATGGGTTACGCCGAGGTCGTCGACGACGTGACCAAGCTGTTCCGCGGTGGCCGCAAAGATGAAGCGGCCAAGGTCATTCCCGACGAATTGGTCGATGATTCCGCGATCGTCGGCAACCTCGACTACGTCAAGGAGCAGATCAAGGCCTGGGAGGCCTCGGGCGTGACCATGATGGTCGTCGGCGCCCGCTCCGTCGAGCAGATCAAGGACCTCGCCGCCCTCGTGTAGGCCCGTTTCCAGCCGCGAGCAGACGCGCCGGTACCCGTGAATACGCGTTTTCGGGTACGTCCGCGTCTGTTCGTTCCCGATGAGTAGACACTTTGTTGCAACCTGTCTACTCGAGGTTCTAGATTTATGGCGTGAGTCACAACGCGCCCGCTTCCGGACCCTCGCAGCACACTGTCCTCGGCACCGTGTTGACGATGCCGGTGCAGATCCGTGCCGCCGAACAGCACATGGCGATGTTCTCGGTCGATGCCGACGCCGCGCAGCGCATGATCGACTACAGCGGCCTGCGCGTGTATCGGCACCGGCCGAACCGCGCGATGGTCGTGTTGATGCTGATGCGCTACATCGATGGTGATCTCGGGCCGTACCTGGAGTACGGCACCAACGTCATGGTGAACCGGCCCGGGTCGGCGGAATCAGGCCTGCGCGGCCTTGGCTCTGCGGGTGCGTTCGTACACCACCTTCCGGTCGACGGCGAGTTCACTCTGCAGGCCGGCCGGCAGATCTGGGGCTATCCGAAAGTCCTGGCGGACTTCACCGTCCGCGGTGCGGACAATGAGGCCGGGGTCCGCGGTGCGGACGATGGGGCCGGGGTCCGCGGTGCGGGCGATGGGGCCGGGGTCCGCGGTGCGGGCGATGGGGCCGGGGTTCGTGACGGCAAGCCGTTCAGCTTCGACGTGAGCATCGGCGGCCGGCTTGCAGTAGGCATGGACTTCAAGCCGGGCCTGCCGGTGCCGTCGGCGTTCACCGCCAAACCCCAGGTGCAGTCCACCTTCTCCCACCTCGACGGCGTCCTGCGCGAAACCGAAGGCCAGATGCGGCTTTCCGGCGTGCGGTACCGGCCGGGCGGGGTCCGGATCCGGCTCGGGGACCACCCGTATGCCAAAGAACTTGCGGCCCTGGGCCTGCCCAAACGGGCGTTGGTGTCCAGCTCGGTCCGCAATGTGCAGATGACGTTTGCTGACGCCAAGGAGATTTCGTGACCCAAGTCCTGCTCAAGCCCGATGTGGACCTCACCAACGGCACTTTCTATGCCGACGGTGGCGCGCGGGAGGCCTACCGATGGATGCGGGCCAACGAGCCTGTGTTCCGCGACCGCAACGGACTGGCCGCGGCCGCCACCTATCAGGCCTTGCTCGACGCTGAGCGGAACCCCGAGCTGTTCTCGTCCACCGGTGGGATCCGGCCAGACCAGCCCGGCATGCCGTACATGATCGACATGGATGATCCCGCACATGTGTTGCGCCGCAAGCTGGTCAACTCCGGCTTCACCCGCAAGCGCGTGATGGACAAGGTGCCCTCGATCGAGAAGCTGTGTGACACCCTGATCGATGCGGTGTGTGAACGCGGGGAATGCGACTTCGTGCGCGATATCGCCGCGCCGCTGCCGATGGCGGTCATCGGCGACATGCTCGGGGTGTTGCCCCAAGAGCGCGACATGCTGCTGAAGTGGTCTGACGACCTGGTGTGCGGGCTGTCCTCGCACGTCGACGAGACCGTGATCCAGAAGCTGATGGAAACCTTCGCCGCCTACACGGCATTCACCATGGAGGAGATCAAGAAGCGTCGGGCCAACCCGACGGACGACCTGTTCTCGATCCTGGTCAACGCCGAGGTCGAGGGCCAGCGGATGACCGACGACGAGATCGTCATGGAGACGCTGCTGATCCTCATCGGCGGGGATGAGACCACCCGGCACACCCTCTCGGGTGGGGTGGAACAGCTTCTGCGCCACCGCGATCAGTGGGATGCGTTGGTGGCCGATCCCGACAAGCTCCCCGGTGCGATCGAGGAGATGCTGCGCTGGACCTCGCCGGTGAAGAACATGTGCCGCACCCTGACCGCCGACACCACGTTCCACGGTACCGAGTTGAAGGCCGGTGAGAAGATCATGCTGATGTTCGAATCGGCCAACTTCGACGAAGCGGTGTTCGAGAACCCGGATGAGTTCCAGATCGACCGGAACCCCAACAGCCACTTGGCATTCGGTTTCGGGACCCACTTCTGCCTGGGTAATCAGCTGGCTCGACTGGAACTGCGGCTGATGGTGTCCCGGCTGTTGGAGCGCTTGCCGGACCTGCGACTGGTCGACGGCGCACACGTGCCACTGCGCCCGGCCAACTTCGTCAGCGGGCCGGAGGCCATGCCGGTCGTCTTCACCCCGACGGCTCCGTTGTCGAGATAGCCCGGCAGACAGTCATCAGCAGTACCGAGGGCCTTGCTCGAATGCGAGCAAGGCCCTCGGATGTTTCGCCGCCAATCGGCTCAGTCGACTGTGTATCCCTATGTCCTGGTTAAGTGTTCGCTGTGCAAGGGCCTTCACAGGTTTCGCATAGCCCATCTAATTAGATAGTCTCGCAATATCGGGGGGAGATGCCGAGACGATTGAAGGGTGCATGTGATGGCACGACATTTAACTGGGCGAACCGTGATGAGCGGAGTGGTGCTGGGTGGGGCGCTGCTGGCCGGAACGATCGGAATCGCCGGCCAGGCCGGTGCGGCGCCGCTCCCGGCGCCGACGAGTCTGCAGGCCGGGGGACCGGCCCCGCTGTCCTCGATGCCCGCTCCCGCCACCGGGGCGTTGGGGTCCGCCACCTCCGCCACCCGGGCACTGGCGTTAGGCATTTGAGAGCCTGAAACAGACTGAGGCCCTGCTCGATACATCGAGCAGGGCCTCAGCTTTTGCCTGGAGGGCGAGGGCTACTTCATCTGGAAGACCGGCGCGCGCTTCTCCTTGAAGGCCAGCGGGCCTTCCTTGGCGTCGGCGGACAGGAACACCGGGATGCCGTTGGCGGTGTCGGGCTTGAACGCCTCGTTCTCGTGCATGCCCTCGGTCTCGCGGATGGTCTTGAGGATGGCCTGCACGGCCAACGGGCCGTTGTTGTTGATCACCTCGGCGATCTCCAGGGCCTTGTCCAACGCGGTGCCGTCCGGCACCACATGACCGATCAGGCCGTACTCGAGCGCCTGGGCGGCGGTGATGTGCCGTCCGGTCAGCAGCATGTCGCACGCGATGGTGTACGGGATCTGGCGGACGAGGCGCACCGCGGAGCCGCCCATCGGGTACAGGCTCCACTTGGCCTCGGAGATGCCGAACTTGGCACTCTCCCCGGCGACGCGGATATCGGTGCCCTGCAGGATCTCGGTGCCGCCCGCGATGGCCGGGCCCTCGACCGCGGCGATCAGCGGCTTGGTGAGCCGGCGGCCCTTGAGCAGACCGTCGATGCGGGACGGGTCGTAGCTGCCGTCCTTGAAGGAATCGCCCGGCGGCTTCTTGGTCGCACCCTTGAGGTCCATGCCCGCGCAGAAGTACCCGCCGGCACCGGTCAGGATGCAGGTACGGATCTCCGGATCGTTGTCGACGCGGTCCCAGGCCTCCACCATGATCGAGAGCATCTCGGTGGAAAGCGCGTTGCGCGCCTCGGGCCGGTTCAGCGTCAGGATCAGTGTGTGTCCGCGCTGCTCAATGAGGGCGTTGGGCCCTTTTTCGGTGTCACTCACAGGGGTCAGCCTCTCTGCATTTTCAACCCAGACTTGTATCGAAATGTAACACGTTCTAGTTTAGGTTCTGTGGCTCTGAATATTGCCGATCTTGCCGAGCACGCCATCGACGCTGTGCCTGACCGTGTCGCCCTGATCTGTGGCGACGAACAACTGACCTATGCGCAGTTGGAGGAGAAGGCCAACCGCCTGGCCCACTATCTGATCTCCCAGGGTGTGAAGAAGGACGACAAGGTCGGCCTCTACTGTCGCAACCGCATCGAGATCGTGATCGGGATGCTGGGCATCGTGAAGGCCGGCGCGATCCTGGTCAACGTCAACTTCCGCTACGTCGAGGGCGAACTGAAGTACCTGTTCGAGAACTCGGACATGGTCGCGCTTATCCACGAGCGCCGTTACGCCGACCGCGTGGCCAACGTGCTGCCCGAGACGCCCTTGGTCAAGACCGTCCTCGTCGTGGAAGACGGGTCGGACGACGACTACCAGCGATACGGCGGCGTCGAGTTCTACTCGGCCATCGCCGAGCACTCACCTGAGCGCGACTTCGGCCCGCGCAGCGCCGACGACATCTACCTGCTCTACACGGGCGGCACTACCGGATTCCCGAAGGGCGTCATGTGGCGTCACGAGGACATCTACCGAGTGCTGTTCGGCGGCACCGACTTCGCCACCGGCGAGCCCGTCGCCGACGAATACGACCTGTCCAAGCAGGCCGCCGCCAACCCGCCGATGATTCGGCTGCCCATCCCGCCGATGATCCACGGCGCGACCCAGTCGGCCACCTGGATGGCCTTGTTCACCGGCCACACCGTGGTGCTGATGCCGGAGTTCGATGCCGACGCGGCGTGGCGGATGATCCACGAGCACAAGGTCAACCTGCTGTTCTTCACCGGTGACGCGATGGCCCGGCCGTTGCTCGATGCGCTGTTGGCCCATCAGGACGCGGGTAACGAATACGACCTGTCGTCGCTGTTCCTGTTGGCCAGCACCGCCGCCCTGTTCTCCACGAGCCTCAAGGAGAAGTTCCTCGAGCTGCTGCCCAACCGGATCATCACCGACTCGATCGGCTCGTCGGAGACCGGTTTCGGCGGTACGTCCGTGGTCGCCAAGGGACAGAGCCACACCGGCGGCCCGCGCGTGACCATCGACAAGAACACCAAGGTGCTCGACGAGGACGGCAACGAGGTGGTTCCGGGGTCGGGCGTGCGCGGCATCATCGCCAAGTGCGGCCACATCCCGGTCGGCTACTTCAAGGACGAGAAGAAGACCGCCGAGACCTTCCGGACCTTCAACGGGGTCCGCTACGCCATCCCGGGTGACTATGCCGAGGTCGAGGCCGACGGCAGCGTGACCATGCTGGGCCGCGGCTCGGTGTCGATCAACAGCGGCGGCGAGAAGATCTACCCCGAAGAGGTCGAGGCCGCGCTCAAGGGACATCCGGACGTGTTCGACGCGCTGGTGGTCGGCGTGCCCGACGAGCGCTTCGGTCAGCACGTCGCCGCCGTCGTGCAGCCGCGCGACGGGTCGCGCCCGACCCTGGCCGATCTCGATGCGTTCGTGCGCAGCGAGATCGCGGGTTACAAGGTGCCGCGCAGCCTGTGGCTGGTCGACGAGGTCAAGCGCTCGCCCGCGGGCAAGCCCGACTACCGGTGGGCCAAGGACACCACCGAGGAGCGCGCCGCCGACGAGGTGCACGCGAATCATGTTGGAGCGAAATGATGAAGACTGATCTCTGCGAGAGATTCGGGATCGAATACCCGATCTTCGTATTCACCCCGTCGGAGAAGGTGGCCGCCGCGGTCACCCGGGCCGGCGGTCTGGGTGTGCTGGGCTGCGTGCGGTTCAACGATCCCGACGAGCTGGAAAACGTGCTGTCCTGGATGGACGCCAACACCGACGGTAAGCCGTACGGCGTCGACGTGGTGATGCCCAACAAGATCCCCACCGAGGGCAGCGCAGTCGACATCGACAAGCTGATTCCGCAGGCTCACCGGGACTTCGTCGCGAAAACCCTTGCCGATCTCGGCGTTCCGCCGCTCCCGGCGGAGGGCGAGCACAACACAGGTGTGCTGGGCTGGCTGCACTCGGTGGCGCGAAGCCATGTCGAGGTGGCGTTGCGCCATCCGATCAAGCTGATCGCCAACGCGCTGGGGTCCCCGCCCAATGACGTCATCGAGCAGGTTCACGAGGCAGGTGTGCCGGTGGCCGCGCTGGCCGGCAGCGCGAAGCATGCGCTCAGCCACGTAGCCAACGGGGTGGACATCGTGATCGCCCAGGGGCATGAGGCCGGCGGGCACACCGGTGAGATCGGCTCGGTGGTGTTGTGGCCGGAAATCGTCGACGCTGTCGACGGCAAGGCCGCGGTGCTTGCTGCCGGCGGTATCGGCAGCGGCCGACAGGTGGCGGCGGCCCTGGCGCTCGGTGCTCAGGGTGTCTGGATGGGATCGGCATTCCTCACCGCGGCCGAATACGACCTGGGCGTGCGTCGCGAGTCGGGTGCCTCGGTGATCCAGGAGGCATTGCTGAACGCCACCTCCGCCGACACCGTGCGCCGGAAGATCTACTCCGGCAAGCCCGCCCGGATCTTGAAGAGCCGCTGGACCGACGCCTGGGACGCACCGGACGCCCCCGAAGCGCTGCCGATGCCGCTGCAGAACATTCTGGTCGGCGAGGCGCATCAGCGGATGAGCCTTTCTGATGACCCGACCGCGGTCGCGATGCCGGTCGGCCAGATCGTCGGCCGGATGAACGAGATCCGCCCCGCCGCCGACATCATCGGTGAGCTGGTGAGCGGTTTCGAGGCGGCCACCAAGCGTCTCGACGGTATCGCCGAGAGCTGAGTCTGCGCATAGCGCATCGAGCCTGCGGTCAGGTCGCGATTTCCCACGATTTCGCGATCTGACCGCAGGCTCGATGTCGTTGTGCTGGGACCGCGAGGTGCTGGCGGGGTGTTTCTGATCCGCGACGATCATCCACTCCTCGGTGCGATGGACTTCGAACCGTGGGATGTCACCGACGACTACCTCAGCGGCGGAGGCGCCCGAACCTACGACGACTCAGGGACTTACACCGAAAGCTCGGCCGGACAGATCGCCCATGTGCGCAACCATGAGTGGCGTCATGACCTGGCCGAAGTGGTCATGGCATTGCTGCAGGCCGGGCTCGTCATCGAGTCGTTCGCCGAGCTGCCCTACATGGACTGGCCGGCGTTCCCTGCTCTTGTGCCCTGCACCCACGGCTGGACCCTGCCACCGGGAACGCCGAGGATCCCGCTGAACTTCGAGGTCGTCGCGCGTCGTCCCGTGATCTAGTACTGGACAGGTTCCTGTTGGGTGGCGCAGTGGATGCCTCCACCGCCGGCGGCGATGGCGTCGATGTTGATCTGCACGAACACCGGCCCGGTGTCGCGCATCCACAGATCGTCGAGCGGTGCCTCCACCAATTCCACAGTGGGCCCCACGATTTCCCGTGCCAGATCGTGGTCCTCGGCGCGGACCAACATCGTGACGGGCTCGAACTGCGCGATCGTCCGGGCGATCGTCGCGAGGTTCCGGCGCACTTCCGGCAGCAGCGCAGCACCCCAGATCGCCTCGCTGGCACCGAAAGCCATCCAGGTCCGTTTGTGCGGGTAGCCTTCGTCGGGCATCCGCCAACTGCGTTGATCCTTGCCGGCGGGGTCGGTGCACCCAGCCGCCAGGGCCGCACCGACCACGACCGTCCCTGACCGGAGGAACTGTCGCCTCAGCATCGCCGGCGTCGCTTTAGCGGCCGGGCAGCTTCTGCACGGCCCGGATCATCGGCGTGAGCGCCTTCTGCCAGAACGTCTGCGAGATTCCCAGCGGCGGATCGAGATTGATCACCCGCGCGGTGGAGACGGTCTGCGACTCGGTGTACTTGAGGATGCCGTCGGCGCCGTGGCGGCGTCCGACACCGGAGGCTTTCATACCGCCCATCGGGGCGGCGGTGCTGCCGAACGCCAGGGCATAGCCCTCGTCGACATTGACCGTGCCCGAATTGACCTGGGCCGCGATCGCCTCGCCCTCGGACTTCGATCCGGCCCACACGCTGGCGTTGAGGCCGTACTCGGTGTCGTTGGCCTTCTCGATCGCCTCGGCGACGGAATCGACCGGGTAGATCGACACCAGCGGGCCGAAGGTTTCGTTGCGCGCGCATTCCATCTCGTCGGTGACACCGGTCAGCACCGTGGGCTCGTAGAACAACGGGCCGATGTCGGGGCGCGCATTACCACCGGCAACCACCTTGGCGCCCTTGGCCTTTGCATCGTCGACGTGACCGGACACCGTCTTGATCTGATCTTCGGAGATCAGGCTGCCCATGTCGGCGGTGAAGTCGTAGGCCGCCGACAGGTTCATGTTGCGGACCTCCTCGGCGAACTTGGCGGTGAACTCGTCGGCGACGTCGCGCTCGACGTAGATCCGCTCGATCGAGATGCACAGCTGACCGGCATTGGAGAAGCAGGCGCGGGTGGCGGCCTTGGCGGCCACCTTCAAATTGGCGCCCTTGGTGACGATCATGGGGTTCTTGCCGCCGAGTTCGGCGGAGAAGCCGATCAACCGGCGGCCGCACTGCTCGGCGAGCGTCCGCCCGGTGGCCGTCGAACCGGTGAACATCATGTAGTCGCAGTTCTCGACGATCGCGGTGCCGACCACCGAACCCGGCCCGGGCACGACCGCGAACAGATCCCGCGGCAGCCCGGCCTGATACAGCAGTTCGGCATTGGCCAGCGTGCAGTACGGGGTCTGGCTGTCAGGCTTGACCACCACGGCATTGCCGGCGAGCAGGGCGGGGATGGAGTCCGAGATCGACAGGGTCATCGGGTAATTCCATGGCGAGATGACGCCGATGACGCCCTTGGGGTGGTGGTTGACCACGGTCTTGACGAATCCCGGGAGCAGACCCTGCACCCGCTTCGGGGAGAGTAGCCGGGCCGCCTCGCGCGCGTAGTAGCCCGCGTTCAGGATCATGTCGACGATCTCTTCCTGCGCGGCCGAGCGGGCCTTGCCCGTTTCGGCCTGGGCCACATCCATCAGGAAGTCGCGATTCTTGGCCAGCAGGGCGCCGAACTGCTTGATGATGGCGGCGCGCTCCTTGACCGGGCGCTTGGCCCACTCTGCTTGCGCGGCGCGGGCCTTGGCGAAGGCGGCCGTCACATCCGCGGCGGTGCCGACCGGGATGGTGGTCAGCTCCTTGCCGGTGAAGACCTCGTCGATCGGCTTGGATTGCCGGGCTTCGACATCGTCGATGGCGACGAGCGCGCGCAGGCGGGCGAAGTCGGCGGCGGACGGAGCGGGCATCGGGGACTCCCTACTGGCAAGTAACTAACAGTCAAGCCAAACCTACTCGGTACCGGCAGTCCGACAAAGGCGCAGCTTGTCCGATCTGTTCACGACTTTGCCCGGTCCAGCGCCCTAACCTGCGGGTATGGCCTTGAACCTGAACTCGGCGGTCATCGAGATCGTCACGAGAGACCTGCCCCGATCCCTGGACTTCTATCGGCTGCTCGGCCTGCCGGTTCCCCGGCCCGACGGGCCGCACGTCGAGGTGGCGTTGCCGGGCGGAAACCGCCTCGCGTTCGACACGGAGGAGGTGATCGCCGGAATGCACCCCGGCTGGGCGCCCCCGACGGGAGCCGGACGGGTGGCGCTGGCCTTCGGGCTCGACGCGCCCGCCGACGTCGACGCGCTCTATGAGCGGCTCACCGCCGCCGGGCACCCGGGAACGCTCAAGCCGTTCGACGCGCCATGGGGACAGCGTTATGCCACCGTCGAAGATCCCGACGGGACCTCGGTGGACCTGTTCGCGGCATCGGGAAGCTGACGGAGCTGACGCCATGGCACCCCGGCCAGGGCGCGGACCTCGCGGTGCAGGTGGGGCTGGTCGGCATAGCCGGCCTGTGCCGCGACCGCGCCTGCGCTCAGGCCGGTGCCGATCAGCCCGACCGCGCGGCGGAACCGGAGGATGCGGCGCAACGTCGCCGGCCCGTATCCGTAGACCGCCGCGCACTGCCGCTGCATGGTCCGGTTCGACCAGCCGGCATGGCGCGCTGTCGCGGAGACGGATTCGCCGGCGGCCAGCCGGCGCGTGACGTCGCGCAGTGCCGGCAGCGGCCAGGGTGCGGTCTCGGTGCGTGGCCGTTCCGACGCGAGCGTTTCGGCAAGCTCTTCGAGTGAGCCGCCCCGGTCGATCCGGCGCAGTTCATTCAGGTCGACCCGGGTGTTGCGGAGTTCAGAGGCGGGGACGCCGAGCAGGCGCGGCAGGGCTCCGGGCCGAAACCGCAACCCCTGCACCGGATCGCGGCCGCCCGCGGCGATGAATGCCGTGGTGTCGGGGCCGGCCACGACGATCCGGCCGCCCATCTGGATCAGGTCCATGCAGCCGTCGGGCAGTATCCGGCCGGGTTCTGCCGGGCCGGTGCGGACCCACCGGCACTCCACGAGCTCGCCGAGGCGTGGCGGCGGACGGTGTTCGCGGTAGCCCACGTCTCCGACGCTACTCGCGCCACCATGCGGTTGAATCGGGGAATGGCCGGGCGACCACGCGACACGTCGATCGACGAGCGGGTGCTCGCGGCCACGCGTGAGCTGCTGGTCGAGGTGGGCTGGGACGACCTGAGCGTTCGGTTGGTCGCGGCGCGTTCCGGGGTGGGCAGGTCCAGTCTGAACCGGCGGTGGTCGTCGAAGGCCGAGCTGGTGCTGCACGCGATACTCGGCGAATCACCCGACATGTCACCGTTTTCCGGCACCGACCTGGCCGGCTGGATCGACTGGGTGGTGTGCGGCAGCCATCAGCTGTTCAGCCGTCCCGATGTGAGTGAGGCGGTGCCCGGATTGCTGCTGGCACTGCGCGAGAACGCCGCGATGCGTAAAGCGCTGTGGGACGGGTTCAGCGGGCCGGCGATCGAGATGTTCGCGGCCAGAGGCTACGGGACGGAATCGGACGCGAAGGCTGTGCTGTCGATGGCGGCCGGGGCGGCGCTGTTCACCACCACGGTGGCGACCGACGACGATTCGCCCGAACTGCAGCAGCGGCTGGTGCGGCTGCTCAGCCAGGCCCTGGGTGTGTCACCTGCCGAATGAGGCGAGCATCGCGTCCTGCGGCGAACGCCATGCTTCGATGCCCAGATCGGCCAGCGTGCTCCTGTCGTCGGTGGGGGTGGCGGCGGTGAGCAGCAGTGCGGCCTCGTGGCTGATCCCGTCACCGAGCGGAAGCACCCCGCCGAGCAGATCCGAGCACCAGCCGATGCCCCGGAAAAGGCTCCCCGGCAAAGGGATTCGGCGGACCTTGCGCCCGGTTCCCTGTTCGAGAACATCGATCATCTCGTTGAACGACACCATCACGCCGCCGCAGACGTAGCGCTTGGGTCCGCGCCCGGGCACCATCAGCCGCTCGTGCACCAGCGCGACGTCGCGCACGTCGATCATCTGCATGCCGCCGGTCATCCGGGGCGCCAGACCGGCCTTGGCGATCGGTGCCCAGCCGCGCTCGGTGACCCCGGCGGCGGTGAAGTAGGCCGGACCCACCACGCTCGACGGGTAGGTGACCACCACCGGGGCCCCGGCGTCCTGCAGTCGTCGGGCCGCCCGATCGGCATAGGCCTTGGTCTGGGCGTAGGGGCTGCGGCCCGACGCCGGCGGGGTGTCGGCGGAGATCACCCCGTTCGGTGGCGGGAACAGTGAGCTGTAGCTGCTGACCGAGACGATGGGATCGAGCCCGGCCTCGACGGCACGGTTCAGCACGGCCTCTGTCGCGTGCGCGTTGATCTCCCACATCAGCTGCTCGCGCCGGCGATCGGTGCCGACGATGCCCGCGGCGTGGATCAGGGCGTCGCACCCCGACAGCAGGTCCCCTACGGTGCCGCTGTCCCGGATGTCGCCTTGCAGCACCGACATCTCACCGAGCTCGGCGAGGTGGCCGATCACCTCGTCGTCACCGCAACCCGGCGCGACCAGCAGGCGGATTCGATGGCCCGCGGCCAGCAAGCCCCGGACGGTGTGGGCTCCGAGATAGCCGGTGCCCCCGGTCACTGCGATGTGCATGGTCCGCCTCTCAACGTTTCGATGCCGATGGTATCGAAATGATTGGCGCGGGTGCCGGGCAGGTGTGGGGCTAGCGGGGGATCGACCAGACCGGGTCGGCACACTCGGTGCCCTCGGCCGACAACTGTCGCTTGATCACCTTGAACGTCTCGGTACGTGGCAGCCCGGTGCCGACCCGCACATACGACGGCCACTGCTTGGGTCCCAGATCGGGCTGCTCATGAAGAAACTTCCCGAAGCTGTCGATGTCGAACGGCTTGCCCGCAGTCAGCACCAGCGCGGCCATCACCTGATCGCCCACGTCGGGGTCGGGGATCGGGTACACCGCGACTTCGGCAACGTCGGGGTGGCGCAGCAAGATTCGTTCGATCGGCGCGGTTCCCAGATTCTCGCCGTCGACCCGCATCCAGTCGCCCAGACGCCCGGCGAAGTGCGCGTAGCCGTTCTCGTCGAGGTAGGCCAGATCGCCGGTGTGGTAGACGCCGCCGGTCATGCGGTCGGCTTCGGCTTCGGGATCGTTGTAGTAGCCGCGGAACCAGCCCGCGCCGGTCGGGTTCACCAACTCGCCGACCACTCCGGGTGGGCACGGCTCGCCGGTGTCCACGTCGACGATCGCCACCTGGTCGGTGAGCGGGCCGAGGGCATCTTCGGGGGTGTCGGGAGTGCGGGCGATCGCCACACCGCCTTCGCTGGAACCGAATCCGTCGACCACCGTCACCCCGAACCGCTCGGCGAACCGGCCCAGATCGCGCGGCGCCCCCTCGTTGCCGTAGAGGAACCGCAGCGGATTGTCGGCATCGTCGGGCGCAGGTTCGGTGGCCAGGATGTAAGACAGCGGCTTGCCGACGTAGTTGGCGTAGGTGGCGCCGAAGCGGCGGATGTCGGGCATGAAACCGGAGGCGGAGAACTTGCGGCGCAACGCGATCGACGCACCGGCCGCCGCGGCGACGGCCCAGCCGGCCATGATCGCGTTGGAGTGGAACAGCGGCATCGACAGGTACACGGTGTCGTCCGGACCCAGCCCGAAGCGGTCGGCCAGCATCCGGCCCGGAAACGCCACCTTGTCGTGGGTGACCCGCACGGCCTTGGGATCGCCACTGGTTCCCGAGGTGAAGATGAGCATGAACAGGTCGTCGGCCGACAGATCGGCGAACGTCACCGGAGTGTCCAGATACGACGCGAGTTCGGCAGCCCAGTCGGCAGATTCGACATCGATGAAATCCACTCCGGGGGGTACCGCGTCGGGATTGTCGGCCAGCACCAGCTGGCAGTCGGCCTTGGCGATATCGCGGGCCAGCGCCTCACCGCGGCGGGTCTGGTTGAGCCCGACGGGCACCAGCCCGCTCAGGCCCGCGGCCACCAGCAGGCTGGAGAAAAATGTGGTGTTGCCGAGGAGTGCCCCGATGTGCGGGGGTTTCGAGGGGTCCAACCGCGCCCGCAGCGCCGCGGCCAGTTGCGCGCCGGCGGCGATGTGGTCGGCCCAGCTGACGAACGAATCCTCTTGGTAGAGGCCACGGTCGGTGACCTCGGCCAGCGGGACCAGCAGCTCGGTGACCGTCGGCTCGGCGGTTGGACCCCCCATCCCTAGACCGGTGTGTCCGCGAGTTCGCGGCCGATGCGCAGCAGCTGCCCTGTCGCCCCACCGACGCCGAACTCGGTCTGCTTGGCGGCCAGGAAGTACCGGTGCACCGGGTGGTCCATGTCGATGCCGACACCGCCGTGCACGTGCACCGTGGTGTGCGCGACACGATGGCCGGCCTCGGCGGCCCAGAACGCCGCGCTGGCGACATCGATGTCGGCGGGCAGATCCTCCGACAGTCGCCAGGCGGCCTGGGTCAGCGTCAGACGCAGGCCCTGGATGTCGATGTAGCCGTCAGCGAGGCGTGACGAGACAGCCTGGAAGCTGCCGATCGGCCGGTCGAACTGTTCGCGCTCACGGGCGTACTCGGACGTCAGTTCCAGCGCCCGCTCCAGCACACCGAACTGGAAGGCGCTGTGGCCCAACGCCGAGTATGTGGTGAGCCACCGCACGACCTCCGCACCGCCGACGAGGCGGGCGGCGTCCACCGTGGTGCCCTGCAGTTCCAGATGGGCGACGCTGCCCTTGCCGGTGGTGCTCAGCGCAGAGACGGTGACACCTGGATCATCCTTGGCGACCAGGAAAACGCCGACCCCGGAATCGATTTCGGCCGGAACCAGGAACGCGTCGGCCACCGGCCCGTAGTTCACCTGGGTGCGGGTGCCGGTGAGCCGGTAGCCCGAACCGTCGGTCTGAGCCTGAACCGGCCCCTGGCCCATTTCGCCGTCCAGGGCCACGGCGAGGATCTTGTCGCCGGCCACCGCGGGCTGGGCCCACTCGGTGCGCAGCTCCTCGGATCCGAACGCGGCCAGCGCTCCGGCACCCAGCACCACGGAGTCCAGGTACGGCACGGCGGCCAGCTGTCGGCCCAGCGCGGTCAGGACAGCGACCTGCTCGAGCACGCCGAATCCACCGCCGCCCACCGATTCCGGTGCCGCGGCCGACAGGACGTCGGCTTCGGCCAGTTTGGTCCACAGATCGGCGTCGAAACGCTGCTCCAGCCCGTCGAGCTCACGCTGGCGTTCCGGGGTGCACACCGATTCGGTGATCGTGCGTACCAGGCCGCCCAGATCGATGGCGGCTTCGGTCGTCTTGAAATCCATTGGTTTGCGTCCTTACCGGTTCACTCGGGGCAGGCCGAGCGCGACCATGCCGATGATGTCGCGCTGAATCTCGTTGGTGCCGCCGCCGAAGGTCAGGATCAGCGCCGACCGGTGGAACCGCTCGATGCGGCCACGCAGCAGCGCGCCCTTGCTGTCCGGGCGAAGCGTCGCCGAGGTGCCCAGCACCTCCATCAGCAAGCGGTAGGCCTCGGTGGCCAGCTCGGTGCCGTACACCTTGGCTGCCGACGCATCCGCGGGAGACGGGGCCTCGGTGCCCGAAGACAGTTCCCAGTTGATCAGCTTGAGCACCTCGGCCTTGGCGTGCACGCGGGCCAGGTTGAGCTGAACCCACTCGGAGTCGATGACCCGCTTGCCGTGTACGTCCTTGGTGTTCTGGGCCCACTCGCGGACCCCGTCCAGCGCGACGTAGATCGGCTGCGACGACACCAGCGCGACGCGCTCGTGGTTGAGCTGGTTGGTCACGAGCTTCCAGCCGGCATTCTCCTCGCCGACCAGGTTGGTGACCGGGATGCGAACGTCCTGGTAGTAGGTGGCGCTGGTGTCCACGCCGGACATGGTGTGCACCGGCGTCCAGGAGAAGCCCTCGGCGGTCGTCGGCATGATCAGCATCGAGATGCCGCGGTGTTTCTTGGCCTCGGGGTTGGTGCGCACGGCCAGCCACACGTAGTCGGCGTAGGCGATCAGGCTGGTCCACATCTTCTGGCCGTTGACCACGTAGTCATCGCCGTCGCGTACCGCGGTGGTCCGCAGTGCCGCCAGGTCGGTGCCCGCGCCCGGCTCCGAATAGCCGATGGCGAAGTGCAGCTCGCCCGCGGCGATCTTGGGCAGGAAGAACTTCTTCTGTTCCTCGGTGCCGAAGTGCATGATCGTCGGCGCGACACTGTTGATGGTCAGGAACGGCACCGGGGCGCCGGCGATCGCGGCCTCGTCGGTGAAGATCAGCCCGTCCATCGGCGGCCGGGCCTGCCCGCCGTACTCCTTGGGCCAGCTCAGCGTGAGCCAGCCGTCCTTGCCCATCTGTGCGACGGTCTCGCGATAGACGTTGCCGCGTCCCATCTCGCCCTCTGACGAGCTGAGTGCCTCAACGCGCTCCGGCGTCATCAACTTGGAGAAGTATGCGCGCAACTCGCGGCGCAGCTCCTCCTGCTCGGGGGTGTAACCGATCCGCATTCCGCTGCATCCTCACTGCTTGATAGACCTGAGTTCTCACCTGGTTGTAACACGTTCTAGTCTTAGGATCCAGGCCGGTGCAGGACTGGTATCCGTCAGGTGTGGTCGTATTCTGTGGCTGCGCGCACGCAGCCCCGTGCGTACACACGTTGTGAGGAGGTCGCCATGCGAGTTGAAGTGGACCGTGATCGCTGCGAAGGCAATGCGGTGTGCGTGGGTATTGCCCCCGATTTGTTCGATCTTGATGACGACGACTATGCCGTGGTCAAGTCCGATCCGGTGCCTGCCGACCAGGAGGATCTGGCCGAGCAGTCCATCGCCGAATGCCCCCGGGCAGCCCTGATCCGAAAAGACTAGAGGTATTCATAAATCATGACCGACGCTCAGATTGATCTGTCCGGAAAAGTGGCGGTGGTCACTGGTGCCGCCGCGGGCTTGGGTCGCGCCGAGGCGGTCGACCTGGCCAAGGCCGGGGCGACCGTGGTGGTCAACGACATGGCCGGCGCACTGGAGTCCTCTGACGTCCTCGACGAGATCGCGGCCGCCGGCTCCAAGGGTGTCGCCGTTGCCGGGGACATCAGCGCGCGCTCGACCGCCGACGAGCTGGTCGCCACCGCCGATGGTCTGGGTGGCCTGGACATCGTCGTCAACAACGCGGGCATCACCCGCGACCGGATCCTGTTCAACATGAGCGACGAGGAGTGGGACGCGGTCATCGCGGTGCACCTGCGCGGCCACTTCCTGTTGACCCGCAATGCCGCGGTCTACTGGCGCAACAAGGCCAAGGCGGGGGACGGCACGGTCTACGGCCGGATCATCAACACCTCGTCGGAGGCCGGGCTGTCGGGTCCCGTCGGTCAGCCCAACTACGGCGCCGCCAAGGCGGGCATCACCGCGCTCACGGTGTCGGCCGCCCGCGCCCTGGAGCGCTTCGGTGTACGGGCCAACGCGATCGCACCGCGGGCCCGTACCGCAATGACCGTGGGCGTCTTCGGGGATGCGCCCGAAGGCCAGGTCGACCCGCTGTCGACCGACCATGTCGTCACCCTTGTGCGATTCCTGGCCGCGCCCGCGTCCGAAGCTGTCAACGGTCAGCTGTTCATCGTCTATGGTCCAACTGTCACGTTGGTCGCGCCGCCCACAGCGGAGAAGCATTTCACTGCGAACTCCGATGCCTGGAACCCGGCAGACCTCAGCGGGACGTTGCACGATTACTTTGCTGATCGTGACCTGGGGCGTGGATTCTCGGCCACTGAGCTGATGGATTCACGAGACTGACGGTCTCGTTGACCGTCGCTCGACATGTGTAGAACGTGTTCTAACTCAAGATTGGTGCGGTACGCCCTGAGCTGCAAAAACGGCGTCCGACATGAGGATTTTGAATTCTTTGACAGTGCGAACGTGTTCTAGTTAGTATGATCCGGCTCACTAAGAGCACCGTAAGACCAAGGGGTGGGAGAGCGGTCACGTCACGTGGCCGTCAAACTTTCGCTAACGCGAGTTTCCGCGGAACTTCCCCCACCCGAGTACCCCGAGAACGGAGCCCAGGTTGATCGAACAGCTTGCGGTTCCGGCCCGGGCCGTGGGCGGCTTCGTCGAGATGTCCTTGGACACCTTCGCCAAGATGTTCCGTCGACCGTTCCAGTTCAAAGAGTTTCTGGATCAGACCTGGATGATCGCCCGGGTCTCGTTGGTGCCGACCCTGCTGGTCGCCATCCCGTTCACGGTCTTGGTCGCGTTTACCCTCAACATCCTCCTTCGCGAGATCGGTGCCGCGGACCTCTCCGGCGCCGGCACCGCCTTCGGCACCATCACCCAGCTCGGCCCGGTGGTGACCGTGCTGGTGGTGGCCGGCGCGGGCGCCACGGCGATCTGCGCCGACCTGGGTGCCCGCACCATCCGCGAAGAGATCGACGCCATGCGCGTGCTGGGCATCGATCCGATCCAGCGACTGGTCGTGCCCCGCGTGCTGGCCTCGACCTTCGTGGCGCTGCTGCTCAACGGTCTGGTCTGTGCGATCGGCCTCGCCGGTGGCTATGTCTTCTCAGTGTTCCTGCAGGGCGTCAACCCGGGTTCCTTCATCAACGGCCTGACGGTGCTGACCGGCCTCGGCGAGCTCGTGCTGGCCGAGATCAAGGCGCTGTTGTTCGGCGTGGTCGCCGGCCTGGTCGGCTGCTACCGCGGTTTGACCGTAAAAGGAGGCCCGAAGGGTGTCGGTAACGCTGTGAACGAAACGGTGGTCTACGCCTTCATCTGCCTGTTCGTGATCAACGTGATCATGACGGCCATCGGGGTCCGGGTGCTCGTGCGATGAGCTATGACGCCACACTCCGCTTCCGCCGGCTGTTCCGCGGCGTACCCAAGGTCGTCGACAACGTCGGCGAGCAGGCGCTGTTCTACGGCGAGACCATGCGGTACCTGCCGAACGCCATCAACCGCTACCGCAAGGAGACCATCCGGCTGGTAGCCGAGATGACCATGGGCGCAGGCGCCCTGGTGATGATCGGCGGCACCGTCGGCGTCGCGGCCTTCCTCACCCTGGCCTCCGGCGGTGTGATCGCGGTGCAGGGTTATTCGTCGCTCGGCAACATCGGCATCGAGGCCCTGACCGGCTTCCTGTCGGCGTTCCTCAACGTGCGCATCGTGGCACCGGTGATCGCCGGTATCGCCCTGGCCGCCACGATCGGCGCGGGCGCAACCGCCCAGCTCGGCGCGATGCGGGTGGCCGAGGAGATCGACGCCGTCGAAGCGATGGCGGTCCATGCGGTGTCCTACCTGGTCTCGACCCGGTTGCTGGCCGGCCTGATCGCGATCGTGCCGCTGTACTCGCTGTCGGTGCTGGCCGCGTTCTTCGCCGCGAGGTTCACCACGGTGTTCATCAACGGTCAGTCGGCGGGTCTGTACGACCACTACTTCAATACGTTCCTGATACCCAGCGACCTGCTCTGGTCGTTCCTGCAGGCGATCGTGATGGCGATCGCGGTGATGCTGGTGCATACCTATTACGGCTACAACGCATCCGGCGGGCCGGTCGGCGTGGGCATTGCGGTCGGTCAGGCGGTGCGTACCTCACTGATCGTCGTCGTCACCATCACGCTGTTCATCTCCCTGGCCGTCTACGGCGCGTCCGGCAACTTCAACCTTTCCGGGTAGGTGGCAGGAATTCCTATGGCAGACGCACCCTCCAAGCACCGTCGTCATGTCAGGATCGCCGCTGCGATCCTGGCGGCGATCCTGGCCGCCGCAGTGGTCTTCACCTACCTGTCCTACACAGCTGCCTTCACGCCGACCGACACCGTCAGCCTGACCGCGCCGCGGGCCGGCCTGGTGATGGAGCGCGACGCCAAGGTGAAGTACCGCGGCATCCAGATCGGCAAGGTCACCGACATTGCGTACGCCGGCGGCGAGGCGAAGCTGACGCTGTCCATCAAGCGTGGCGAGATGCGCTACATCCCGTCCAACGCCACGGTGCGGATCGCGGGCAACACGATCTTCGGTGCGAAGTCGGTGGAGTTCCAGCCACCTGCGGAGCCGCAGCCGACCTCGCTGCGCCCGGGTAGCACGGTGGCTGCCAAGGACGTGCAGCTCGAGGTCAACACGCTCTTCCAGACGCTGTCGGATGTGCTCAACAAGATCGACCCGGTCAGCCTGAACGCCACCCTCACCGCTCTCGGCGAGGGCCTGCGCGGCCACGGGGACGACCTCGGTGCGGCCATCACGGGACTCAACGGTTATCTGGCGCAGATCAATCCGAAGTTGCCGACGCTGCGCGACGACTTCGCGAAGGCCGCCGCGGTAGCCAACATCTACGGTGACGCCGGGCCGGACCTGGCGCGCATCGTCGACAATGTGCCCGCCCTGAACAAGACGATCGTCGACGAGAAGACCAACCTCAACGCCACGCTGCTGGCCGCGACCGGCCTGGCGAACAACGGCACCGCGACCCTGCAGCCGGCCGCCGACGACTACATCGCCGCCATTCAGCGGCTGCGGGCACCGTTGAAGGTGGCCAGCGACTACTCACCCGAGTTCGGCTGTGTGCTGAAGGGTGTGTCGGTCGGTGTGGACCGGTTCGCGCCGATCATCGGTGGTATCCGGCCCGGTCTGTTCGTGTCGTCGAACTTCCTGCCCGGCGCCCCGGCGTACACCTATCCGGAGAGCCTGCCGATCGTGAACGCCTCGGGCGGCCCCAACTGCCGTGGCCTGCCGGACATCCCGTCCAAGCAGTTCGGTGGCAGCTGGTACCACGCACCGTTCCTGGTGACCGACAACGCCTACGTGCCGTTCCAGCCGAACACCGAGGTGCAGTTCGACGCCCCGGCGACCCTGCAGTTCCTGTTCAATGGCGCGTTCGCGGAAAGGGATCGCTTCTGATGGCGTCCAGTGCGCGTCCTGACCGGACCATGCTCAAGGTCAGCATCTTCACCATCGCCATGCTGTTGGTGGCGGCCATGCTGGTCGTGGTGTTCGGCGAATTCCGGTTCGCCTCGGAGAACAGCTACCACGCCACGTTCAGCCAGGCTTCGAGACTGAAGGCCGGCCAGGACGTCCGCATCGCGGGCGTGCCGGTCGGCACGGTCAACGAGGTCAAGCTCAACCCGGACAACACGGTCGACGTGAAATTCGACCTCAACAAGCGCTACCAGCTCTACACGTCGAGCCGGGCCAAGGTGCGCTACGAGAACCTGGTCGGCGACCGGTATCTGGAGATCACGTCGGGCCCCGGCGAGCTGCGCAAGCTTGCGCCCGGGGGGACCATCCCGCAGCAGAACACCCAGCCCGCACTGGATCTCGACGCGCTGCTGGGCGGACTGCGGCCGGTGATGAAAGGCCTTGACGGCAACAAGGTCAACGAGATCTCCAACGCGATCATCGAGATGCTGCAGGGTCAGGGCGGAGCGCTGGCGAACATGCTGACCAGCACGAGCGCATTCACCCAGAACCTGGCCGCCCGCGACCAGTTGATCGGTGACGTGATCACCAACCTCAACACGGTGCTGGGCACCGTCGACGAGAAGGGCGCGCAGTTCGACTCCAGCGTCGACGAATTGCAGAAGCTCATCTCCGGCCTGTCCGAGGGGCGCGACCCGATCGCCGGCGCCATCGCACCGCTGGCCTCGGCCGAGAACGACCTGACCGACATGCTGGACAAGTCGCGTCGTCCGCTGCAGGCCGTCATCGAGAACGCGCGGCCGTTGGCGCAGCGCCTCGACGAACGCAAGGCCGACGTCAACAAGGTGATCGAACCGCTGGCCGAGAACTACCTGCGGCTCAACGGACTCGGCGCCTACGGCTCGTTCTTCAACATCTACTACTGCTCGATCCGGATGAAGGTCAACGGACCGGCCGGTAGCGACATTCTGATTCCGTTCGGCGGCCCGCCGGACCCGTCGAAGGGGAGGTGCTCGGAGAATGGCTAAGCGCGACGGCGACACAGCGCTACGCACCGGGATCTTCGGGATCGCCCTGGTGGCATGCGTGGTGCTGGTGTCCTTCGGCTATACCGGGCTTCCCTTCTTCCCTCAGGGCAAGAAGTACGAGGCGTATTTCAGCGACGCCGGCGGGATCGATCCGGGCAACGACGTCAACGTCTCCGGCATCGCGGTCGGCAAGGTCACCGGGGTGGCGCTGGCCGGTGACACCGCCAAGGTCAGCTTCACCGTGGATCGCAACATCAAGATCGGCGATCAGTCACTGGTGGCGATCAAGACCGAAACCGTGCTGGGTCAGAAGTCGCTCTCGGTGACGCCGAAGGGCAGTGGGTCCTCGACGGTGATCCCGTTGGGACGCACCACGACTCCCTACACGCTCAACACGGCCCTGCAGGACCTGGGGCAGAACGTCTCCGAACTGGACAAGCCGAAGTTCGAGCAGGCCCTCCAGACCTTGACCGACACCCTGCGTGATGCCACACCGCAGTTGCGGGGCGCGCTGGACGGTGTGGCCAACCTGTCGCGCAGCATCAACAAGCGCGATGAGGCCCTCGAAGGATTGCTTGCGCACGCCAAGCGGGTGTCGGATCTGCTGGCATCGCGCGCCGGTCAGGTCAACCAGCTGGTCACCGACGGCAACCAGCTGTTCGCCGCGCTCGACGAGCGCAGGCAGGCGCTGAGCAATCTGATCGCCGGCATCGACGATGTGTCCAGGCAGCTCTCGGGATTCGTCGCCGACAACCGCAAGGAGTTCAAGCCGGCGCTGGAGAAGCTCAACCTGGTGATGGACAACCTGCTGGAGCGCAAAGAGCACATCGGCGAGGCGTTGCGCCGCCTGCCGCCGTACGCGACCACCCTCGCCGAGGTGGTCGGCAACGGTCCGGGCTTCAACATCAACCTGTACGGCTTGCCGCCGGCGTCGATGTCCGAGGTGCTGCTCGATACCTACTTCCAGCCGGGGAAGCTGCCCGACAGCCTCGCCGACATGCTGCGTGGATACATCTCCGAACGCACGATCGTTAGGCCGAAATCGCCATGACCCAAGAGAGTTCGGTGTCGTCCGGTCGTAACCGGTGGATGCGCATCGGCCTGGCCGTGTTGCTGCTGGCGGTGCTCGCCGTCGGCGTGTACCAGGTGTGGCCGTCGCGGACGGGTCCCAAGCTCACGGCGTACTTCACCAACGCCGTCGGCCTGTACCCCGGCGACGAGGTTCGGATCGTCGGTGTGCCGGTGGGCACGATCGACTCGATCGAGCCGCGGCCCTCGGACGTCAAGATCGAGATGACCCTCGACCGCGGCATCAAGGTGCCCGCCGATGCCAAGGCGCTGATCCTCTCGCCGAACCTGGTGTCGGCCAGGTTCATTCAGTTGACGCCGGCCTACACCGAGGGCGACGTGATGGCCGACGGCGCGTCGATCGGGCTGGACCGCACCGGCGTCCCGGTCGAATGGGACGAGGTCAAAGAGCAACTCACGCAGCTCAGTTCACAACTCGGACCGCAGGCCAACTCGGTCCAGGGTCCGATCGCGGCATTCGTCGACCAGGCCGCCACCACGTTCGACGGCAACGGCGACTCGTTCCGCAACGCACTGAGGGAGCTGTCCCAGACCGCGGGCCGGTTGGGTGATTCCCGCACCGATCTGTTCGGCACGGTGAAGAACCTTCAGGTCCTCGTCAACGCGTTGTCCAACAGCAACGAACAGATCGTGCAGTTCACCAATCACGTTGCGTCCGTGTCGCAGGTACTGGCCGACAGCTCCAACGGCCTCGATCAGACCCTGGGCACGCTGAACCAGGCTTTGGGCGATGTCCGCGGATTCCTGAACGAGAACAACGACGCGTTGATCGCCCAGGTGGGCAAGCTGGCGGACTTCACCCAGATCCTCACCGACCACAGTGACGACATCGAGCAGATCCTGCACGTCACGCCCAATGGTCTGGCGAACTTCTACAACATCTACAACCCGGCCCAGGGCACCGTCGGTGGCCTGCTGTCACTGCCCAACTTCGCCAACCCGACGCAGTTCATCTGTGGTGGCACCTTCGACATCGGCGCCAACCCGGACAACTACAAGCGCGCCGAGATCTGCAGGCAGCGGATGGGTCCGGTGCTGCGCCGCATCACGATGAACTACCCGCCGGTGCTGTTCCACCCGGTCAACAGCATCACCGCCTACAAGGGTCAGATCATGTACGACACCCCGGCGACCGAGGCCAAGTCGGAGACCCCGGTGCCGTACCTGCAGTGGCAGAACGCCCCGGGCGTGACGCCGCCGCAGATCCCGCATGACGCGACGCTGAGTTCGCTGATCCTGCCGCCGGATGCACCCGCGCCCGCACCCGGAACAGGAGTCGGTCCCGCGCCCGGACCTGCGCCCGCGCCTGCTGAGGCTGGTGCCGGCGGATGATGAGGGGTAAAGCATTGAGGGGTAAGGCATCCCGGTTCAGCGGACGCACGCTGGCGATCGGCAGCGGCGCGATGCTGCTGGCCGGCTGCCAGTTCGGCGGGCTCAACTCGCTCAACATGCCCGGCACGGCCGGGCACGGGGCGGGGTCCTACAATGTCACCGTGGAGTTGCCCGATGTGGCGACCCTGCCGCAGAACTCGCCGGTGATGGTCGACGACGTCACGGTGGGCAGTGTGTCCGGTCTGGACGCCATGCAGCGTCCGGACGGCAGCTTCTACGCGGCGGTACAGCTGTCGTTGGATGGCGACGTAAAGCTCCCGGCGAATGCCGTTGCGCGCGTTGCCCAGACATCGCTGCTGGGTTCTCAGCACGTGCAGTTGTCCGAACCGGTTGACGAACCGGCGCAGGGGCAGTTGCGCGAGGGTTCCAACATCTCGCTGTCGCAGACCAGCCGCTACCCGACCACCGAGGAAGTGCTGTCCTCATTGGGCATGGTGGTGAACAAGGGCAATCTCGGTGCGCTGCAGGACATCACCGATGAGGCCTACGCCGCGGTGGCAGGCAGGGCCGGAAGTTTCGCCGAGCTGATCCCGCGCCTGGCCGAGCTGACCTCATCGCTGGACCAGCAGACCAACGACATCATCGCCGCGGCCGACGGGCTGAACCGCTTCGCTTCGATCCTGGCCCGCAGCAAGGACAACCTGGGCCGCACGTTGGACACCCTGCCCGGGGCGCTCAAGGTGCTCAACGACAACCGCTCCAACATCATCGAGGCGTTCACCGCGCTGCGCGGCTTCGCCGAGGTGGGCTCGCGGATCCTGTCGTCGACCAAGGACGATTTCGCGGCCGACATCAAGGATCTCTATCCGGTGATCAAGGCATTCAACGACAACGCCGACGATTTCATCAAGGACCTGGAGTTCCTGCCCACGTTCCCGTTCCACTACAAGTACTTGCGCAACGCGGTCCGCGGTGACTACCTGAACGTGTTCGTCACGTTCGACCTGACACTGCGCCGGTTCGGCGAGTCGATCTTCACCACGGGCGGATTCGACCCGAACATGAAGCACCTCGACGAGGTGATCAATCCGCCGGACTGGCTGACCGGAGAGATGGCCAACCTGTCCGGACAGGCCGCCGACCCGTTCAAGATCCCCGCCGGAACTGCCACCCAGCACGAGGAGAAGCCGTAATGATCGACCGGCTGACCCGCATGCAGTTGATGATCTTCGGGGTCGTCACCGTCCTCACCGTCGGCGCGATCTCGCTGTTCTATCTGCATCTGCCTGCTGCCGTGGGTATCGGCACGTATCACGTCAACGCCAACTTCCTCACCGGTGGCGGGATCTACTCGAACGCCAACGTCACCTACCGCGGTGTGACGGTCGGCCGGGTGGATTCGGTGGGCCTGGCCCCCGACGGCGTGGTCGCCAGGATGCAGCTGAACAGCAGCACGGCGATCCCGGACAACGTCACCGCGACGGTCAAGAGCGTCTCGGCAGTCGGTGAGCAGTACATCGATCTGATTCCGCCGGAGTCACCGTCGACCGGCAAGTTGCGCAACGGTGCGACCATCGATCAACAGAACACCCGGGTCGGCCAGGACATCGCGGGCATGCTGCACGAGGCCGACACGCTGGTCAGCAGTATCGGAAACAGCCGCTTGCAGGATCTGCTGCGCGAGACGTTCAAGGCGTTCAACGGATCCGGGCCCGAACTGGCGCGGCTCATCGAGTCCTCGCGCCTGCTGATCGATGAGGCCAACGCCAGTTCCGGCGAGACCACCCAGCTGATCGACCAGGCCGGGCCGTTCCTGGAAGCGCAGATGCGCAGCGGTGACAACATCCGGTCGCTGGCCGACGGGCTCGCGAGGTTCACCGGTGAGGTGAACAAGGCCGACCCGCAGCTGCGCGCCACCCTCAAGACCGTGCCTGGCACCACCGAGGCGGCCAACACCGCGTTCAGCGGTATCCGCCCGACGTTCCCGGTGCTGGCGGCCAACCTGGCCAACTTCGGCCGGATCGGCGTGATCTACAGCAAGTCGCTCGAGCAGGCGCTGGTGATCTTCCCGGCCCTGATGGCGGCACTGAACACAGTCGCCGGCGGTGTGCCGGTCGACGAGGGCGGCAAGCTCGACTTCAAGGTCGACCTGGGCGATGCGCCGCCGTGCCTGACGGGTTTCCTCCCGCCGACCCAGACCCGGTCCCCGGCCGATCTGACCCTGCGGGATCTGCCGACCGACATGTACTGCAAGACCGCACAGAACGATCCGTCCGTGGTGCGTGGCGCGCGCAACTACCCGTGCCAGGAGTTCCCGGGCAAGCGGGCACCCACGATCCAGTTGTGCCGCGACCCCAACGGCTACATTCCCGTGGGCTCCAACCCGTGGCGCGGTCCGCCGGTGCCGTACGGCACGCCGATCGAGGACGGGCGCAACATCCTGCCGCCCAACAAGTTCCCGAACATCCCGCCGCAGGTCGACCCGGATCCGGGTCCGCCGGTGGTGCAGTTGCCGCCGGGTGTCGAGCCGGGCCCGGGGCCGGCGCCGCACGCGCCGTTCCCGCTGCCGGTGCCGCCGAACAAGCCGGGCACCCCGCCGCCGCCGTGGCCGTACTTCGCGCCGCCGGACCAGATCGTGCCCCCGTACGGCCGGACGCCTCCGGGAGCGCCCGAAGCGGCACCGGCGCCGGAAGCGCCCGCACCGGCTCCGGATGCACCCTTGCCGGCCGAGGCACCACCTCTGGCCAGCGCTCCAGGGATCGGCACCTACGATCAGCACAGTGGGGTCTTCGCTGACGCCGACGGAGGCACCGGCGTGTATGCGGCCGGCGCCGACAATCTGGCACCCGCGGAGACCTGGGTAGACCTGATGCTGGATCCAAGGCAGGCTTGATGACGGAAGAAACGGCCTCGAATCAGAGGCCGGTGCGTAGGCGCGCGTCCAGGGCGGCCGGCCCGACCGGGGCCGCGCCCGCCGGCGAGGTGACCACAACCACCGTGGTGGTCGAATCATCGACCACCACGGCACCCAGGGTGCCGAAGCTGACACCGCTGAAGGCACCGCCCCGGCGGCGTGCCCACGGCGGGCTGGTGGCGCTGGCGGCGGCCGTGGCACTCGGCCTGGGGACCGTGGCGCTGGGTGTGCTCGGGTACGTCATGCTCGGCCAGCAGCGGGCCGTGGACGATGTGCAGGCCCGCAACGAGCGCTTCGTCGACACGGGCGAGCAGACCGTGATCAACATGTTCAGCTACACCCAGGACACCATCGACGAGAGCGTGAGCCGCTTCATCGACGGCACGAGTGGCCCGCTGCGCGACATGATGAGCCAGGGCAACAACGCCGACAATCTCAAAGCACTGTTCCGTGACACCAAGGCCAGCTCGGAAGCCGTGGTGAACGGAGCGGCGCTGGAGAAGGTGGACGAGATCGCCGGGAATGCGTCGGTGCTGGTGGCGGTGCGCGTCACGGTCGCCGACATGGACGGCGTCAATTCTCCGACCCGTCCGTACCGGTTGCGGGTGATCGTGCACGAGGACGACAACGGCCACATGACCGGATACGACCTCAAGTACCCCGACGGTGGAAACTGATGCGCCCTAAACTCACTGGCCTGCTGATCGGCGTGCTGGCGGTGGCCTTCGTCGCCTTCGCCGGTATCGGTGGCTCGCTCTACTGGAACCGCGTGACGCAACGCGGCCAGGAGACCACGCGGGCCGAGTTGCCCGTTGTGGCCGCCGACCAGATCCCGAAGGTGTTCGGCTACGACTATCAGACCGTCGAGCGCAGCCTGTCGGAAACCTATCCGCTGCTCGCGCCGGACTTCCGGCAGAAGTTCGAACAGGACGCCACCGCCAAGGTGATCCCCGAGGCGCGCAAGCGTCAGTTGGTGGTCCAGATCAGCGTCGTCGGCGTCGGTGTGATGACCGCCGAACGCGAATCGGGATCGGTGCTGGTGTACATGAACCGCACCGTGACCGACCAGTCCCGCCAACCGCTGTATGACGGCAGCCGGCTGCGCGTCGACTACCGCAAGATCGGCGGGAACTGGCTGATCAACGCGATCAACCCGATCTAGCCCTCAGTCTGACTTCGCGCCTGCCAGCGCGGTGAGGAAGGCGCGCGCCCACCGGTCCACGTCATGGGCCAGCACCTGGCGGCGCAGCGCGCGCATCCGGCGCCTGCCCTCCTCCGGGCTCTGCTCCAGTGCCGCCTCGATGGCATCCTTGACGCCCTCGAGATCGTGCGGGTTGGTCAGATAGGCCTGACGCAGCTCAGCCGCAGCACCGGTGAACTCCGACAGGACCAATGCGCCGCCGAGGTCATTGCGGCAGGCCACATACTCCTTGGCCACCAGGTTCATCCCGTCCCGCAGCGGGGTGACCAACATGACGTCGGCCGCGACGAAGAACGCGATGAGCTCGTCCCGGGGCACCGGCCGGTGCAGGTAGTGCACCAGCGGATGCCCGACCTCACCGTATTCACCGTTGATGTGCCCGACCTGGCGCTCGATGTCCTCGCGCATCGCGATGTAGCTCTCGACCCGCTCGCGGCTCGGTGTGGCCAGCTGGACCAGCACGGTGTCGTCGCGCTTGATCCGGTCCTCTTCGAGCAGTTCGGTAAAGGCGCGCAGGCGGACGTCGATGCCCTTGGTGTAGTCGAGCCGGTCGACGCCGAGCAGGATCTTTCGCGGATTCCCGAGCTCGGCGCGGATCTGCCGGGCCCGCTGCCGGATCGCGCGGTTACGTGCCTTGGCGTCCAGATCGGCCGAATCGATCGAGATGGGGAAGGCCCCGACCTTGACCGTGCGGAACCCGTAGGAGACCTCACCGAAGCGGGAGCGGACGCCGATCGAAGCGCGTGAGGTGTTGGCCCCGACCAGGCGGCGGGACAAGACCAGGAAGTTCTGGGCGCCCCCGGCCAGGTGGAACCCGACCAGATCGGCTCCGAGCAGGCCTTCGACGATCTCGGTGCGCCACGGCATCTGCATGAACAGCTCGACCGGCGGGAAGGGGATGTGCAGAAAGAAGCCGATGGTGACGTCGGGACGCAGCATGCGCAGCATCTTGGGGACGAGCTGCAGCTGATAGTCCTGGATCCAGACCGTGGCCCCGGGTGCGGCGGCCCGCGCCGTGGCCTCGGCGAAACGCCGGTTCACGTCGACGTAGCTGTCCCACCACTTGCGGTGGTAGACGGGTTTGACGATGAGGTCGTGGTACAGCGGCCACAGGGTGGCGTTCGAGAACCCCTCGTAGTAGTCCGCGACATCCTGCGCGGACAGTTCCACGGGGTAGAGCTGCACGCCGTCCTCGACGATGGGCTCTTCGCCGCTGTCGGGGACGCCGGCCCAGCCGATCCACGCGCCGCGCCGTTTACGCAGCAGCGGTTCCAGCGCGGTTACCAGTCCGCCGGGGCTGCGCTTCCAGGTCGTGCTGCCATCCGGCAACCGCTCCATGTCGATGGGCAGCCGATTGGCCACCACGACGAAGTCGGAGTTACCGGAGGCGGCCTCGGGGCCGCCCTCCGGACTCACTTACGCCTCGGTTTTCGAGGGTCCAATGCCGAGCATGGACAGAAACATCCGGCACTCGTCGGCGTCGGTGGCGTAGGTCGCCACGACGCGACGGGCCTGGCTGGCAGTGCTGTCGGCGAGCGGTTCGACGTCGTCGATCTCGGCGGTATCAGTTTTCGCAGGCATGACACAACTGTAGGCGACCGGGAGAACCCCGGTCGCCTCACGCCATCAGCCGATGGAACCGTGCACGGTCGGGCTGCTGCCGACGGTCGACTCGGGGACCGGCTGCGGCCCCTGAGCCTGCTGTTCCTCGGCCAGGCCGATGCACTCGCCCGAGTTGGCGCCGGTGCACGGGATGGAGCCGCCGCCGCCGGGCACGTTCACCGAGGGCAGGTCGGGGTTGGCCGGGGTGGCGCTGAACGGGCCGGGAGAGTTCGGCACGGTGTGCGGCACGCACGCGCCGCTGTAGAGGTCTTCCTCTTCGCCCGTCGGGCAGGCGATCGCCGGGCCGGAAGACACGGGTACGGAGAACGCGGCGATCGCTGGGGCGGCGGCCGCAGCGAGTGCAAATCCGCCGGCAAAGATCAGTCGTCGCATCGAGATCGGGAAGGTCGCCATCGTCACGCTTTCTCTAGGTATTCGATTGTTTGTTGACTGGGATTCTATGGATGCTGTGAGAGATCTGCATCAGATCTACGAGTTGGCTGGGAAACCGCCCCAAACTGTTACGGACTGGCGCTGATTGTTGACCGCGGAATTGGTTGTGGCCCTTCGGCCTCGTCCTCCTCGGCCAGTCCGATGCATTCGCCGGCATTGTGGCCTGTGCAAGGGATGGCTCCGCCTCCGCCGGGGAGGTTCACGGCCGGCAAATCCGGATTGCCGGGGATGCCGCTGAACGGCGACGGTGAATTCGGCACCAGGAACGGCGTGCAAGTGGTCGTGTAGACGTCCTCTTCCTCGCCGGAAGTACACGTCGCGTGTGCGACCGGTGCGCCCAGCCACAGGGACAGTGCACAACCGGCGCCGGCGACGGACAGCACGACGGGCGCAACACGTGATTTCACGTCAGCAGTCTAGGACTGCTGGAGGTTTACTGTGCGGTCTCTGCGGTGGGGCTGTATCAGCCGATGGAGCCGTGCACGGTCGGGCTGCTGCCGACCGTCGACTGCGGAACCGGTTGCGGGCCTTCGGCCTGCTGCTCCTCGGCCAGGCCGATGCACTCACCCGAGTTGGCGCCGGTGCACGGGATCGAGCCGCCGCCGTCGGGCACGTTCACCGAGGGCAGGTTCGGATTGCCGGCGGTCGGGCTGAACGCGTTGGGCGAGTTCGGCACCAGATCCGGGACGCACACGTTGGTGAAGGTGTCTTCGGTTTCCCCACTGGGGCAGGAGGCGAGTGAGCCGGAAGCGGGCATCGCGAGGACTGTCAGGGCGGGGGCTGAAGCGATGGCCACGGCAATGCCTGCCGCGACGACGAAGCGACGCGCGATGAACGGGGAGTTGGCCATTGTGATGCTTTCTCTTCAGGGCCTCAAAAGGTTTGCTGTACCCCGGCCGCGGTGGTCTGACGACGGTTGTCGGTGATGTCGTCCCGTGATCGATATCCTACCCTTTACTAGGGGAAATGGCTCTGTGAACGATGCAATGCCGACGGAGTAACGCATTCTGCTGTGAAGCGGCTGAACGGTAGCTGTGATCCCGGTGTGAGCTCGGTTACGCGATACACGTAATGTGCAGTTCGTTACTTACTTACCCTGCCTAAGAGGTGGTCCGAAATGGTCAGTTCCGACGACGAGGCCCGTCAGGTCGAATACGAGACACTCGATGAGGGACGCATCGCCCGGATCTGGCTGAACCGTCCGAATGCGCAGAACGCTCAGTCCCGAACCCTGCTGGTGCAACTCGACGAGGCATTCGGCCGGGCCGAGGCCGATGACGCGGTCCGCGTGGTGATCCTGGCAGCGCGCGGCAAGAACTTCTCGGCCGGCCATGACCTCGGTTCCGAAGAGGCCCTCGCCGAGCGCACACCCGGTCCGACCCAGCACCCGACCTTCCGTTCCCACGGTGCCACCGCCGCCGGCGTCACCGAGCGGACCTACTTGCAGGAGTGGCACTTCTACTTCGAGAACACCCGGCGCTGGCGTGATCTGCGCAAGATCACCATCGCCCAGGTGCAGGGCAATGCGATCTCGGCGGCCCTGATGCTGATCTGGGCCTGCGACCTGATCGTGGCCGCCGACGACGCCAAGTTCAGTGACGTGGTCGGGGTGCGGATGGGGATGCCGGGCGTCGAGTACTACGCCCACCCGTGGGAGTTCGGCGCCCGTAAGGCCAAAGAGCTACTGCTGACCGGTGATTCGATCGATGCCGATGAGGCGTACCGCTTGGGCATGGTGTCCAAGGTCTTCGCCCGCGATGAACTCGAAGACAAGACACTGGAATTCGCGCGGCGTATCGCCGAGCGGCCGACGATGGCGGCCTTGCTGGTCAAGGATTCTGTCAACGCGGCCAGCGACGCGATGGGCTTCACCGAGGCGCTGCGCCATGCATTCCACATTCACGAACTCGGGCACGCGCACTGGGCGTCGGCCAACGAGAACCGCTGGCCGGTGGGTATGCCACCTGATGTTCCCGACTGGCGGACGCTGGGGGCCCCGAAGCCGGCCCGGCGAGATACACCATAAGGATGACGCAAATGGAACTGTCGTTGAAGGATCGCACCTACCTGGTCACCGGTGGCGGTAGCGGCATCGGCAAGGGTGCCGCGGCCGGCATCGTCGCGGCCGGCGGTAACGCCCTGCTGATCGGGCGCAATGCCGACAAGCTGAGCGCGGCTGCCGACGAATTGAACGCAGGGCTCGGTACCAGTGGTGGATCGGTGCGTTACGAACCCGCCGACGTCACCAACGAGGACGAGGTTCGCCGCGCGGTCGACGCGGCCACTGCCTGGCACGGCCAGCTGCACGGTGTGGTCCACAGTGCCGGTGGGTCGCTGACCATCGGTCCGATCACGCAGATCGACTCCGAACTGTGGCGCCAGACCGTCGATCTCAACGTCAACGGCACGATGTACCTGATCAAGCACGCGGGCCGGGAGATGGTCCGTGGTGGTGGCGGCTCGTTCGTCGGCATCTCCTCGATCGCGTCGAGCAACACCCACCGGTGGTTCGGTGCATACGGAGTGAGCAAGGCGGCGTTCGACCATCTGCTCAAGCTGGCCGCCGATGAGCTCGGGCCGTCCTCGGTGCGGTTCAACAGCATTCGGCCCGGCTTGACCCGCACCGAGATGGTCGGTCCCGTCTTCGAACTCCCGGCGGCCCGTGACGACTACGAGGCCTGCACGCCGATGCCGCGGTTCGGTGAGGTCGAGGACATCGCCAATCTGGCCGTGTTCCTCCTCAGCGACGCGGCGGGCTGGATCACCGGTCAGGCCATCGGTGTCGACGGCGGGCACGCCCTGCGCCGCGGCCCCGACATCTCGGGAATGCTGGAACCGCTGTACGGCGTCGACGGGCTGCGCGGCGTGGTCGCCGCCGACTAGGTCGGAAAGCCGGTGCGCGGAGGATTGCGGTCAACAGGTGGCCGCAATCCTCGGCGCTGACGCGTTTCTAGGCGGGGTGGTCCGCTCCGGCCTCCCACGCGCTGAGCGCACCCACCGCCGACCAGTCCAATTCGGCGCCGCCGGTGGCCAGCAGCGTGAGGAAACGGTCACGCAGCAGGCTCGCGACGGGCAGCGGTACCTGTAGCTCCTCGCCCGCACTCAGCGCCAGCTTGACGTCCTTGAGGCCCAACGTGGCGGCGAACCCGGCCGGGGTGAATTCTTCGCGGGCCAGCAGCCCGCCGTAGGTGCGGTACACAGGGGCGTCGAACAACGTCGAGGTCAGCAATTCCAGGTACTGCTGCTTGTCCACCCCGGCCTTGCTCACGAGCGCCATTGCCTCACCCAGGGATTCGATCACCGAGGCGATCAGGAAGTTGCCGCTGATCTTGACGAGGTTCGCGGCTTGAGGGTCCTCGCCGAGGACGAATGTGCGCTGCCCGATGGCATCGAAAACCGGCGACACCTTCTCGACTGTGGCTGGGGCGCCGGCCGCCACGACGAACAACTTGGCTGCCGCGGCGGCCTCGGGCCTGCCGAACACCGGGGCGGCGACGAAACCCTGGCCCGCCGTGGCATGGGCCTCGGTCAGGCGTTCGGCCAGGGCGGTGCTGACTGTCGACGACGAGACATGGACGGCGCCTTCGGACAGCGAGGCGAGGATGCCGTCGTCGCCGAATGTCACGGCCCGTACCGCGTCGTCGTTGGCCAGCATGGTGACGACGACGTCGCCCTGGCAGGCGTCGGCCACCGAGGCGGCCGGTCGTGCCCCCTGGGCGGCCAGTGCGGTCACCTTGTCGGGGGAGCGGTTGTACGCGGTGACCTCGTGACCCGCTTTGAGCAGGTTGGCGGCCATGGCCGCACCCATGTTGCCCAGGCCGATGAATCCGATCTTCATGACTCCACTCTTACCGGGTTGGTTCGAACTCTGGCGGAAGGCAAAGGTCTCGGCGGCCGTCCGATCAGGCAACGCCCTCGGATTCGGCGTCGGCCGGCGTATCGGCGATCTCGCGCATCTGGTCGAGCAGTCGCGCCGCGACCTGTGCGGCGAGCCACAGGGTCACCTGGTCGTCATCCGGCAGTCCGGCCAGGAGCGTGGCGATGCGCCGCTTTCGGATATCGGCGCGCTCATCCCACAGCCGCCGGCCGCCTTCTCCGACCTTGACCAGGCATGCCCGTCCGTCGTCGGGATCGTCGCACCGTTCCACCAGTCCCTGCTGTTCCAGTCGCTGAACAAGCTGCGTCATGCCGGACTGGCTCGCACCTTCCGCCTCGGCCAGGGCGGTGACCCTCATAGGCCCCTCGCGGTTGAGGCGCACCAGAACAAGTGTTGCGCTCGCGCTCAGGCCTTTGCGGTCAGCGAGATGTCGCCACATCAGATCAGCGCTCGAGACGAGCATGGCCGAGATCGCTTCCACTCTGCTGTCCGGCGTATCGCTCACGAGATATTTATATCATTTATAGGAAGTAATACAGCGGAACCGAGGAGAGTGGGCCTGGCCTGTTGTGCGGCGGGTCCAAGGACTAACTGGCCGACTCCTGCTGCCAATTAGCGACGTACAGCGAAGTCACAGACTCGCCGTACGCTGCGAGTTGGTAGTCGAAGGGGTTGATAGATAGTTCCTATATGCGATATATCTAGCCATCATGATCGTGGATGGACCCGCAAGCGGGCGAGGCGACCGAGCGACCCGGCGCCCACGAGGCGGAACCTTTCTGCAGAAGGGCTGGCTCCCCTTGGTCACCGTCATCGCGCTCGGTGTCGGTTCGGTGGCCGTCTGGAAGGTGCATCAGATGTCCGAGCCGGGACCCGTCCCGTCCGTGCTGACCGCGCAGGCGCCCGAACAGTTCACCCCCAAGCGGCTCACCTATGAGTTGTTCGGGACCGTCGGCAACGGCGGGATGCTGAGCTACGTCGACATCAACGGCCATCCGCACAAGGTCGACATCACCGAGCTGCCGTGGACGCACACGGAGACGACGACGCTCACCGTGGTGTCGGGCAGCATCTCGGCGCAGGTCGCCGGTGGCGACGTGGGGTGCCGGATGCTGGTGAACGACGTTGTGCGCGACGAACAATCGTCGACCCATGCCGAAGCCGACGTCACCTGCCGGGTGAAGTCCGCGTGAGCGCACACCGGGCGGACGGACAGGCCGTCGCGCGTGCCGTACGCGTGTTGGCGGTGCCGATCATCGTCTTCTGGGCGCTACTCGCCGTCAGCACCAATACGTTCATCCCGCAGGTGGAACGCGTCGCCGAACAACTCGCCGGCTCGATGATCCCGAGCTACGCGCCGTCACAGGTCGCGATGCTGCGGATCGGTGAGAAGTTCCAGGAGTCCACCTCCACCAGCCTGACGATGCTGGTGCTGGAAGCCGACCGGCCGCTCGACGACGGCGACCACCGCTACTACGACGACCTGATGAACCGGCTCAAGCAGGATCCCGACCACGTGCAGTACGTCATGGACCTGTGGGGGAAGCCGATCACCGCGGCCGGGGCCCAAAGTGTGGACGGGAAGGCGACATTCGTTCTGCTGCGGCTCGCGGGCAACATCGGCCAGCTCCAGGCGAACGAGTCGGTGAACGCCGTCCGTGACCTCATCGCCCACGACACTCCGCCACCGGGGCTCAAGGTCTACGTCAGCGGGGCCGCACCACTGGCCTCCGACACGCTGACGATCGCGAACTCCAGCCTCAACAACATCACGATCCTGACGATCATCCTCATCGTGATCATGCTGCTGGTGGTCTACCGCTCGGTCTCCACCCTGCTGGTGCCGCTCGTCAGCGTCCTGATCGAGATGCTCGTCGCCAAGGGCGTCATCGCCACCCTCGGACACTTCGGCATCATTCCGCTGTCGTCGTTCGCGGTGAACATCGTGGTGGCGCTGACCCTGGGCGCCGGAACCGATTACGGCATCTTTCTGCTGGGCCGCTATCAGGAGGCCAGACAGGCCGGCGAAAGCCGAGAAGCCGCGTTCTACACCGCCTATCGCAGCGTCGCCCCGATCATCATCGGCTCCGGGCTGACGATCGCCGGCGCCTGCTACTGCCTGAGTCTGGCGCGCCTCGACTACTTCCACACCATGGGGCCGGCCGTCGCCATCAGCATGCTGTTCACCATCGCCGCCGCGCTGACGCTCGCACCGGCGATACTCACCCTCGGCAGCCTGTTCGGCCTGTTCGACCCGAAGCGGGCGGTCAAGGGGCATCTGTACCGACGGATCGCGACGAGCGTGGTGCGGTGGCCCAAGCCTGTCTTCGTCGCCAGCTCCGCGGTCGTGATGATCGGAGCGGTGTTCGTCCCCACCTACCGGGTCAGCTACGACGACCGTGCCTACCAACCTGCGGCCGGCTCAGCCAATCTCGGCTTCGAGGCGTCGGACCGGCACTTCTCACAGAGCAAGCTGTTCAGCGAGATGCTGATGGTCGAGAGCGATCACGACATGCGGAACTCGGCGGACTTCATCTCGCTGGACCGGGTGGCGAAGAGCCTCATCCGATTACCAGGTGTCGCCATGGTGCAGAGCATCACCCGCCCCTTGGGCCGGCCGTTGGAGCACGCCACCATTCCCTACCTGTTCACCACTCAGGGCAGCGGAAGCGGTCAGCAGCTGCCGTTCACCGAGCAGCAGAACGAGAACACCGACAAGCAGGCCGAGATCCAGGCGCGTTCGGTCGCGGTGCTGCAGCAGGTGATCGGGCTGACCCAGAAGATGTCCGACGAACTCCACTCGACGGTGCTCACGTTGGAGAACCTCAAGCAGGTCACCGACGACATGAATGCCGGGATCTCCAACCTCGACGACTTCTTGCGACCGTTGAAGAATTACTTCTACTGGGAGCCACACTGTTTCGACATCCCAGGGTGCTGGGCGATGCGATCACTGTTCGACTCGCTGGACGGCATCGACAGCCTCGACGCGCAGATCGCCGACGCCGTCACGTCGTTCGAGGCCATCGACCGGCTGCTGCCGCAGATGATCTCGCAGCTGGAGCGGATGATGGCCGACAGCCGGTCCCTGCTGGGCGTGATCACCAACAACTACGGGCCCGCGCACCTGCAGTCCACGCAGACCGATCAGACGTTCTTCGATCTGATCAACGTGGGCAACGACTTCGACCAATCCCGAAGCGACGACTTCTTCTACATCCCGAGGGAGGCGTTCGACAACGAGGACGTCAAAACCGGTATGCAGCTGATGATGTCGCCGGACGGCAAGGCTGCCCGCTTCATCGTCACCCATGAGGGCAACGCGATGGGCCCGGAAGGGATCGACCATGTCGAGCAGTTCCCGGACGCGATCAAGGCGGCGCTCAAGGAAACGTCGCTGGCCGGCGCCAAGATCTACATCGGCGGCGCGGGGTCGAACAACAAGGACATCAAGGCCTATGCGGCTTCCGATCTGCTGATCGTGGCGATCGCCGCGATCGTGCTGATCTTCTTGATCATGCTCTACCTGACCCGAAGCCTGGTGGCGGCCTTCGTCATTCCCGGCACGGTGGCGTTCTCGTATGCCGGCGCGTTCGGGCTGTCGATACTGGTGTGGCAGCACCTGATCGGCTTGCATCTGCACTGGCTGGTGTTGCCGCTGACCTTCATCATCCTGGTCGCGGTCGGCTCGGACTACAACCTGCTGTTGATCTCCCGCGTCAAGGAGGAAACCGGCGCCGGGTTGAACACCGGGCTCATCCGGGCGCTCGGCAGCACCGGTGGCGTGGTGACGTCCGCGGGTTTGGTGTTCGCGTTCACGATGCTGGCGATGCTGATCAGCGATCTGCGCACCATCGGTCAGGTGGGTTCGACGGTCTGCATAGGTCTGCTGCTCGACACCCTGATCGTCCGGTCGTTCATCGTGCCGTGCCTGTTACGCATGCTCGGACCGTGGTTCTGGTGGCCCACCTTCATCCGGCAGCGTCCACTGCGGCAGCGTGCGGGTCGGCAGCTGCCGCAGCAGCAGGAAGCGGGGGTGTGACGTGACGACCTCCACTCTCTTCGGCCTGCTGTCGATCGTCTTCTTCTCGTTGATCTGGGTGTTCGCGATCATCGCGTTCGTGTTCGCGAGGCGGTCGATGGGCAAACCGCATGTCACGTCGAAGCTGGACATCGGCGTCCTGCCTGCGACTTTGCGCAAGGTCCGCAAACGAGAGGAACTCTCGGACGATGAGTTGAGCCTGGCGCGTGAGGTGCTCTCCGTCCGTGGCAGCGTCCTGGCGTTCGCCGTTCCGGCCACTCTGTTCTGCATCGGATGCTTCTACGTCTTCGGCAGTCTCGAACAGTTGCATGGGCATACCCCTTCGGAACGAACGTTCCTCGGCGTGTTCCCGATGCTGACCTCCACCAACATGGCCATCCAGATACTCAGGAGCGTGCGGCTCAAACGACGGCTGCCCGCGCGGAAAGCTGCTCCGGCCCGGTAGGGGCATCCGTGCACCACTTCGACCGCTTAGATTCGGGAAGTATGAAGTTCTCGACGACGATGTTCCAGGACGGCAACAACACCGGTATCGAGGTCCCTGCCGAGGTGGTGGACGCGCTCGGTGCCGGGAAGCGCCCGGCCGTCGTGGTCGACGTGAACGGCTACCGATACCGGTCGACGATCGCCCCGATGGGCGGCAAGTTCCTGATTCCGTTCAGCGCCGAGCGTCGCAACGAGTCGGGGATGGGCGGCGGCGATGCCATTGACGTCGATCTGACGGTCGACACCGAACCACGCACCGTGGAGGCTCCCGACGACCTGCGGGCGGCGTTGGCTGAGTCACCGGGCGCTGCGGCGAAATGGGACAGCCTCTCCTACAGCAAGCAGAAGGCGCACGTGACGTCGGTGCAGGGCGCCAAGGCCGCAGAGACCCGGGCCCGGCGCATCGCGAAAGTCATTGCTGAGCTAGAGGCTTGAGCTCGGCGTCGGTCTCTGCGTGCTCGCAGACCCGGTGCACGGCGTTGACGATGCCCTGGTAGCCGGTGCAGCGGCAGAAGTTGCCCGAGAGCCCCTCGCGGATCTCCTCGTCGCTGGGATTCGGGTTGTCGCGCAGCATCGCGGTGATCGAGGTGACGAATCCCGGTGTGCAGAAGCCGCACTGAAGGCCGTGGCACTCCTTGAGGGCGGCCTGAACCGGAGACAGTTGACCGTCCGGGGCGGCGATACCTTCGACCGTTGTCACCTCCTGACCGTCCACCTGAACCGCGAACACCAGACATGACCGGACTGCCTGCCCGTCCAGCAGGACCGTGCAGGCGCCGCAGGCACCGTGCTCGCAGCCGAGATGGGTCCCGGTGAGACCACAGTTGTCCCGAAGGAAATCGGCGAGTGTCACCCGCGGCTCGACCACACCCTGGTAGCCACACCCGTTGACCGAAACCGCAACCGGCAGTTCATGCATTGAGGGTCTCCTCGCTGTGTGTGATCGCCTGGGTCCAGGCTCTGGACACCATGGCGGCCCCGACCCGGGACCGGTATGATGCCGAGCCCTGCAGATCGGAAGGAATGTCGGTGAGCTCGGACATCGCCAGCCGGCCGATCTCGTCAGCGGTGATACCGCCGATCGGGGTGCCGATCACGGCCGTCTCGGCCGGGCTGGCCCGCAGCGGGGTGGACCCGAGCCCGAGCAGGCCGATGCCGCAGCGGGTGATCCGGTCGTCCTCATCGAGTTCGAATCCGACCACCGCGCCGGCGATCGCGAAATCACCATGGCGTCGGGCGAATTCGGCGATCCCGAAGCTGCTGCGCCCCGAGGCAACCGGGAAGCGCACCGCGGTCAGGATCTCGTCGGAGGCCAGTGCGGTCTCCCACAGACCGGTGAAGAACTCGGCGGCCGGGATCTGGCGGGTGCCACGAACCGAGGTGGCCTCGATCGTGGCGTCGAGCGCCAACGCGACCGCCGCGTACTCGGCTGCCGGATCGGCGTGTGCGATGGCGCCGCCCAGGGTGCCGCGGCTGCGGATCTGGAAGTGCCCGATGTGCGGCGTGGCCAGGGTCAGCAGTGGCACCGAATCGGCGACCTCGTCGTCCAGGCCGACCATGGCGTGGGGGGTGGCCGCGCCGATCCGAACTTCGTTGCCCTGCAGTGTGATGTCGTTCAACTCGGGCAGCCGCGAGATGTCGATCAGGTTCTCGAAGTGGGTCAGGCGCATGGCCAGCATCGGCACCAGGCTCTGCCCGCCGGCCAGGATCTTGGCGTCCTCGCCGTACTCGCCGAGCATGGACACCGCCTCGGTGACCGTGGCGGGCCGGTGATACGCGAAGGGTGCGGGCTTCATGACACCAACCGCAGCAGCGCGGCGTGCAGATCCTCGGTGGTCAGCCCGCTGCTCTTACGCTTGCTGCGGCCGGCCCGGCCGAATAGGAAGCCGAGCACACCCGCGGCTGCGACCGCGCCGATGGCCGGCGCGAACCGCTTGGCCATCGGCACCGCCATCACCTTGGCCAGCGCGAGCGCGTTGATGGGGGCGGCCTCCTGAGGTGCCTGCTCGGGTGAGCCTGCGGCGGAACCGGTTTCGGCCGCCGGTGCCTTCCCGCCCAGCAGTTCGGCCTCCAGGCTGCCGGCGAACTGGTCGATCAGGCTGCCGGCCACATCTGCCAGCACGCCGCGGCCGAACTGGGCGGCCTTGCCCGAGATGGCCAGATCGGTGGTGACCACCACCAGTGTGGAGTCGGCGCCCTCGTCCTTGAGTTGGGCGGTCACGATGGCCGACGCGGTGCCGTTGCCGCGGGTCTCCTTGCCGTTGGCCTTGAGGACCACCCGCTGCGCCGCCGCGTCCTTTTCCTGGAACGTCGCGTCGCCCTTGTAGGACACCGTGATCGGGCCGACCTTCACCTTGACCGCACCGGTGAAGTCGTCGCCGTCGACGCTCAGCAGGGTGGCACCGGGTAGGCAGGGCGCGACGCGTGCGACGTCGGTGAGCACCTCCCAGGTCTTCGCCGCAGGTACCGCGACCCGGAATTCGTTGTTCAGCTCCACGATCAGTGGTCCCTTCCTAATGGTTTCTACGAGCGGGGTTCCTGCGCCTGCTCGATGGCTTCGACGATGGCTGCCGGGCTGGCGGGCAGCGTGGTCAAGGTGACGCCGAGCGGGGCCAACGCGTCGTTGACGGCGTTGATGACCGCGGGCGTCGAGCCGATGGCGCCGCCCTCACCCGCGCCCTTGTAGCCGCCGACGCCGGGACCGGGGATCTCGACGTGGCCGTACTCGATCGTCGGGACCTCGGTGGCGGTGGGCAGCAGATAGTCGACAAATGTCGAGGACAATGGGTTTCCGGCGTCGTCGTAGGACAGCTTCTCCAGCAGCGCACCGCCGATGCCCTGGACGGTGCCCCCGGCGATCTGGCCCTCGACCACGTTGGGGTTGATCATCGGGCCGACATCCTCGCTGACGATGTAGCGGGTGAGGGTGACGTGTCCGGTCACCACATCGACCTCGCACGTGCAGGCGTGGGTGGCGTTGGCCCAATGGATCGGGGCGGTCGGCGGCGCGGTGTAGCGGGCGGTGGCCTCCAGGTTCGCCGACATGCCCGGCGGCAGCATCTGCGGCTCGTAGTGCGCGCGGAAGGCCAGATCGGCGAAGCTCACGCTCTTCTCGGGATCGCTGCGCACGAGCGCTTTCGATCCGCCGAGCTCGATCTCGGACTCCTCGACCCCGAGTCGGGCCGCGGCCATCGCGACAAGCTGGTTGCGCAGGATGGTGCCGGCCTCGTTGACCGCACCCGCCGTCATCGGGGCACTGCGGCTGCCCTGGGTGCCTGCACCGTACGGCGTCACCGCGGTATCGCCCTGGATGGTGGCGACATCGTCGATGTCGGCGCCCAGAGCATCGGCGGTGAGCTGAATGACGGTGGTTTCCAGGCTGTTTCCGGTGGATCCGCCATTGACGTACACGTTGATCTTGCCGGTCGGCTCCATCCGGATCGTGCAGCCCTCGCTGGCCAGGTGGCCGGTGGCGGCGCCGGTCGGCTCGATATAGGCGGAGAAACCCAGTCCGAGATAGCGGCCCTGGGCCAGTGCCTCGGCCTGCTCCTTGCGGAAGCCCTCGTGGTCGAGGATCTTCACCGCCTGCTCGAAAGTCTCGATCGGGGCGACGTGGTCATAGGGCATGCCGTTGGGGTTGAAGTACGGCATCTCGTCGCGGCGCAGCAGATTCTTGCGCCGCAGCTCGACGGGATCCATGCCCATCTTCCGCGCGGCGATGTCGAGAAGTATTTCGCGGGTGAGGGTTTCGTACTGCCACGGTCCGCGGTAAGCATGCAGGCCCGCGGTGTTGGAGAACACGGTCTTGTAGCTGAAGCTCGCCTTGGGAACCCGGTACGGTCCGGGAAAGAACATGCCGATGGCGGCGGTGGTCAGCACCGGATACGGGGTCGGGTACGAACCCACGTCCTGGATGAAGTCGATGTCGGCAGCCAGGATGGCGCCATCGTCGTCGAATGCCATGCGCACGTCGCCGTCGACGTGGCGGGACTGACCTGCCGACATCAGGTTCTCGCGGCGGTCCTCGATCCACTTCAGCGCGGTGCCTGATCGCGCGTTCGACGTCGCGGTGGAAACCTTGCGTGCGGCCAGCATGATGCACATGTCCTCACGCATCGGCACGACCTTCTGGCCGAATCCGCCGCCGGTGTCGCGCATGATGACCCGCACGTGCTGAGCAGGGATTCCGAGCAGGCGGGCCGCGAACGCCCTGAGTTCGTGCGGGGTCTGGGTGGAGGCCCAGATGGTCAACTCGCCCGCGGCGGTACCCGTGGCCGCCCATTCCGCGACCATGCCACGCGTCTCGATCGGCACCGGAACGTGCATCTGCTGGTAGATGTGTTCCTTCACCACATGCGCCGCGGAGCCGAAGACCTCTTCGTCGGGCGGCATGCCGGCCATCCCGCCGGCATTGTTGTCCGGGAAGGCCTCGTGGACGCACACCTCGGAGGTCAGTGCCTGACGGAAATCGGCGATCGCGGGCAGCGGCTCGTAGTCGACGTCGACCAGGTCGGCCGCATCCTCGGCGATGTAGCGGCTCTCGGCGATGACGAGCGCCACCGGATCGCCGACGAACTTCACCTCACCCTCGGCCAGCGGTGGCCGCGGGGTGTCGGGGACGTCCTTGCCCGCGACGGCGTGCCAGGCCTCCTTGACCTCGGGGTTGAGGTCGGCGGCGGTGAGCACCGCGTGCACGCCGGGCAGCGCCCGGGCCGCGGCGGCATCGATACCGGTGAACTTCGCGCGTGCATAGGGGCTGCGGACGAAGCAGGCGTGCAGCATGCCCGGCCGCGTGATGTCGTCGACGTATGTGCCGCGCCCGGTGAGCAGGCGGGTGTCCTCGACCCGCTCGACCCGCCTGCCGGCGTAGCGGGTTGCGACGGTCTCCGGTACGGCTGACGCCATAGGATCGCTCCAATCCGTCGGTTCACGTATGCGCAGTACTTATGCGCATAACCCAGTGGCCGTCGGAGGCTCCGACGCTGAATCAAGAGTGTGATTATCGTACACCGGAAAGCGATATGCCTGAAGAAGAGAGTGTCATTTCCGCGGGAATGCGGCTGCTGCTGGCAACGGCACTGACGGCGCTCGGCTTCGCGGCGCCTGCCGCCTGGGCGCCCGCCGCATCCGCCAGGCCGGCGGCTGAAGCCGGGTTGGTCGACGTGCGCTCGGTCGTCCCCGACGCGGTGATCGACCTGCGGTACGCGACCAGCGACAACTTCGTCGGCCAACGCCTCTATCCGCCGGGGGCGCCGTGCCTGGTGCACGAGTCGATGGCCCCCGGGTTGGCGGCCGCCGCGGCCGCGCTGCGCCCGCAGACGCTGGTGTTCTGGGACTGCTATCGGCCGCACGAGGTGCAGGTCAAGATGTTCGAGGTGGTGTCCAACCCCAACTGGGTGGCCCGGCCGTCCGCGTATGCGCGCAGCCACGAGGCCGGCCGATCGGTGGATGTGACGATCGCGGGAGCGGATATGGGCACCGGATTCGACGACTTCACCCCGCGCAGCCTGGCCTACGCGACGGACGGGGTCAGTCCTGCCGCCCAGGCCAACCGGGCCCGGCTGCGCGAGGCCATGAAGGCCGGCGGGCTGACCGTGTACTCGGGGGAGTGGTGGCACTTCGACGGTCCGGGCGCGGCCGATCCTCGGCCCTACCTGGACGTACCGCTGGGATAGCTCCCGGCAATATCTTCGGGCCCTGTCATCCAGGTTTCGGATGTGTCAGCATGGGGAACTGAAAACGTTCAACACGGTCCGTCAGACGTGGAGTGCATATGAACGTCCTCAAGCTCACCCAGGGCGCGGTGCTGATAGCCGCCTGCGCCATACCGATCGCACCCGCGCCGGCCGCGACCGCGCAGCCGTGTCCGGATGTCGAGGTGGTGTTCGCTCGCGGCACCTACGAGCCGCCAGGGGTCGGCGGACCGGGACAGTCCTTCGTCGACGCGCTGCGTGCGCGTGCCGGGGAACGTTCGGTCGAGGTGTACCCGGTGAACTACCCGGCCAGTGGGAACTTCGGTGACCGGATCGAGTTCGCCAGGACGGTCGTCGACGGCATCCGGAATGCGACCGACCACATCGAGGCGACCGCCAAGGACTGCCCCAAGACCAAGATGGTGCTGGGTGGCTACTCCCAGGGCGCCGCGGTAGCGGCCTACGCCACGGCGGCCACTGTCCCCGACGGGATACCGCCCGAATACAAGCAGTACATCCCCGAACCCATGGCGCCCGAGATCGCCGACCACGTGGCGTCGGTGGTGCTGCTCGGAACGCCGTCCAATGAGTTCATTCGCGATATCGGCGCACCGGCGATGGTGATCGGCCCGCGATACAAGGACAAGACCATCGAGTTGTGCGAACCCGGTGACACCATCTGCGACGGAACACCCGCCGGGGTACCCAACTTCGCGCACACCGCGTACGTGTTCAACGGCATGCCTGGCCAGGCCGCCGATTTCACGGTGGGCCGGCTCTGAGGGTGCCGAGTAGATAACGATATGAAACCTCAATGGTTGCAATGTGATACGTGACCCCGGGGTCTTTGCTGGGCGCCACTATGTTCACTAAGTGCACCGTCGAACGGCCCTCAAGATCCCGCTGGTACTGGCAGCAGCAGCGGCTCTACCTCAGGTACTGGCTCCTCTTCCCGTGATCCCGCGTGCGGGCGCAGCGGCGGGCCAGTGGCCGGTCGAGCGCGCCAACGCGTGGTACCAGGCCCAGGGCTGGCTGGTCGGTACGAACTTCATCACGTCGAACGCCATCAACCAGATCGAGATGTTCTCGCCGGGTACCTACGATGCGCGACGCATCGACAGCGAACTGGGGGCGTGCCGGCTACTCGGGTTCAACACCGTCCGGGTGTTCCTGCACGATCTGCTGTGGGCCCAGGACCGTGCCGGATTCCAAAGCAGGCTGGCCCAATTCGTCGGGATCGCGGCGCGTCAGGGCATCAAGCCGCTGTTCGTCTTCTTCGACTCGTGCTGGGATCCGCATCCGCAGCTGGGGGCGCAGCGGGCCCCGACGCCGGGCGTGCACAACTCGGGCTGGGTGCAGAGCCCGGGAGCGCAACGCATCGACGACCCCCGCTACCGCCCCGTGCTGCGTGACTACGTCGTCGGGGTGATGAGCCAGTTCCGCAACGACAACCGGGTCCTGGGCTGGGACCTGTGGAACGAGCCCGACAACCCTGCCAAGCAGTACCGCAAGGTCGAACGCAAGGACAAGATCGACGCCGTCGGAGGACTGCTGCCGCAGGTGTTCGGCTGGGCGCGTTCGGTGAATCCCGTGCAGCCCTTGACCAGTGGTGTGTGGCAGGGCAGCTGGGATCGCGGCAGCCGAAGTGCCATGGACAGTTTCCAGCTCGACAACTCCGACGTCATCTCCTTCCACTCCTACGCGGGCCCCGACGAATTCGAGGCCCGCATCGCCGAGCTCGCCCCGCTGGGCCGGCCGATGCTGTGCACCGAGTACCTGGCCCGGGATCAGGGCAGCACGGTCGAAGGCGTGCTCCCGGTTGCCAAGCGGCACAACGTCGGTGCTTACAGCTGGGGGCTGGTGGCAGGCAAGACCCAGACCTATTTCCCGTGGGATTCGTGGGACAAGCCCTACACCAAGGTTCCGAACGTGTGGTTCAGCGATCTGCTGCAACCCGATGGGCGGCCCTATCGCGATGCCGAGTACCAAACCCTGCGAAAGCTGACCACCCGGGTCTAGGTGTTTAGCCGCGGCCGATCCGGGTGACTCAACGGGCCATGGATCGACGTGACGGTGGCCGGCCGATACCGAAAGACGCCCGCGAGGTGACTGAGGGGCAAGAGGAGCTGCAGGACGAGTTCGACCGTCGGGGTGAGGATCCCGAGGGGCCGGGACTGCACGAGAGTCACGAGAACATCGCCGACGAGACGTGACCGCTAGAACGACTGCCCGTTGGCGTAGCGCTCTCGGCGATAGAAGCGACCGTTGCCACGGTTGCGGCTCTTGTACGTCGGCAGCTGGGAGTCGCAGTTCGGGCAGACCAGGCGCAGATTTTCGCGTCGGTTGTTTGTCGGGTTGCCGTCGATGTGGTCCAACACCAAGACGAGCGGGAGGTCCTGCCAGGTGCTGGCCGCGCCGCAGATCGCACAACAGCCGGATTGAGCTTCGGTGAGATAAAGCCGGATGTAGTGACTGTGTAGAGAAGTAACGTAAGCCTCGCCGGATTCGAGCCAACGTTTTGTGCTGGCCTTCCGGCGGGCCGAGCCCTGACATGCATTACTGCAGTAGACCTTCTGACTGCGCTTCTCCAGTTGTGAACCGCAGCGCGACAGAACCTCATGTGAGGAAGCTACTGACATGCACCGACAGCCATCGGTGCATATGGAGCCCCCGGTCAGGATTGAACTGACGGCCTTCCGCTTACAAGGCGGGCGCTCTACCACTGAGCTACGGAGGCGGGTCGAACGCCGCCTAGTTTAGCGGGTCACTCGTCAGCGTCGATAATTCGCTGCGAGGCGACCGGCCGCGGGGAGGTCCGCCGGGACGAACGGCGCGGCAGCGGGATGCGGTCGGCGATGTTGCTGAGCGGGTTGACCACCTGGCTCAGCGTGATGACCGCGTCGTGCAGCGCGTCGATGGTGGGGGCCAGGGCTTCCAGCCCGGGCGCCAGGCGATTCAGGGTGTCGGCGACATCGGCGAGCTTGAGCAGCGGGCCGTCGGGATCGGTCAGGGTGTCGAGCAGGCCGCCCTCGGCGAGCAGGCGATCGGCCACTCCGTCCTCGCGCAGCACCCGCTCGAACAGTCCGTCGTTGGCCAGCAGCTGGTCGGCGAGCCCGCCCGGCGCGATCACCCGGGACACCGCGCCATCCTCGGTGGTCAGCCGGTCCAGCAGGCCGCCCTCCAGGGTTACCTGATCCACCAGGCCGCCGGGGGCCACCGCCCGGGCCACAGCGCCGTTGTCCGCGGTCAGCCGGTCCAGCAGGCCGCCCTTAGCGGTCAGCTGATCGACGAGACCGCCCGGCCGCAGCAAACGGTTGATCGGCCCGTCGGGCGCCAGTGCCCGACCGAGCGGCGCGTCGTCGTCCAGCAGCCGTGCCAACCGGTTCGCGCGCTCCACCGCATCGTCGATGCCGAGCAGCGAGGCCATCGATGACCTGCCGTTGAGTGGGTTGGAGTCGGTGATGCCGCGCTGCAGCGCGTTGAGCGTCTCGTTGGCGATGCCGAGTCCGGCGTCGGCCACGGCCAGCCCGATTCGTACGGGCGCGGTAGCAACCTGGACCAGCGTCTTGCCGAGGTTCATGGGCGTCAGTGTAGTTACCCGCGTCACAGCTAAACTCACAGGAAGTGCACAGCGTGCATGCAGGTTGAGTTCAAGAGGCACCATCAACATCAGGGAATGGCCATGCCAGCAGTTCCTGAGAGCGTCCCCGAAGCCCGGATCCTCGTCGTCGACGACGAGGCCAACATCGTGGAGCTGCTGTCTGTCAGCTTGAAGTTCCAGGGTTTCGAAGTCCACACCGCGTCGAACGGCGCCGGTGCCCTGGACAAGGCCAGGGAAGTGCGGCCCGACGCCGTGATCCTCGACGTGATGATGCCCGGCATGGACGGCTTCGGGCTGCTGCGCCGGCTGCGCGCCGACGGCATCGACGCGCCCGCGCTGTTCCTCACCGCGCGCGACAGCCTTCAGGACAAGATCGCCGGGCTCACCCTGGGCGGCGACGACTACGTGACCAAGCCGTTCAGCCTCGAGGAGGTGGTGGCCCGGCTGCGGGTCATCCTGCGCCGATCCGGCCGAGGCGTCGAGGAACCGCGCAGCGCCAAGCTGTGCTTCGCCGACATCGAGCTCGACGAGGACACGCACGAGGTGTGGAAGGCGGGCGAGCCGGTCTCGCTGTCACCGACCGAGTTCACCCTGCTGCGCTACTTCATCATCAACGCGGGCACGGTGCTGTCGAAGCCCAAGATCCTCGACCACGTCTGGCGCTACGACTTCGGCGGCGACGTCAATGTCGTCGAGTCCTACGTGTCCTACCTGCGCCGCAAGATCGACACCGGCGACAAGCGCCTGCTGCACACGCTGCGCGGCGTTGGCTACGTTTTGCGTGAGCCACGCTGAGGTCCGTCCGTCGGCGGCATACTTTTGAGGTGTTTGACCGGGTAGAGCGGCGCGGTGTGCCGCTGCGCGTGGGCCTGGTGGCCGCCGCGCTGGTTCTGGTGGCGTGCGGGCTGCTCGCCTCCGGTGTCGCGGTGACCTCGATCATGCGGCACACGGAGATCAGCCGCATCGATCAGACGCTGCTGGACGCTTCGGACAGCTGGGCGCAGGAACCGCGCCAACTGCCCTCGACGCCCCTGGAGGGGCCGAACCCGGCACGCCCGCCGTCGAACTTCTATGTCCGCGGCGTCGATCAGGACGGCCGGACCTGGATCGCGATCAACGACCGCGAGGCCGAACCCGCACTGCCCGACGACAACAACGTCGGTCCGGTGCCGGTGACCGTCAAATCCGTCGGCGATTCCGACGTGCAGTGGCGGGCCATGACCGTCGAGGGTCCCAACGGTGAACTCACCACCGTCGCGATCGACCTGTCCGACGTGCAGTCATCGGTGCGCGCGTTGATCTGGTCCCAGGTCGGCATCGGCACGGTGGTGCTGGTGGTCCTCGGCATCGTCGGCTACGCGGTCGTGCACCGCAGCCTGCGCCCGCTGGTCGAGGTGGAACGCACGGCTGCGGCCATCGCCGCCGGCCAGTTGGATCGCCGTGTCCCCGAACGGGATCCGCGCACCGAGGTGGGACGGTTGTCGTCGGCGCTCAACGGAATGCTCGCGCAGATCCAGCGGGCGGTGGCGTCGTCGGACGCCTCCGCAGAGCAGGCGCGCACCTCGGAGGAACGGATGCGCCGGTTCATCACCGACGCCAGCCACGAGCTGCGCACCCCGCTCACAACGATCCGTGGATTCGCCGAGCTGTACCGCCAGGGAGCCGCCCGCGACGTCGAGATGCTGATGGGCCGGATCGAAAGCGAGTCCCGGCGGATGGGCCTGCTGGTCGAGGATCTGCTGCTGCTGGCCCGACTCGACGCGCAGCGGCCGCTGGATCAGCATCGGGTCGATCTGTTGACCCTGGCCACCGACGCCGTGCACGACACGCAGTCGATCGCCCCGAGCCGGCGGGTGCGGATGGAGGTGTTCGACGGACCCGGGACCCCGGAGGTGCTCGGCGACGAGGCCCGGTTGCGCCAGGTGCTGAGCAACCTGGTCGCCAACGCGGTGCAGCACACTCCCGAAACCGCCGGGATCACGGTGCGGGTCGGCACCGACGACGACCACGCCATCATCGAGGTGTGTGACGAAGGCCCCGGCATGAGCCAGGACGACGCGCGGCGGGTGTTCGAACGGTTCTACCGCGCGGATACCTCACGCACCCGCGCGAGCGGCGGTACCGGACTGGGCCTGTCGATCGTGCATTCCCTGGTGCTGGCCCACGGCGGCACGGTCCGGGTCACCACTGCGCCCGGTCAGGGCTGCCGGTTCACGGTCAGCTTGCCGAGGATTGCAGATCTGCCAGCGCGGCTTTGATCTTCGCCTGTGCGGCGTCGAGGGATTCGGCCGACGGGTTGTGATCAACGTGGGCGAAACCGAAGTCGGCGAGGTTGTAGGCGGGGAACACGTGCACATGCAGGTGCGGCACCTCGAGGCCGGCGATGATCACGCCGGCACGTTGCGCGCCGAAGGCCTGGCACACAGCCTTGCCGATGAGCTGTGACACCTCCATCACCCGGCCGAACACCGCGGGTTCGACGTCCTGCCAGTTGTCGATCTCAGCCCGGGGAACGACGAGCGTGTGGCCCTGTGTCATCGGTGCGATGGTCAGGAACGCGACGATCTCATCGTCTTCGTAGACGAATCGCCCGGGCAGTTCTCCGTTGATGATCTTTGTGAAGACGGACGCCATGGTGAGAAGCATAGTGAGCGCCCGAATCGGGCCGATTGAGAGTTCGGCGCGGACTGTGGAGTCGTCGGGACGGCCCATCGTGCTCTATCTTTGCTGGGCGGGGTGGGGGATTTTAACCAGTCCGATGTGGTTGTACATCGGCGTTAAGGGGATTCATGCAGCAGGAGCTGACCGATACGGTCTTGCAGGCTGAACTGGAGCAGATAGCCGAGCAAAACCTCAATCGGCATCTGGCCACCACCAAGGATTGGTACCCGCACGACTACATCCCGTGGGAGTCCGGCAGCAACTTCGCCGCCGCCGGGGGCCGGGACTGGGATCCTGAGCAATCGCAGCTGAGCGACGTGGCCCGGGCAGCGATGATCACCAACCTGCTGACCGAGGACAACCTGCCCTCGTATCACCGTGAAGCCGCCGGGAGCTTCTCCCAGGACGGCCCCTGGGGAGCCTGGGTCAACCGCTGGACCGCCGAGGAGAACCGGCACGGCATCGCGATCAGGGACTATCTGGTGGTCACCCGCGGTGTGGATCTCGTCGCGCTGGAGCAGGCCCGCATGGAGCATGTGACCAACGGCTTCACGTCGACCGACGAAGAGCGGGCGATGCACAACTCCGAATTCCTGATGTCGGTCGCGTATGTGACCTTCCAGGAGTTGGCCACCCGGGTCAGCCACCGCAACACCGGCAGGGTCTGCGACGATCCGATCGCCGACCGGCTCCTGCAACGCATCGCCGCGGACGAGAACCTGCACATGATCTTCTACCGGAACATGTGCGAGGCCGCCCTCGATCTCTCGCCCGACCAAGCCCTGGACGCTGTCGGCGCCGTCGTCGAGAACTTCCGGATGCCGGGTCAGGGGATGCCGGACTTCCGCCGCAACGGTGTGCTGATGGCCAAGCACGGGATCTACGACCTGCGCCAGCACCTCGAAGAAGTGGTCATGCCGAACCTGCGCAAGTGGCAGATCTTCGAACGCAACGACTTCAGTGCCGTCGGTGAGGCCCGGCGCGACCAGCTGGCCGCGTTCCTGGAAGACCTGCAGACGAAGGTGGTCAAGTTCGAGGAGCAGCGTGATCGGCTGCTGGCTCGCGAGGCCGCCAAGCGCGAGCGCGCGGCGTCCTGAACCCGGGCTACGCCCCGGAGATGATCTCGCGCAGTTCGTCGACCGTCCACGGCGGCGTGCTGTTGTGGTCGCGGTATCCGATGAAACCTGTTGAGGGCCGGGCGAATTCGCCGATGAACCCGCCCGCGGCGATGAAGATGCGCCCGGTGATGTCCTGCGCGGCATCGCTGACCAGGTAGGCGTAGGTCGGCGCCACGTACTCCGGCGGCGCGGCGTCCAGCGCGCCCTGCATGCTGACGTCGTCGAGCAGCCCGCGCCGGTTGAGTTCGCTGATGTGCTGCTCGTAATCCGATCCGGTGGACAGCCGGGTGCGGGCGCCCGGGCACACCACGTTGGCCCGCACTCCGTGTTCTTTGAGCTCGGCGGCGATGGCCAGGGTCAATCCGTTGACGGCACCCTTGCCGGCCGGATAGCCGCTGCCTCCGTAGTCGCCGAGGAAGGCGAAGGAACTGGTGTTGACGATGGTGCCGCCCCCTTGGGCCACCATCTTCGGTGCGACCGCACGACAGGTCTCGAACACCGTGCCCAGATGGGAGTCGAGCAGCTCGTGAAATTCGGCACTGGTTACATTCAGAATTGATGACCCGGCCGGTTCGGCGGTACCGGCACAGTTGACCAGGATGTCGACGCGGCCGAACTCGGCCACACACGTGTCGACGAGCGCGTCGGCCACCTTCGGATCGGCGGGCGAACCGGCGTGGGGGACACCGGAAATCCGCTGTGCGGCAGCGTGTGCGGCGTCGGCATCGCGTCCGTTGACCACCACACCCGCACCCTGGGCGGACAGGAGTTCGGCAACCGCCAGGCCGATGCCGCGGGTGCCGCCGACCACGATCGCGCCGCGGCCGGCAAGCGCTCCGCCGGTCAGTTCTCGTCTTCCTGCGCGAAGACCATGGCTTCCAGGTTCCAGTAGCCGCGCAGGTTGGTGATCAGCCCTTCGTCGTTCACCTTGTAGGTGAAGACGCCACGCACGGTGGCGGTGAACCCGTTGGGGAACTTGGTGCGCAGCACCAGGATGTAGGCGATCTCGTTCGGCGAGCTGGACGGGAACGTCTCCTCGCACGTGACGGTCAGCTCGTTGGGCCCGATGTTGGCGTCGTAGAAGGCGCCGAGGGCTTCCTTGCCCCGAACCCCGGTGCCGTCGGGGTTGGTGACGGCCTCACCGATCGGGTCCTCGACGAGGATGTCGTCGGCCATGAGGGCCAGCCAGCCCTCGCGGTCACCGGATTGCACGCATTTCCACGACGACCGGGATGCGACGACGACGGGTGTCTCAGTGGATGTCTCGGTCATGTGTTCCTTCCCTACCCGTGAGTTGTGGAGCCGCAGCCGTTCTCGGTACGGCTGCGGCTCCACAAAACGCAGAGTGGTTACCGATCGGCATCCGTGTAGCGGATGACGCCGCGGATGTTGCGACCCTCGAGCATGTCGGCGTAGCCGTCGTTGATCTGCTCGAGCTTGTACTGCCGGGTGACCATGTCGTCCAGGTTCAGCCGGCCGGCCTTGTACATGCTCAGCAGCTGCGGGATGTCGTGGTGCGGGTTGCCGCCACCGAAGATGGTGCCCTGCAGGCGCTTCTGCAGCAGCGTCAGCATCGACAGGTTGAGCTTCACGTCGTTGCTGGCCATGTTGGCGACCGCGGTGGCCACCACGGTGCCGCCCTTGGCGGTGATGTTCATGTAGTGGTCGATGTCCTCGCCCTTGAGCTCACCGACCGTGACGATCGTCTTATGCGCCATGCGGCCCTGGGTGACCTCGGCGACGCCGGCCATCGCGGAGAAGATGTCCGGGTAGGCGTGGGTGGCGCCGAACTTGAGCGCGTTGTCCCGTTTGAACTCAACGGGATCCACCGCGAAGACGTTGCGCGCACCGGCGGCCAGCGCACCCTGGAGCGCACCGGTGCCGACACCGCCGACGCCGACGATGACCACGTCATCGCCCGGGCGGACGTCGCCACTGCGCACGGCCGAGCCGTACCCGGTGGTGACACCGCAACCCACGAGGCAGGCCACCTCGAACGGGATCGACGGATCGATCTTCACGACCGAGCTCTTGTGGACCACCATGTACGGGCTGAACGTGCCCAGCAGGGTCATCGGGATGACGGGCTGACCGTTCTTGACGGAGTGGATGCGATGCGTGCCATCGGAGACCGCGGTGCCGGCCAGCAGGCCCGCTCCGAGGTCGCACAGGTTGCGCAGACCTTCCTGACACGCCGGACATTCACCGCAGGACGGGATGAACGACAGCACGACGTGATCACCGGGCTGGATGTGGTCGACACCCGGGCCCACCTCGGTCACGATGCCGGCGCCTTCGTGGCCGCCGAGCACCGGGAAACCTGCCATCGGGATGTCGCCGGTCACCAGGTGGTGGTCGGAATGGCACATGCCCGAGGCTTCCATCTGAATCTTGACCTCGTCCTTGACGGGGTCACCGATCTCGATCTCCTCGATCGTCCACGGTTGGTTGAACTCCCAGATGAGAGCGCCTTTGGTCTTCATCGCGTGTGCCTTCCACTAGAGCCGTTGACCACAGACTAGAGCCATTAGTTGCGTGGGTCACACCCACCCCCAAGCAACTGCTTGGCCGGGAACTACCAGATCTTGACCGGAGCCTCGCCGAGCGGGTAGTAGCCGGGCAGTTTGTCGCCGGCCAGCGAACGCTCGATGCGCTTCTGCATGGTGGGGGTGAGGTCTCCGGACTCGATGAGCTTCAGGAACGCCTTCTGCACATGGCCGAAGTCGAAGAAATCCCGCTGCCACTCGATGAGCAGCTGATCGTTGAGCCGGAACCAGCTACCGCCGATGCCGTAGATCTCGTCCTTGCTGCCGTCGCTCTTGTTGGCGATCTGCTTCCAGAACCCGACGATCTCGTTCTGCTTCTCGTCGATCAGGACCCGCTGGTACTCGTAGACCCAGTTCTCCAGGCCTTCCATCTCCAGGCCGAGTGCCACGTCGCGGATCTCGTCGCGGCCGACGCACATCACGTCTTCCTTGGGGCCGATGTTCCAGCCGTAGGTGGCATCTTCGGTGTAGAAGTCGGCCAGCGGCTTCCAGTCCCCGGCCTTCTCTGCCTCCTGGTTGGCCTTCAGCCAGCGATCCGACCAGGCTTCCAGTTCTTCTCTTGACGCCATTGTCATTCCTTCTCTGTGATGGATAGAGCGCGGGTGGGACACATATCGACGGCCATCTCCACGGCATCGCGGAGTTCGTCGGGGGGTTCGGAATCGAGGATCTCGACGACGCCACGCTTGGGCACCCGGAAGACGTCGGGCGCCTCCAGCTCGCACATGGCGTGGCCCTGGCAGAGGTCCTCGTCGAGTTCGACACGGTAGCAACCCATTTGGGGTCAGTCCTTCACGCGCTTGCGGTAGCGGACCTTGGCGGGCCGGGCCAACTGCACGACCATCTTGGAGTGGTCGTTCTGGTAGGTCTCGGGCGGCTGTGCCATCTCGAACTCGTACTCGCGCAACAGCACCGAGAAGATCGCCTTGATCTGCATCTGGGCGAACGCCGCACCGACACAGCGGTGCCGGCCCGCGCCGAACGGGATCCAGGTCCACCGGTTGACCAGATCCTCCTGGCGGGGCTTGACATAGCGGTCGGGGTCGAAGGCGTCCGGGTTGGGAAAGTCCTCGGGGATGCGGTTGGAGATCGCCGGCGAGGCCGCCACCATCTGGCCCTTGTGGATCGGGTGGCCCGCGACCTCGAACTCGTCCTGGGCCACGCGCATCAGGATGATCAGCGGCGGGTGCAAGCGCAGGGTCTCCTTGAGCGCGTTGTCAATGTTCGGAATCTGGCGCAGCGCATGGAAACTCACCTCCTGACCGTCGGCATAGAGCTCGTCGAGCTCGTTCTGCACCTTGGCGTAGAAATCGGGATTGCGCAGCAGCTCGATCAGCGTCCAGCTGGAGGTGCCCGAGCTGGTGTGGTGGCCGGCGAACATCAGCGAGATGAACATGCCGGTCACCTCGTTGGCCGAGAATCGCGGATTGCCCTCCTCGTCCTTGATCGACACCAGGACGTCGAGCAGGTCACGATCGCTCTTGTCGGTGGGCGGGTTGGCGATCCGGCCGTTCATGACCTCCTGCACCAACTCGACCAGGTTGGCCCGGGCCTCGTCGCGGATGCGGAAGCTCTCGATCGGCAGGTAGGGGTCGACATAGCAGAGCGGATCGGTCCCGCGCTCGAGCAGGTGGTAGTAGTTCGCGAACCGGGAGTCGAGCTGGTTGCGGAACTTGAGGCCGATCAGGCAGGCCGTCGAGGTGTAGATGGTCAGCTCGGCGAAGAACTCCAGCAGATCGATCTCTCCGCTGTCGCCCCAGTTCTCGATCATGCGGCGGACCTCGTTCTCGATGGTCGCCGCGTGGCCCTTCATCTGCTCACCGCGTAACGCGGTGTTGTGCAGCATCTCGGCCCGTCGCTCCGGGTCGGCGTCGAACACCACGCCCTCACCGAAGATCGGGGTCATGAACGGGTAGGCCTCGGCCTGGTTGAGTTCGCTGTCGGTGGAACGGAAGAAGAACTCGTTGGCCTCCGCGCCGGACAGCAGGATCACCTGCTTGTCCGCGAGCTGAAACCAGCCGGCGTCGCCGCATTCGTTGCGGATTCGCCACATCAACCCGATCGGATCGGTGCGGAACTCCTCGAGGTGGCCGTGCTCCTCCTCGCCACCGGAGACGCGCTGTACTTCCTTGGTTATCGTCACTGCTCCGGCATCCCTTCTTCGCCCAGGGCGAGCTTCTGGCGGTCCTTGACATCGGCCAGCGGAGCCTCGGGCTGGAGTTCCATGTTTGCGATGAAGCCGCCGCGGGGTGTCTCGGCGACAAAGGTGATGGCCCGCGCGAGATCGTCCGCGCGCAGGAAGTAGTCGTGGCGCGCCTGGCCCCACTTGGCCCAGTCCTCGAGCGCTGGACCGATCAGCTCGGCCGGCAGGCTCCAGCCCATCGAGGTCTTGGTCGGACCGGGATGCACGATCGACGCGCGCACTCCCGTCCCTTCCAGCTCCATCTGGTAGTTGGTCACCATCGCCACCAGGGCGGCCTTGGCGGCGCCGTAGGCGCCCATGTGCGGCCGCTGACGCAGTGCCACATCGGATCCGACGAAGATCAGGTCGCCGCGCTGCCGTTCGATCATCCCGGGTAGTACGGCGGTGGCCACCCGGTTGGCGCCAACCAGGTGGATCTGGATCTGGGACTCGAACTGCTCGGTGCTGATCGAGTCGAGCTTGCCGAAGTACGTGTCGCCGGCGCCGGCGACCAGCACCTCGATCTCGCCGAGTTCAGAGGTGGTCTGCTCGACAGCGGCCTTGACCGAGTCGGGGTCGGTCACGTCCAGGTGCACCGCGATGGCCTCGCCGCCGTTGGCGCGGATCTTCTCCACGATCTCCTGGAGCTTCTCCACCCGGCGGGCGCCGAGTGCGACGGGAAACCCGTTGGCGGCGAGCCTGATCGCGGTGGCCTCGCCGATGCCTGAGGAGGCACCGGCGACCAGGGCGGGACGACGGTCAGGTAGGGGGGCAAAACGAGGCATGCAGCGGCCTTTCAGCGGAGCTGGACGGTAATCGGAAGATGTGCGAATCCACGGACACTGCTGGAGTGGACGCGGACGGCGTTGGCCTCGTCGACCTCGTATCCGCGGATTCGCTTGAACAACTCGGTCAGTGCCACCCGGGCCTCCATGCGCGCCAGGTGCGCGCCGAGGCAGAAGTGGGCACCACTGCCGAAACTCACCAGTTTGGCACCGATCTCGCGATCGATCCGGTACTCGTCGGGATTCTCGAAGACCCGTTCGTCGCGGTTCGCCGAGCCGATCAGCAGCACCAGCACATCCCCCGCGGGGACCGTGGTGTCGTAGTACGTCAGGTCCTCGGTGACCAGCCGGGCCAGGATCTGGCTGGAGGCGTCATAGCGCAGGGTCTCCTCGACCCACGGCACGACCAGGTCGTGGTTGTCGAAGACCGGGGCCAGCTGGCCCGGGTTCTTGTGGCCCCAATAGGCAGCGTTGGCAAGCAGTTTGGTGGTGGTCTCGTTGCCTGCGACCACCATCAGGAACAGGAACGCCATGATCTCGTCGTCGGTGAGCCGGTCGCCGTCGATCTCAGCCTCGACAAGTGCCGAGGTCAGATCGTCGGTGAGCCGCTTGCGCCGCTGTTTGACCATGTCGGCGTAGTAGACCAGCAGCTCACCCGAGGCCGCGATGGCCGATTCGGGCACGTCGGCGACGCCGTCCTCGCGGTGCATGACCCCGTCGGCCAGCGCGCGGATCCGGACCCGGTCCTCGTCGGGTACACCCATGAGCTCGGAGATGACGTCCATCGGCAGCTTGCCCGCGAAGTCGTCGACATAGTCGAAAGTGGTGCTCTGCAGGGCCGCGTCCAGATGCTGGTGGGCGATCTCGGTGACCCGGCCCTCCAGTTCGCGGATGCGCCGCGGGGTGAAGCCCTTGGACACCAGCGTGCGCAGCCGCAGGTGGCCCGGATCGTCGAGGGCCAGGAACGACATGACGCGATGTGCTTCGTCGTTGCGCGAGATCGGGTCGAGGGACACACCGTGCTTGTTGGACAGTGTGACGCTGTTGCGGAAGCCGGCGACCACGTCCTTGTGCCGGGACAGCGCCCAGAACTTGAGCTCTTCGTTGTGATAGATCGGGGCCTCGTCACGCAACCGCTTGTAGTACGGGTACGGATCCTCGTGGAAGTCATAGTCGTACGGGTCGAAGATCAGCTCGACTGCATTCAAGGTCATTTGTCCTCTCCCAGGACGAGTCCGACGACGTAGGTCAATCGGTCGGCGATCTGGTGGTAGGTGAAAGCGCCGCTGCCGGCATTGACCAGCGCGCCGAAGAACGTCATCTCGAGGGCGGAGACGATGCGGGAATCGGCATCCGGCCCGACGGCCGATCGGATGCGCTTGTGGATCTCGGCGCCGATGCGGTCACGCACCTTGCGCACCGCCGGATCGGTGCCGCCGCCGAGCAGGGCTGTGGTGCAGGCGGCCGCCACCTCGGGTTCGTCGGCGACAACCAGGGCCAGCGCGCGTAGTGCCTTGTCGACGCGGGTGGTCCTGGAGTCGTTCACGTCGGTGAAGTACGGGCATCGGCTGACCAGATCCAGGTACATCTCGGCGATCAGGTGGTTCTTCGACGAGAAGTACGTGTAGGCCGTGGCAGGTGCGACCCCGGCGCGTGCGGCGACCGCACGCACCGTCAGATCGGCGTAGGAGGACTCCCGCAACATCTCGGTTCCGGCGGTCAGGACCTTGCGGAAGGTCTCTTCCTGCCGGCGGTTGCGCGGGGCCTCCTTGTCTGGCTCCGGAGCTGGTTCTGTGACTGCGGACACCGCATCGCTGGACACATGTCCAAGTTATCCGACGATGTCGAGGTTGGGCAAGTGTGGATCGCGAAAGACCACAATGAACTGCGAATTCTGGCGTCGAATGAGGCGTGATGAGGTGCGCCCTTGCGGCTCGACGTCGTCTGCGGCTATCGTTCGAGACGAGACAGCCGGACAGTTGTCCAGAATTCGTGAAGTGGAGTTCACCAATGCCGGTACTGGCCGATCGCCAGAGTCAACTGCTTATCGACGGCAAGCTCGTCGCCGGGGGCGGCGGAGTGTTCGAGACCGTCAACCCCGCCACCGAGGAGGTGCTCGGCGTTGCCGCCGACGCCGACGCCGAGGACATGGGCAATGCCATTAACGCCGCGCGTCGGGCATTTGATGACACCGACTGGTCGACGAACACCGCGCTCCGGGTGCGCTGCCTGCGGCAGCTGCGCGATGCATTACGCGAAAACATCGAGGAACTGCGGGAATTGACCATCGCCGAGGTGGGGGCCCCGCGCATGCTGACCGCAGGCGCGCAGCTGGAAGGCCCGATCGACGATCTGGCCTACTCGGCCGACACCGCCGAGAACTACGAGTGGACAACCGATCTCGGTTACGCCACCCCGCAGGGCATCCCGACCAACCGCAAGATCGCGCGGGAGGCGGTCGGCGTCGTCGGGGCGATCACCCCGTGGAACTTCCCCCACCAGATCAACCTGGCCAAGGTCGGCCCGGCCCTGGCCGCGGGTAACACGCTGATCCTCAAGCCGGCCCCGGACACCCCGTGGGTGGCTGCGGCCGTCGGCCAGATCATCGCCGAGCAGACCGACTTCCCGGCCGGCGTGATCAACATCGTCACCTCCAACGACCACGCTGTGGGCGCGCTGCTGTCCAAAGACCCCCGGGTGGACATGGTTTCGTTCACGGGTTCGACCGCGACCGGTCGGGCCGTCATGACCGATGCGGCGCTCACGCTCAAGAAGGTGTTCCTTGAGTTGGGTGGCAAGTCGGCCTTCCTGGTACTCGATGACGCCGACCTGGCCGGGGCCTGCTCGATGGCGGCCTTCACGGTTGCCATGCACGCCGGTCAGGGTTGCGCGATCACCACCCGTTTGGTGGTGCCGCGGGCCCGCTACGACGAGGCTGTCGAGGCGGCCGCGGCGACCCTGGGTGGCATCAAGCCCGGCGACCCGAACAGCAAGCGCACGGTGTGCGGCCCGCTGATCTCTGCCCGTCAGCGCGACCGGGTGCAGTCCTACCTGGACCTCGCTCTGCAGGAGGGCGGCCGGTTCGCGTGCGGCGGTGGGCGTCCCGCGGACTTGGACACCGGGTTCTTCATCGAGCCGACAGTGATCGCCGGCCTGGACAACAACGCCCGGGTGTCCCGCGAGGAGATCTTCGGGCCCGTGCTGACCGTCATCGCCCACGATGGTGACGACGACGCAGTGCGGATCGCCAACGACTCGCCGTACGGCCTGTCCGGCACCGTGTTCTCCGGCGACGACGCCCGTGCGCAGGCGGTGGCGGCGCGGATGCGCGTCGGCACCGTCAACGTCAACGGCGGCATCTGGTACTCGGCCGATGCCCCGTTCGGCGGCTACAAGCAGTCCGGAATCGGCCGCGAGATGGGCGTGGCCGGCTTCGAGGAATACACCGAAATCAAGTGCGTCGCGACGCTCGCGAACTAGACGACTGAGGAGATTTTCGATGGGACAGTTCGACAACAAGGTGGCCATCGTCACCGGGGCCGGTGGCGGTATCGGCCAGGCCTACGCAGAGGCGCTGGCGCGCGAGGGTGCCGCGGTCGTGGTGGCCGACATCAACACCGAAGGGGCTGCGAAGGTCGCCGACGGCATCAAGGGTGAGGGCGGCAACGCGCTCGCGGTGCGGGTCGACGTCTCCGACATCGACTCGGCCAAGGACATGGCGGCGCAGGCTCTTTCGGAGTTCGGCGGCATCGACTACCTGGTCAACAACGCCGCGATCTTCGGTGGCATGAAGCTCGACTTCCTGCTCACCGTCGACTGGGACTACTACAAGAAGTTCATGAGCGTGAACCTCGACGGCGCGCTGGTGTGCACCCGCGCGGTGTACCGCAAGATGGCCAAGCGTGGCGGCGGCGCGATCGTCAACCAGTCCTCGACCGCGGCCTGGCTCTACGCCAACTACTACGGCCTGGCCAAAGTCGGCATCAACGGCCTGACCCAGCAGCTGTCGCGGGAGCTGGGCGGCCAGAACATCCGCATCAATGCCATTGCGCCCGGTCCGATCGACACCGAGGCCAACCGCACCACCACCCCGCAGGAGATGGTCGCCGACATCGTCAAGGGAATCCCGTTGTCCCGCATGGGCCAGCCGGAGGACCTGGTCGGCATGTGCCTGTTCCTGCTGAGCGATCAGGCCAAGTGGATCACCGGCCAGATCTTCAACGTCGACGGCGGACAGATCATCCGGTCATGACTCAGCAGCGATACGGCTACATCGGCCTGGGCAACATGGGTGCCCCCATGGCCAAGCGCCTGGCCGAATGGCCGGGCGGGTTCACGGTATTCGATGTGCGCGCCGAATCCATGGAGCCTTTCGCGGAGCTCGGCGCGACACTGGCGGCCGACGTCACAGGTGTCGCTGACGCGGACATCATCAGCATCACGGTGCTCAACGACGAGCAGGTGCGTTCGGTGATCAGTCAGCTTGCGCCTGCGTTGGAAAAAGAAGGCAAGCCGGACACCGTGATCGTGATCCATTCGACGATCAGCGACACCACCGCGGCCGAACTCGCCGAGCAGTACCGCCCGCAGGGCATCCACATCGTCGACGCCCCGGTCAGCGGGGGCGGTGCGGCGGCCGAGAAGGGTGAGCTGGCCATCATGGTCGGTGCCGAACGGCCGGTCTACGAGCGGATCAAGCCGGCGCTCAAGCAGTTCGGCTCGATGGTGATCCACGCCGGCGAGCCGGGTGCCGGCACCCGGATGAAGCTGGCCCGCAACATGCTGACCTTCACGTCCTACGCCGCGGCGTGCGAGGCGATGAAGCTGGCCGAGGCGGCCGGGTTGGACCTGGGTGCGCTGGGCCGGGTGGTGCGTCATACCGATGCGCTGACCAGCGGGCCGGGCGCCATCATCGTCCGCGACAACATGGCCGAGCTGACCCCGGATCACTGGCTCTACGACGCGTTCACCCACACCCGCGGCCTGGGTGAAAAGGACCTGAGCCTGGCCATCGGCCTGGGCGACGTTGTGGGAGTGGATCTTCCGTTGGCGCAGGTGGCCCTGCAGCGGCTCGCTGACGGCCTCGGCGTACCGCACAAGAACGATTAGGAGAGCTTTCGATGGACGAGTTGCGTGCCAAGGGCCTGGCCAAGATGAACGAGGTCTACGGCTGGGAGATGCCGAACATCGAGGGTGATCCGTACTTCGATCTCACCGTCGACCACCTGTTCGGCACCATCTGGACCAAGCCCGGACTGTCGATGCGTGAGAAGCGGCTGATGACGTTGTCCGCGGTGACCGCCGTCGGCTCGCAGGATCTCGCCGAGATCCAGGTGAACGCCGCGCTGCTCAACGGTGAGTTCACCGAGGAAGAGCTCAAGGACATCGCCATTTTCCTCACCCAGTACCTCGGTTTCCCGCTCGGGTCCGGGCTCAACGGAACCGTGTCCAAGGTCGTGGCCAAGCGCCGCAAGGCCGCCGAGAAGGGGCTTGACGAGGACCGGCGCGCCAATGTGAACGCGGCAGTCAAGATGAACACCGGGAGCGAGCTCGATGACAAGTAGGTACGCCTCGCTGACCCACGACCAGCTGGTCAAGCTGGTACCCGAGCTGCTGCTCATGGGCCAGATGATCGACCGGTCCGGGATGGCCTGGTGCATCAGCAATTTCGGCCGGCCTGAGATGCTGCAGATCGCCATCGAGGAGTGGGCGGCGTCCAGCCCGATCTACACCAGGCGGATGCAGAAGGCGCTCAAGTACGAGGGCGTCGACGTCATCACGATCTTCAAGGGCTTGCAGCTCGACATCGGCGCCCCGCCCCAATTCATGGATTTCCGCTACACGGTTCATGATCGCTGGCACGGCGAGTTCCACCTCGATCACTGCGGGGCGCTGCTCGACGTCGAGCCGATGGGCGAGGATTACGTGCGTGGTATGTGCCACGACATCGAGGACCCGACCTTTGATGCCACCGCGCTGGCCACCAACCGTAAGTGCCAGGTGCGTCCGATTCACCGGCCGCCCCGGACCCCGGCAGACCGTCAGCCGCACTGCGCCTGGACGGTGATCATCGACGAGTCGTACCCGGAGGTCGATGACATCCCGGCGCTCGACGTGATCGGCCGGAGCCAAGCTGCGCGAACGGTTCTGGACCCGATCGATCCCTCCGACGAGGGGGCATCCGACTATTCGGGGCCGCTGGTGTCGGACTTCGACTTCGCAGCGTTCTCGCACTCGGCGCTGGTCCGCATCGCCGACGAGGTGTGTCTGCAGATGCACCTGCTGAATCTGTCGTTCATTCTCGCGGTGGGGAAGCGGGCCGGTACGGACACCGCACTGGCCACCGAGATCTGCACCAAGCAGCTGATCGGCGTCGCCGGGTTGGGTGCTGAGCGCATTCGCCGGGCACTGGATCTGCCCGGTGGCATCGAAGGTGCGGTGCGGGTGCTCGAGTTGCATCCGCTGCTCAATCCTTCGGCATACGTCGATGCCGAGTTCGGCCCTGACACGGTGTCGGTGCGGCGCTCGCCGGCGCACGAGGACGGCTCCTGGGTGGCGCTGACCGGGCCCGCCGAGACCCGGCCTCTGGAGGCTGTCGTCGCTGCGGTCAACCCGCACTTGTCGGTCGAGGTGATCGGTTCCGACACGGAGTGGACGGCTCGGGTGATCGAAACCGAGACCGCGGCAAAGGAATTCGATGAGGTCGCGGTGACGAAGTTCAGCGGTGGCGCGTCGTTCGTGTTCGAGCCGCGGAAGTCGTTGCCGTTGACTGTGGTCTGAGTTGTGTCCGGCTGTCGCTGGCGATACGTATGGGTCTCAACTGTGGTACTACCTGCGGTACTACAGTTGAAACCCGCGCATGTGTTGCTAGCTCGCAGGCACCGTCACTATCAGATAGCCGCCGCCTTGCGGATCCAACATCGCATCCGCAGCAAAACTGACACGGTGATCTTCACCGCGTAGATAGTCGCCGGGGATACCGACAGCTTTGACCGGCTTTCCGTTGTCCTCGAAGACTAAGAGGCTGGCCTTGGACTGGAAGAAGTCACTCTTGATGACCGGCGCTCCGACGGTTTCTTCGATGAAACCCCGCTCTGTGTATTCGTGAAACAGGTGGACCTCATCCCAGTTCCATGACGTGTAATCGCTGAGTTGGCCCTTGGTACTGGTCTCTACGAGATTGGCCAAGCCGTCATTCATCCGCTGATCGTTGTAATCAACGTCCATCGATTGCCTCATAGCTTGCCTTACCACGTCGCAACTCGTCACGAAAAAGCACAGCATCACCGCACTGAGTGCGACGCAGATTGTTGATGGCCTGACCACTCAATACCCTCCTGCAGATGTTCCGTAGCCTCCCGGCTCGCCAGGATCGTAGACGCCACCGGGGCCAGCGCCAGTCGGATTCGGCGCTTGCCCCGGCACCGTGGATCTCGACGTCGTGCCCGCTCCACCCTCGGGGACTGTATCGCTCCAAGCGAGCCTATCGCCGCCAGCGTTCGGTGCTACGACAACGGTGTCACCGTTGTTGACTGCTCGTTCGACGAGGTCTGCGAGCTCCGCCGGTGTGGCTTCGGGATGGGCCGTGGCGATGTTTCTGCCGACCTCGTTGTTGTACAGGTCCATTGCTTCGGCGGTGGCGGGATTGCCCGGCAGCCGTTCGTGAGCGGTTGCGAAATCGCGCGTCCATGCCTCGCCAAATCTTTGTGTCATCAACGCGTTCCAGTACGCGTGCCGGAACGCATCGGTGTGATTGTCGGCCGTATCGTTGGGGCCGTTTTGCGGAGGGAAGCGGGCTTTGGCTTCAGCCTCGGCTGCTTTCTTGGTTTGGTTGAGATCCCAGAGTGCGGCCGGGCTGAGGTTCTCCAACATCCGCGCTTCGGTAGCGGTGACGTGCATCGGTTCGGTTGCCATGTTGAGCGGCCACCCTGGCTCCCAGTCGAGTGCGCCGTCAGGATCCTCGTCGACCTGGTACTTGCGCTTGAGCTCGTCGAGCGGATCAACCGGCGGGGGATCGCCTTCCGGCGACTCCGGCACACCGGCGCCGGCCTTCTCACCCGCAATCGCGTCGTATTCCTTGCGGATGTCCTCGATGCGTCGACCGATGTCATCCATCTCTCCGGTCGATTGCGTGATGACGTCGTTGATCTGGCCGATGCCCTTGCTGGCGAGGATCACCCGCATGATCTCGCCGGTCTTGCCGGGCGGGATCGACGCGTCCATGCTGGTCACCCAACTCTGGGTTTGCTCGAGATCCTGCCGACCGGCGCTGACCACCTCGGCGGCCCGGCTGACTTCGGCGGCCATGCGCTGGTCGAGGTTGGCGAGCTTGCCGTATACGGCCGCGTGCTCGGCGTTCTTCGCCGCGTAGGCCTGCGAGGCTGTGCCCTGCCATCGTTCGTCGGGCGCTGCGGACTCGATGGTCGATTGCATCTGGCGCAGGTGCGCACTGCCGTTGAACGAGTCACCCGTTGTCGGGGCACCATCGCCGAACGTGGTGCGCGCCTGCGACCACGTCCTATAGAAGGCGTCGAGTGCCCCCACGGCTCACCCCCGGCTGGATCGAGGTCTCAAGTCTATGTCCCGGCAAACCCCATCGAGGGCGCAAATTCTTCGCCCGGGCTGACGGTGGGCCTGCCAGTTCCGCGATCTACAGTCGCGGGGTGGGCATCGCAACCGTCCGGATATGTGCCCTGGTGGTGGGCCTGTTCACCGGGTGCACGGCGGCGTGTGCCGGTGGTTCGCCGGAATCGGGGCGGGCACCGGAAACTGTCTCCGCCGCACCGCAGAGCGCGCAGCCCGAGCAACCCGCGCAGGTTCAGTCCGTGGACGCGGCCGCGCTGGGCGCCACCTGGCGGCCGGGATGCCCCGTGCCTCCCGCCGCGCTTCGCCGAATCACCCTGTCCTATTTCGGTTTTGACGGCCGATCGCACCGCGGTGAGTTGGTGGTGAACCGTGATGCGGTCAGCGACGTGATCACGATCTTCGCGGAGTTGTATTCGGCACGATTCCCGATCGAGAAGATGCACACGGTGGACAACTATCCGCGCGCCGAGGACGAGCTGTCGATGCAGGACAACAACACCTCGGCCTTCAATTGCCGGCAGTTGCCGAGTGGAGCCTGGTCCCTGCACGCCTACGGCCGTGCGGTCGACATCAACCCGTTGATCAACCCGTATATCTCGGCCTCCGGTGACTTGCAGCCCGCCACCGCGCGGGCGTATCTGGACCGCGCCCGCACCGATCAGGGGATGATCCGCGACGGTGACGTGGTGGTGCGGGCCTTCGCCGGGCATGGCTGGAAGTGGGGTGGGAACTGGCGTGACCCGGTCGACTACCAGCATTTCGAACGACGCTGACGTTCTATGCTGGTCTAGTTCCCGGCCGACGGCCTCGCGGACGCCAGATGTCCGCTCACCACTGCTGAGCCCACCCAGCGTCGCAGATAGCTGCGCAACGCTTCGCCGGTGCGAGGCGGGCGCCCCGGGTCGATCACGAAGGACTGGATGATTCGCAGCAGATGCTCGGCGAGCTCGTCGAGTTCGGCGTCGGTGTAGCCGAGGCCGGCCCAATCGACGTCGAACTTGCGCAGCAGGGCGCGGGCAAAATCGACCGCGACATCAGAGGTCACGGACTCGGTGTGTGCATCGGCGCGACCAGGGGCGATCAGCAAACCGATGTGCTTGTCCTCGGGCAGCCACTCCAGCGCAATCGCGATGCCCTCGGCGGCCGCCTCCACCGGGTCCGTAACCCCCTGCAGATGGGCGGCCACCCGGTCCAGGAAGTCGCTGGCCGCGTGTACCGCCGACTCCACCAGCAGGGCGTCGGTGCTGGGGAAATAGCGGTACACGGTCTGGCGGGTGACGCCGAGGGTGCGGGCTACGTCGGCGATCGAGAAGTCCGCGCCCCGCTCGTCGATCGCCTTGCCGGCCGCGGCCAGGATCCGGGCAATCGCCTCTTCGTCGGTGGCCGGCGCCGAGCCGGCCCACCCGTGCGTTCGCATGGGCGAATCTTAGAACAACGGGCGAATCGCCCCGCCCGTCAACCGTGGTAGGAGACCGGCAGATCCTTGACGCCGTTGATCCACCCGGACCGGAGCCGTTGCGGCTCGGCCAGTTTGGTGATGTCGGGGATCTGGTCGGCGATCTCGTTGAACATCAGCTTGATCTCCATCCGCGCCAGGTTGGCGCCGATGCAGTAGTGCGCGCCGTTGCCGCCGAACGCCAGGTGCGGGTTGGGGTTGCGCAGGATGTCGAAGGTGAACGGCGAGTCGAAGACTTCTTCGTCGTAGTTGGCCGAGCTGTAGAACAGGCCGACGCGCTGCCCGGCCTTCACGGTGACATCGCCGATCTGGGTGTCGACCAGGGCGGTGCGCTGGAAGCAGTGCACCGGGGTGGCCCAGCGGATGATCTCGTCGACCGCGGTCTCCGGGCGTTCGCGCTTGAAAAGCTCCCACTGGTCCGGGTTTTCGAGGAATGCGTTCATGCCGTGGGTCATGGCGTTGCGGGTGGTCTCGTTGCCGGCCACGGCCAGCAGGATCACGAAGAACGCGAACTCCACGTCCGTAATGCCGCCGCCTTCATCCCCCATGTCGGCCTGCACGAGTCGGGTCACGATGTCGTCGGCCGGACATTGACGCCGCCGCTCGGCCATGGTGTAGGCGTAGCCCATCAGTTCGGCGTTGGCCATCGTCGGATCGGCGTCGAAATCCGGATCGTCGGTGTTCATGATGGCGTTGGTCCAGTGGAAGAGCTTCTCCCGGTCTTCCTCGGGGACGCCGATCAGGTCCGCGATGGCCAGCAGTGGCAGGCTCATCGCGACGTCGTCGACGAAATTGCCGCTGTCCTTCTTGGCCGCCGCGGCCACGATGTCGCGGGCCGCCACGGCCAGTTTCTCCTCCAGCGCTGCCACCGAGCGCGGTGTGAACAGTCGCGACACCAGCTTGCGCAACCGGGTGTGCTCGGGGGCGTCGTGGTTGATCAGCAGTGCCTTGGTGAGGTCGAGTTGTTCGGAGGTCACCCCTTCGGGCAGGCGCATCACGGCACCCTTGGCGTTGGTCGACCACACGGCGCCGCCGTCGCGGGAGATGGTCTTGATGTCCTCGTGGCGGGTGATCACCCAGTAGCCGCCGTCATTGAAGATCGATTCGTCCTGCTCGTTCCACCACACCGGAGCGGTTTTGCGCAGTTCGGCGAACTCACGCACCGGGATTCCGCGGAGCAGGACGTCGGGATCGGTGAAGTCGTAACCGGCGCCGAACGGGCAGGCATTCATGGTGGTCAAGCCGGATCATCTCCTCGTGTGACGGCGAGCACATTCCTTGGTTCGACCATACACTGTGGCGTCAAGTGTATGGCCGAAGGTTTCCCGCTACGCTACGACCGTGCGCGTCCTCGTTATCGGATCCGGTGCCCGTGAACACGCTCTGCTGCTGGCCCTGCGCCGCGATCCGCAGGTCGAGGAGTTGGCGGTGGCACCGGGCAACGCCGGCACCCAGTCCATTGCCGATCAGTACGACGTCGACATCACCTCCGGTGAGGCCGTGGTCAAGCTGGCCCAGCGCCTCCAGAGCGACCTCGTGGTGATCGGTCCCGAGGTTCCGCTGGTACTCGGCGTGGCCGACGCCGTGCGCGCCGCGGGAATCGCCTGCTTCGGCGCGAGCAAGGACGCCGCCCGCATCGAGGGCTCGAAGGCCTTCGCCAAGGACGTCATGGCCGCGGCCGGGGTGCGTACCGCGAGCAGCGAGATCGTCGACAACCCGGCTCGCCTCGACGCCGCGCTGGACCGTTTCGGTCCGCCCGCCGGCCAGGCCGCGTGGGTGGTCAAGGACGACGGTCTGGCCGCAGGCAAGGGGGTGGTGGTCAGCGCCGATCGCGACGCCGCCCGCGCCCATGCCGCCAGCTTGCTCGACTCCGGGCACCCGGTGCTGCTTGAGTCGTTCCTGGACGGTCCCGAGGTGTCGCTGTTCTGTGTGGTCGACGGCGCCACGGTGGTGCCGCTGCTGCCCGCGCAGGACTTCAAGCGGGTCGGCGACGGAGACACCGGGCCGAACACCGGCGGGATGGGTGCGTACGCCCCGTTGCCCTGGCTGCCGGACTCGGTGAAGAACCAGATCGTCGACGAGGTGGTCAAACCCGTTGCGGCGGAACTGGTTGCGCGTGGCAGCTCGTTCTCGGGCCTGCTCTACGCAGGTTTGGCGATCACCTCGAACGGTCCGGCGGTGGTGGAGTTCAACTGCCGCTTCGGTGACCCGGAAACGCAATCGGTTCTGGCCCTGCTTGATTCACCGCTGGGGCAACTGCTGAACGCCGCGGCCACCGGCGAGCTCGCCTCATTCGGCGACCTGCAGTGGCAGGACGGCTACGCCGTGGCGGTCGTGGTGGCCGCGGAGAACTACCCGGGCCGGCCGCGCGTCGGCGACGTCATTCACGGATCGGAAGCCGATGGTGTGCTGCACGCCGGCACCGCGCGCCGCGAGGACGGTGAGGTGGTGTCCTCGGGCGGTCGCGTGCTCTCGGTGGTCGGCACCGGAGCGGACCTGCCTGCCGCACGTGAGGCGGCCTACGCGCTCGTCAAGTCGATCCGGTTGCCGGGCAGCCACTTCCGCAGCGACATCGGTCTGGCCGCCGCCGAAGGGCGCATCACCCTCTAGGCGACCAGCAGTGGAGCCATCCAGGTGATCTCGGCGGGCAGCTGCGAACTCCAGAAGCTGCCGTCATGCCCGCCGGGGGAGAAGCCGCCGGCCGGGGGATTGGGCAGCTCGGCGATGAACTGCTTGGTGGCCGAATAGAACGGATCGCTGTTGCCGCAATCGATCCGGATCGGGATCGACCCCAGCGCGGGCTGACTCCAGACACTGTTGGCGGCGTAGTCCGCCGCGCTGTCGAAGGCCCCGGGTGCGGCGGCCCCTGAGGATGTCCAGAGCGCCGGACTGACCGCGCAGATCGCCGCGGTGCGCGCAGGTCCGAGCCGCGAGCCCAGCAGCAGGGCGCCGTAACCGCCCATCGACCAGCCCAGGAACCCCACCCGCGAGGTGTCCAGGCCCTGATCGCCGAGCATCGGAATCAGCTCGTCGAGCACCATCGCGCCCGAATCCTCACCGGATGCGCGTTTGTGCCAATAACTTCCGCCGCCGTCGACCGCGACCACCGCGAACGGCGGCAGCCCGGCCGCCACCGCCTCGGCGAGACCCTGTTCCACCCCGCCGGCCATCACTCCGGCCGCATCCTGTCCTTTGCCGTGCAGGGCGATCACCGGGCGGAGTTTGCCAGTCTGGCCCGGTGGGCGCGCGATCGCCCAGTTGGTGTTCGTCCCGCCACGCGCGGCCGATACGAACGAGCCACTGGTGAACGTCGGGGCGGCCGCAGGGCTGGCCGGTGAGACAGGGGCGGAGGCGAGGGCTACAGCACCGGCGGCGCCGGCAGCCGCACCGACGCCGAGGCGCAGGACTGCGCGACGGGTCAAGTTGGGCATGCGGGCCATCTTGCCATCGCCCGACAATGGCATCGGCCAGTGGCATTCCCGTGGCATTGCCGACGCGCCGGAAAAACCTGAGCAAAGCCTGATGATTGACCGAAAGCCCGATGTGCAGGGGGCCCGGCTGGCAGCATGTGGAAGGTGACGGCAGCGGTCACTCCCAAAGGGGAGCGTAGGCGGTACGCCCTCGTCAGGGCGGCCGCTGAGTTGCTTTGCGAGGGCGGTTTCGACGCCGTCCGGCATCGTGCCGTGGCGCGCCGCGCCGGCCTCCCGCTGGCCTCGACGACGTACTACTTCTCCTCACTGGACGACCTCATCGCCAAGGCTGTCGAGTACATCGGAACCCGAGAAGCCGAACAACTCAGCGCCGGTGTGGCTGCGCTGTCGCGGCGGCGCCGGGGGGCCGAATCGACCGCCGACGTCCTCGTCGATTTGTTGCTCGGGGAGTCCCCGGAGCGGCACGGAACGGAGGAGTTGATCTCGCGCTACGAGCGCTACATCGCCTGCGCCCGCCAGCCCGGGCTGCGCGATGTTCAGCGCCGCATACTGCAACAGCGCACCGACGCTGTGGTCGAGGTGGTGGAACGCTCGGGCCGCTCGGTGCGGGCCGAACTGGTCACGGCCCTGGTGCGTGCGGTCGACGGGGCAGTCGTGGCATCGTTAGTCGACGAAGGGGAGGGGCCCAGAGCCAGTGCCCGCGCCACATTGATCGACGTCATCGACGTGCTGGCGCCCGTCGACGAACGGGCGGGTACGCGTCTGACCGGCTGAAGGAGGGGGAATGTCGCAACCCGCAACCGCGGAGGCGCCACAGCTCAAGCGGGTGATGGGGCCCGGACTGTTACTTCTGTTCGTCGTCGGTGACATCCTCGGCACGGGTGTCTACGCGCTGACCGGGCAGGTCGCCAAGGAGGTCGGCGGCGCCGCGTGGCTCCCGTTCCTGGCGGCGTTCCTGATCGCCACCATCACCGCGTTCAGCTATCTCGAGCTGGTCACCAAGTACCCGCAGGCTGCCGGCGCAGCGCTGTACGCGCACAAGGCATTTGGCATCCAGTTCGTCACCTTCCTGGTGGCCTTCGTGGTGATGTGCTCCGGAATCACTTCGGCCTCAACGGCTTCGCGCTTCTTCGCGATCAGCTTCTTCGACGCGGTCGAGGTGAACTTCGACCATATCTTCAGCTGGCAGCGGCTCGGCACGGTCGCGCTGGCGCTGCTGTTCATGGCATTGATCGCCACGGTGAATCTGCGAGGCGTCAGCGAGAGCGTCAAGCTCAACGTCTTTCTCACGTTCGTGGAGATCACCGGCCTGGTGATCGTCGTCGTGGTCGGACTGTGGGCCATCGTCAGCGGTGTCGACGTCGACTTCTCCCGGGTTGTCGCGTTCGACACGTCCGGGGAGAAGAACGCCTTCATCGCCGTCACCGCGGCGACATCGCTGGCGTTCTTCGCGATGGTCGGCTTCGAAGATTCGGTCAATATGGCCGAGGAAACCAAGGATCCGGTGCGGATCTTCCCCAAGGTGTTGTTGACGGGCCTCGGGATTGCCGGCCTCGTCTACGTCGTCGTGGCCATCATCGCCGTCGCGCTGGTACCGGTCGGGGAACTATCCGAGGCCGACTCGTCACCCCTGGTGAAGGTCATGGAGACGGCCGCACCCGGGCTCCCGTTCGCGAACATCCTGCCGATCATCTCGATGTTCGCGGTATCGAACACCGCGCTGATCAACATGCTGATGGCCAGTCGGCTGATCTACGGCATGGCCCGTCAGCATGTGCTGCCACCGGTGCTGGGCGCGGTGCACCCGAAGCGGCACACCCCCTGGGTGGCAATCGTGTTCACCACGCTCATCGCGTTCGGCCTGATCTTCTACGTGTCGGCGTTCGCGAGCGGAGATACGGTCGCGATCCTCGGTGGCACCACGTCGCTGTTGTTGCTCGCGGTCTTCTCGGTGGTCAACGTCGCGGTCCTGGTGCTGCGGCGTGATGTCCGGGAAGAGGGCGGGCACTTCAAGACTCCGACCGCACTGCCCGTCATCGGCTTCATCGCCTCGGTGTACCTGGTGCTGCCCACCTCGGGACGACCGCCGGAGCAGTACATTCTGGCGCTCGCCCTCATCGTCATCGGCGTCGTCCTGTTCGGCGTCACGATGCTGATCAATCGTCAACTGGGCATCCGTGGGCCAGGCATCACCGACCCAACCCACCTCGCCGACGCGCCCTAGGAATCTTTGCGCAGCTTTTCAATCCGGTTCTGCAGCAGAGCGATCCGGTGCGCATTTCCGTCCAGTTCGATATAGCGGTCTTCGAACACGGCCAACAACGCGTCGTCCAGGCGGCGCACCGCGCCCGGCGGGTACCGGTAGTCCATCAGCCGGTTTATCTCGTCGGTGTCCACTGAATCCAGCACGCTCGTCAGCGCGTCCAGTGAGGTGATGCCGAGCTCGAGCAGTAACCCTGAGATCCAGCCGTAGTGGTCCGTGCGCGACCAGCCGGCGTCGGGGAAGCGGTTGCCCAGGTAGGTGGCCAGCACCGGGGTGGCGATGCGCGCGTCCCTGGAAAACCCCGGGGACTCGTCCTCTCCCTCCCCTTCGGTCATGGTCTGCCGCAGCCGTTCCCGGATCTCGGTGAACTCGCGGTCGGCCAGCTCCAGCAGTCCGGCGGCCAGCGTGAACCGGCGGTCCAGTTCGCTGACGTGCTCGGCCGGTATCGAACCCTTGTACCGCACGTCATGCTCGAACTCGGCCCACGCGTGCTGCAGCACGGTACGGACCTGAATGGACGCCGGATACTGTTCGCCTTCGACCCCGAACAGCAGGTGCCGGCTCGCGTAGCCCCACCGGCCCTGACGGGCGGTCTGCAGACCCATGTCCTGGTCGTCGAGCAGCCGCATCTCCTCGGCCAGCAGATTGGCCACCGCGTCGACGTCCTCACGCAGATAGGTGATGACGCGCAGGCCCACCTGATCGGTGATCTCCACGAGTGGATCGGTGTACATCCGCGTGCCGTCGGCCGCACGGCGGTCGGCTTTCATGGCGAACGAATCGACGCTCTTGGTGCGGGCCGTGATGCTGAGGTAGTTGATGCCCGCCTCGTCGAGCAGGCTGGTGACCAGCTTGAGGTACTGCTCGGTGGCGGCCACCAGGTCCGGGCGCCGGGCAGCGTATTCGGCGACAGCCGTCGACGGCGCTGCCTCGCGGACCGGTGCGGGTCGAGGCCGCGGCAGGCGAGATGCGGGCAGGGACGGCGTGACGATGTAGCCCGAGTCGTAGTCGCCGTAGATCGTCACATCCTCGGGCCGGTGATACCAGTACAGCGCGATGTAGGCGCACAGCAGGGCGTCGACGGGGTCCTCGTCGCGGTCGAGTTGCCCGGGCCGGGTGGCGGCCTCGATCCGCTTGCGCAGTTCCACCCAGCTGACATTGCGGTTCGCCCGCAGCCGCGGCGTCGCTCCGTCGAGCTCCTCGATGAACGTCATCAGCCTCAGCAGTTCGCGCTGCCGGTCGCCGAACGTGCCGCGCTTGTATTTCAGGGTCTTGTCGAGTCCGAAGAGCACGACGCTCGCCGGGTGCGGATAGACCTCGATCGCGCGACGGTTGGACGGCGATGACGGATCCATGTCGAGGCCCAGAGCCGACGCGATACGCGCGCCACGGGGATGCTTGAACTCGGGTCGCTCGGTGAACGCCGGGCGTGCCCCGGCGTCGAACCGCTGGAAGTCCCGATTGAGATCCCGTTCGCACGGCCGGTGGCCCGTCGGGTTCTTCACGATCAGCGGCGCATCGATGGCAACCAGGCAGTCGCCGCTGACGTAAGGCTCTATGGCCGCGGCGATATCGTCGTCGTCCTGCGCCACACCGACGTGAAGGACCCGCCCACCGGAGTCGATGGCGGCCACGCCTGTCTGGTTCTTCTCGCCCCACGCGAGGTCGAGTCCGACGAAGTACATCCGTCCACTGTCTCATTGGTACCGCGGCCTGGGCCGTAAGCTGTGTGTTCGTGACGATCCCGAATGTTCTGGCAAACCGCTACGCCAGCGACGAAATGGTCGCGATCTGGTCGCCGGAGGCCAAGATCGTCGCCGAACGCCGACTCTGGCTCGCCGTGCTGCGCGCGCAGGCCGAGCTGGGCGTCCCGGTGCCCGACGGCGTGATCGACGACTACGAGCGGGTCCTGGAGAACGTCGACCTCGCCTCGATCGCGGCGCGCGAGCGGGTCACCCGCCACGACGTCAAGGCCCGCATCGAGGAGTTCAATGCGCTGGCCGGACACGAGCACGTCCACAAGGGCATGACCAGCCGCGACCTCACCGAGAATGTCGAACAGCTGCAGATCCGCAGCTCGCTTGAGCTGGTGTTCGCCCACGGCGTCGCGGTGGTGGCCCGGCTGGCCGAACGTTCCGTCGTATACCGCGATCTGGTGATGGCCGGCCGGTCGCACAATGTGGCGGCCCAGGCCACCACATTGGGCAAGCGGTTCGCCTCTGCCGCCGAAGAGACGCTGGTGGCCCTGACCCGGTTGCGTGAGCTGATCGACCGCTACCCGCTGCGCGGCATCAAAGGCCCGATGGGCACCGCCCAGGACATGCTCGACCTGTTCGACGGGGACACCTCCAAGCTCGCCGAGCTGGAACGGCGGGTCGCCCAATTCCTGGGATTCACAGAGGTTTTCACCAGCGTCGGGCAGGTGTACCCGCGTTCGCTGGACCACGATGTGCTCTCGGCGCTGGTGCAGGTGGGTGCCGGGCCGTCCTCGCTGGCGCACACCATCCGGCTGATGGCCGGCCACGAGCTGGTCACCGAAGGCTTCGCGCCCGGTCAGGTCGGCTCCTCGGCCATGCCGCACAAGATGAACACCCGGTCGTGTGAACGGGTCAACGGCCTGCAGGTGGTGCTGCGCGGCTACGCCTCGATGGCCGCCGAGCTGGCCGGTGCGCAGTGGAACGAGGGTGACGTGTTCTGCTCGGTGGTGCGCCGCGTGGCGCTGCCGGACGGGTTCTTCGCCATCGACGGGCAGACCGAGACCTTCCTGACCGTGCTCGACGAATTCGGCGCCTACCCGGCGGTGATCCAGCGGGAGCTGGACCGCTACCTGCCGTTCCTGGCCACCACCCGCATCCTGATCGCCGCGGTGCGCGCCGGCGTGGGCCGCGAAACCGCGCACGAGGTGATCAAGGAGCACGCCGTCGCCGTCGCACTGGACATGCGCGAGCGCGGTCTGGAGCCCGACCTGCTGGACCGCCTGGCAGCCGACCCGCGGCTGCCGCTGGACCGGGCGGCCCTGGAAGCCGCGCTGGCCGACAAGCAGGCCTTCACCGGGGCCGCCGGCGCCCAGGTCGACGGGGTCGTCGCGGCCGTCGATGAACTGGTCAGCCGATACCCCGAAGCCGCCAAGTACACCTCGGGCGCCATCTTGTGAGTTTGGCGGCCGACCTCACCGACCTGGACAACTTCGCTGCCGGTTTTCCGCACGAATTGTTCGCCGCGCACCGTCGCGAAGCCCCGGTGTACTGGCACTCGGCGACCGAACATACGCCGGATGGCGAAGGGTTCTGGTCGGTGGCCACCCACGCCGAAACCCTTGCGGTGCTGCGTGATGCGGAGACCTACTCCTCGGTGACCGGCGGCACCCGGCCCTACGGCGGCACGCTGCTGCAGGATCTGGCCATCGCCGGGCAGGTGCTCAACATGATGGACGACCCACGGCACTCCGAGATCCGCCGGCTGGTCAGCTCCGGGCTGACGCCACGGATGATCCGGCGGGTCGAAGACGATCTGCGGGCCCGGACGCGCCGGTTGCTCGACGGGGTGGTGGCCGGGGAACCGTTCGACTTCCTGGTGGACGTGGCCGCGGAGCTGCCCATGCAGATGATCTGCATACTGCTGGGAGTGCCTGAATCCGAACGGCATTGGCTGTTCCACGCGATAGAGCCGCAGTTCGACTTCGGAGGTTCGCGTTCTGCGGCCATGGCGCAGATGTCGGCCGAGGAGGCCGGCTCGCGGATGTACACCTACGGCCAGGAACTCATCGCCGCCAAACGTGCCGAGCCGACCGACGACATGCTCTCGGTGGTGGCCAACGCATTCCGCGATGATGAAGCCGCGGCGCTGTCTGATTTGGAGCTGTACCTGTTCTTCAGCCTGCTGTTCAGCGCCGGTGCCGAGACCACACGCAACTCAGTGGCGGGCGGGCTGCTGGCCCTGATCGAAAACCCTTCGCAGATGGCGTTGTTGCGTGACGATCTCAGCGAACTGCCCACGGCGATCGAGGAGATGGTGCGCTGGACCTCGCCGTCACCGTCCAAACGCCGCACCGCGACCAGAGCGGTGACGTTGGGCGGCTGTGACATCGAAGCCGGGCAGAAGGTGCAGGTCTGGGAAGGCTCGGCGAACCGGGACTCGCTGGTGTTCTCAGATCCCGACATCTTCGATATCACGCGTAAGCCCAACCCGCACTTGGGTTTCGGCTACGGAATCCACTACTGCCTGGGCGCCAACCTGGCCCGGCTGGAGTTGCGAGTGCTGTTCGAGGAAGTGCTTCAGCGGTTCTCGTCGGCACGTCTGGTCAAGCCCGTCGAATGGACCCGCAGCAACCGGCACACCGGTATCCGACATCTGGTGGTGGAGCTCGGGACGTGAACCCGGGGCGTCGTTCGCCTAACCTCGGGACATGGACTCAGGCCCGAACGACCATCTCCGAGTCTCAGACGCCGAGCGCGCGAAGGTGGGACAACTGCTCGAACGCGCGGTAGCCGAGGGCATGATCACCCTCGACGAGTTCAGCGAGCGCTACGACGCCGCACTGGCCGCCCGCACTCGCGGCGAGTTGGCCGCCGTGGTGGCGGACCTGCCGATTGCGCCGCCCTCGACGGTCCCGGCATCTCACCTGCCGGCAGCGGCGCCAGAGGAGCTGCGTGGCTGGATGTCCTCGATCGTGCGGCGCGGACAGTGGAGGGTGGCGCCGGCCCTGCACCTCAACACCCGGCTGTGCAGCACGACCCTCGACTTCAGCTCTGCGGTGCTGCCCGGGCCCGTGGTGGAGGTCGTCATCGACGACTACTGCAGCACGACGGAGCTCATCGTGCCCCCTTCGGCCACCGCCGATATGAATGCAGTCAACGCCATCGCCGGCAGCGCCACGGTCAAGGTCCGCACCAGCCCGCCGTCGGATCAGCTGCACCTCGTCGTGCGTGGCCGCGTGCGGATGGGTTCGGTCACCGTGCGGCACCCGTTCGGAAGCTGGCTGAAGCGCCTGAGCGGCACTCGATAGCGAAACGGATCTCGGCGGTCACCCGCTGCGGATACTCGGTCAGATCCAGCCAGGTGAATCGCAGCACCTGCCAGCCCATCAGCGCGATCTCGTTCTGCCTGACGCGGTCGTGCTGGAAAACCTCCTGGTCGCTGTGGAACGCCCAGCCGTCGGCCTCGATCGCGAGTTTGTGGGCGGGGAAGGCCACGTCGATCACGCATCGGCCCAGGCGGTAGTTGGCCTTCCATCCGGTGATCTGGGCTCCTCTGAGCAGCTTGATCAGCAGACGTTCGGCCTCGGAGCGCGCTCCGTCGGCCGCGGCGATGAGCAGCCTGCGGGCAGCGGGCGAGCCGTGCCTGCCCTTGTTGCGCAGATGCGCCCGCCACAGGTCGCGCAGTTCGGTGTGGCGCTGCAACGCGTTGTCCATGAGCTTGGCGCCGCCACCTCGCCGGGCCGCCGCTTCGACCACGGTCAGCGCTAGTGCGGTGACCCGCAGCCCGCGGCGTTCCACGATGTCAGTGGGGTCGAGATCGCGCCTGCGCAGACGGACGCCTTGTCGCTGCGGATGATGCCCCGTTCTCGGGATGGTGACCTCAACCGTGTCTGGCGGGTACTTCGTCACCTCGTGCCACCACGCGGCGGCCAGTCCGCTTGCGGCCGCATTCGGCCCCGCCGACCACACAGCAGCCCTGACCCGGGCTGATTCGGTGAATGGCCGATCGTCGGCGAAGTACACCCCTGGTGAGCAGCGCAGCCATTTCCCGGAACGGACTCTCCGGTTGACCGCGTCCTGGCTCAGTCCCGCCAGCTTGGCCTGCGCCAGGGTGATCACCCCGTCGTGGCCACGCAGATAGTCGTCGATCACGCAGTTTCGACGGTATGCCTCGTCAAACGGTTCCCGCTCGTGCGA
>NZ_CP034072.1:3510297-3757874 GCF_003855255.1 Mycolicibacterium nivoides | reverse complement strand
CAGCCCGCGAATGGCGCGCTGGTCTTGACTGCGCCAGGCGCCGACAGGGTCATCGGACACCGCCGTCAGCTTGGCCAGCGGCCGGTTGGCCAGTGCCCGCAGTGCCAGCAGCTGTTCCCCGGCCGCGGTCGAGGCCAGGGTGATCGCGGTCCACTTGCGCCGGAAGAACCGCACCCGCAGATACAGCCAGGGCATCGCCACGAACAGGATCGGCGCGGCGGCCACCGCCAGGGCCAGCACCCAGGCCAGCCAGCTCGCGGTGCTGTCCAGGTTGGCGCCCGCACCGGCGATGTCGAGGGCCGCTTCACTGGCAGCACGTAGCGGCTTGCTCAGCGTGTCACCGATCAGGGGAACGTTGTCGGTGCTGTCACCTGCGGAACCCAGGTTGTCGGCAACCCCGTTCGCGCCGCTCTGGACCTGCCTGCCGACCTCGGCGATGGTCGCCACCGCCGAATGCACCGCCAACCCCACCAATATCCACACCGCGGTCCAGGCGATCACGGCCGCATCGCTGAACAACTGGGCCAACAAGCGGCCGGGTCTGCTGGCATAGGGCAGGTACCGCGATCTCATGAGACCGATCCCAACACATAGGCTGGCCCAATGCGCCCTGCTCTGTCCGACTACCAGCACCTGGCCAGCGGCAAAGTCCGCGAGTTGTACCGCATCGACGACCAGCACCTGCTGTTCGTGGCGACCGACCGCATCTCGGCCTACGACTATGTCCTCGACTCGCAGATCCCGGACAAGGGCCGGATCCTGACGGCGATGAGCGTGTTCTTCTTCGACCTGATCAGCGCGCCCAACCACCTGGCCGGCCCGCCGGACGACGAGCGCATCCCCGCCGAGGTGCTGGGCCGTGCGCTGGTGGTGAAGCAACTGAAGATGTTGCCGGTGGAGTGCGTGGCCCGCGGCTACCTGACCGGCTCGGGGCTGCTCGACTACCAGGCGTCGGGTTCGGTGTGCGGTATCCCGCTGCCGCCGGGTCTGGGGGAGGCGAGCAAGTTCGACGAGCCGCTGTTCACCCCGGCCACCAAGGCCGACATCGGCGAGCACGACGAGAACATCTCGTACGACACCGTGATCGATCTGGTCGGGCCCGTGCTGGCCAGCCAGCTGAAGGAACGCACGCTGCAGACCTACGTGCAGGGTGCGGACCACGCGCTGACCAAGGGCATCATCATCGCCGACACGAAGTTCGAGTTCGGTGTCGATGAGCACGGCAACGTGGTGCTGGCCGATGAGGTGTTCACCCCGGATTCGTCCCGGTACTGGCGGGCCGAGACCTATCAGCAGGGTGTGGTCCAGGACAGCTTCGACAAGCAGTTCGTCCGCAACTGGCTGACCGGGCCCGACTCCGGCTGGGACCGGCACGGCGACACCCCGCCGCCGCCGTTGCCCGAGGAGATCGTGACAGCCACCCGGGACCGGTACATCGAGGCATACGAACGGATTTCGGGCCTGCGGTTCGACGATTGGATCGGCGCATGACACAGTCCGCACAGCCACCGGTCGCCAAGCGCGGCAACCACCGTCGCGAGCATCACGGCGACGTGTTCATCGACCCCTACGAATGGTTGCGCGACAAGGACAACCCCGAGGTGATCGCGCACCTGGAGGCCGAGAACGCCTACGCCGAGGTCTCCACCGCTCATCTGGAGCCGTTGCGGCAGAAGATCTTCGACGAGATCAAGGCTCGCACCAAGGAAACCGATCTGTCGGTGCCGATGCGCCGGGCCGGCTGGTGGTACTACGCGCGCAGCTTCGAGGGCAAGCAGTACGCGGTGCACTGCCGGTGCCCGATCGGCGATCCCGACGACTGGACGCCCCCCGCGCTCGACGAGGGCGCCGAGATCCCCGGTGAGCAGATTCTGCTCGACGAGAACGTCGAGGCCGACGGCCACGAGTACTTCTCGCTCGGTGCGGCCACGGTGAGCCTGGACGGCAACATCCTGGCGTATTCCGTCGACGTCAAGGGCGACGAGCGATACACCTTGAAGTTCAAGGATTTACGCACCGGCGAGCACTACGACGACACGATCGCCGGGATCGGCGCCGGCGGCACCTGGGCCGCCGACAGCCGCACGCTGTACTACACGACGGTCGACGATGCCTGGCGGCCCGACACCGTGTGGCGGCACAGGTTGGCCTCCGGACTGCCCTCCGAGAAGGTGTATCACGAACCCGACGAACGGTTCTGGGTCGCGATCGGGCGCAGCCGCAGCGACAAGTACCTGTTCGTCGCATCGGGCAGCGCCGTCACCACCGAGGTCCGCTACATCGACGCCCACGACCCGACGGCGGAGTTCACCACGGTGTGGGAGCGTCGCGACCTGGTGGAGTACTCCGTCGAGCACGCCGTGGTCGGGGGCGAGGACCGGTTCCTGATCCTGCACAACGACGGTGCCGAGAACTTCATGTTGGTGGAGGCCCCGGTCAGCGACCCGAGCGATATCCGCACTCTGATCGAGCACCGGTCCGACGTGCGTCTGGACGGTGTCGACGCGTTCGACGGGTTCCTGGTGATCAGTTACCGCAGTGAGGCATTGCCGAAGATGGCACTGTGGCCGCTCACCACGGACGGTTACAGCACGCGCGAGGAACTGACCTTCGATTCCGAGCTGACCGCCGCGGGGATGGGCGGAAACCCGAACTGGTCCACGCCGAAGTTGCGGATCGGCGCGACGTCGTTCATCACACCGGCGCGGATCTACGACCTGGACCTCGCCACTGGTGAGCGCACGCTGCTGCGCGAGCAGCCGGTGCTGGGTGGCTACCGGCCTGAAGACTATGTGGAGCGCCGGGATTGGGCAACGGCACCCGATGGTGCACGGGTTCCGATCTCGATCATTCACCGGGCCGGGTTGCAGTTCCCGGCGCCGGCGTTGCTCTACGGCTACGGTGCCTACGAGTCGTGTGAGGATCCGCGATTCTCGATCGCCCGGTTGTCGTTGCTGGACCGCGGCATGGTGTTTGTGATCGCGCATGTGCGCGGCGGCGGCGAGTTGGGCCGGCCGTGGTACGAGCACGGCAAGCTGCTGGAGAAGACGAACACGTTCACCGATTTCATCGCGGCGGCACGCCATCTCGTCGATGGCGGCGTGACCCGCCCGCAGAATCTGGTGGCTCTCGGAGGCAGTGCCGGCGGATTGTTGATGGGCGCGGTGGCCAACATGGCCCCGGAGTTGTTCGCCGGGATTCTGGCCCAGGTGCCGTTCGTCGATGCGCTGACGACAATCCTGGATCCCTCGTTGCCGTTGACCGTGACCGAGTGGGACGAGTGGGGAAATCCGTTGGAGGACCCCGAGGTCTACCGCTACATGAAGTCCTACACGCCCTACGAGAACGTGGCGGCGCAGGACTATCCGGCGATTCTGGCGATGACCTCGCTCAACGACACTCGGGTGTACTACGTTGAGCCGGCCAAATGGGTTGCCGCACTTCGTCACACCAAGACCGACGGTCATCCCGTGCTGCTCAAGACCGAGATGGTGGCCGGTCACGGCGGCCTGTCCGGACGCTACGAGCGGTGGAAGGAAGCCGCGTTCCAGTACGCCTGGCTGCTAGCTGCCGCCGACGGCGACAACTACGGCCGCGGCCAGGTAGACAGCCTCTTCGGCGGTCCGGACGCCTAACCGCGAGGTCATCGACTTCGGTGGGTTCGGCATCCTGGCCGCGTAGACGTTGGCCGGGAACATCGCCAGCATGAGCAGGAACAGGCACACGGCGGCCGCCACGCGGGTGGGCGGGTAGAGCAGGCCTGCGGCGCCGGCCAACTCCAGCACGCCGGTGACCGTCACCAGGGCGGCCGGGGCGGGCAGCGCCGGCGGCACGATGGCGATCATGTCGCGCCGCAGCGGATTGACGAAGTGCGCGCCGCCGGTCATGACGAACATCGCGGCCAGTCCGACCGCTATCGCCTCGGGCCAACTGTCGAGGTAGTCCATGCCCAGCATGCCGATCAGCCGGGCGGCCACACTACCCAGAATCAGGGTCAGGAAGACGGCCATCGAAGCTCCGATCTTGTCGGTGTCTAGATCGCCACGCTACGCCTAATCTAGTCGGTGTCAAGATGTGGGGCTAGGATGGCTCGCATGGGCTATCACCACGGCGACCTCAGGGCCGTGATCCTCGCTCAGGCCGCCGAACTGGTGGCCGAGCGCGGCGCCGACGGCATCTCGCTGCGCGAACTCGCGCGCGCTGCGGGCGTCTCACACGCGGCGCCCGCCCACCACTTCACCGACCGGCGCGGGTTGTTCACCGCACTGGCCACCGAAGGGTTTCAGCTTCTGGCCGCAGCCCTGACCGACGCCAGACCGCAGTTCATCGACGCCGCCAAGGCCTACGTGCGCTTCGCCCTCGACCACCCCGGCCACTACGAGGTGATGTTCGACAAATCGCTCTACGACGACACCGCCGCCGAGCTGGTCGCAGCCTCGTCGGCCGCCGGAGCGGAGCTGAACCGCGGCGTCGGCACCCTGGCCGATCCGAAGGCCGCCGCCGATCCGGACGGTGCGGCGCTGGCCGCTTGGTCTCTGGTGCATGGATTTTCGATGCTGTGGCTCAACGACGCGATCGACACCGCGGGCGATCCGATCGCCAAGGTGGAGAGCCTGGCCGCGATCCTGTTCGACAAGTAGGTCGGGATAGCTCCGGTAACCTCGGGGCGATGAGCCTCAACGACATTCCGCTGACCACCCTCGACGGCAGGCGGACGACGTTGGCCGAGTTGGCCACGGGCGCCGCCCTCGTGGTCAACGTGGCCTCCAAATGCGGCCTGACGCCGCAGTACACCGCGCTGGAGAAACTCGCACAGGATTACGCCGCGCGTGGGCTCACCGTCGTCGGCGTGCCGTGCAACCAGTTCATGGGCCAGGAGCCGGGCAGCGCCGAGGAGATCCAGACGTTCTGCTCGACCACCTACGGTGTGACGTTCCCGTTGCTGGCCAAGACCGACGTCAACGGCGCCGACCGGCACCCGCTCTACGCCGAGCTGACCCAGGCTGCCGACGCAGCGGGTGAAGCCGGCGACATTCAGTGGAACTTCGAGAAGTTCCTGCTGGCCCCGGGTGGCACGGTGGCCAACCGGTTCCGGCCCCGCACCGAACCCGACGCGCCCGAGGTCATCGAGGCCATCGAAGCGGTCCTGCCTGCGTGATCGGGCTCTAGCCGAATAGACATTCGGCGTCAGAGTGTTCGACACCGTCCCGACATGTGACGTTGCCACACTGGCAGCGTGACCGGACAACTCATCGTCTCGATATCGCAGATCAGCGATCGCACGATGGCTGATGTCGCGTCGTTCTGCGCCGAACTCGACGCCCGCGGCGTGCCCGCCTCGATGATGGTGGCGCCGCGACTCAAGGGCGGCTACCGGTTGGACCGCGATGCCGAAACCGTGCAGTGGCTGGCCCACCGGCGCAGCGGCGGTGACGCCGTCGTGCTGCACGGGTACGACGAGGCCGCGACCAAGAAGCGCCGCGGTGAGTTCGCCTCGCTGCCCGCCCATGAGGCCAACCTGAGGTTGATGGGTGCCGACCGGGTGCTCGAACACCTGGGACTGCGCACCCGGCTGTTCGCCGCCCCCGGCTGGACCGTCTCGCAGGGCACGGTGACCGCCCTGCCGCGCAACGGTTTTCGTCTGCTGGCCGACCTGAACGGCATCACCGACCTGGTCCGCCAGACCACGACGCGCGCCCGGGTGGTGGGCATCGGAGAGGGCTTTCTGTCCGAGCCGTGGTGGTGCCGCACCGTGGTGCTCTCGGCCGAACGCACCGCGCGCCGCGAAGGCACGGTGCGCGTCGCGGTTGCCGCGCGGCACCTGCGCAGGCCCGGTCCCCGGCAGGCCATGCTCGACGCGATCGACCTGGCTTTGCTGCACCGGTGCGTGCCCACCGTCTACCAGTGGCGAGGATTCTCGGTACTGACCGAGGCCGCCTGACTAGGGCTAGTCTTGCGTCTCATGGCAGACGCCGATGTCATTGTCGTGGGGGCGGGTCTCGCCGGCTTGGTCGCCGCATGCGAACTCGTCGAGCGCGGGCACCGCGTGCTCATCCTGGATCAGGAGAACGCCGCCAACCTCGGTGGGCAGGCGTTCTGGTCGTTCGGCGGATTGTTCTTCGTCGACAGTCCCGAACAGCGCAGGCTCGGCATCCACGACAGCCAGGAGTTGGCCCTGCAGGACTGGCTGGGCACCGCGGGATTCGACCGGCCCGAGGATCACTGGCCGCGGGAGTGGGCGCACGCCTATGTCGACTTCGCCGCCGGGGAGAAACGTAGCTGGCTGCGGTCCCGCGGCCTGCAGACCTTCCCCTTGGTCGGGTGGGCCGAGCGGGGCGGTTACGGGGCGCTGGGGCACGGCAATTCGGTGCCGCGATTCCACATCACCTGGGGGACCGGGCCGGCGATCGTCGACGTCTTCGCCCGCCGGCTGGTGGGAGAGCCGCGGGTGCGGTTCGCCCACCGTCACCGTGTCGATGAGCTCATCGTCTCCGAGGGCGCCGTCGTCGGGGTCCGGGGTGCGGTGCTGGAGCCCTCCGACGCGCCTCGCGGGGCGCCGTCGTCGCGAAACGTTATCGGCGACTTCGAGTTCCGCGCATCTGCGGTGATCGTGGCCAGCGGCGGGATCGGCGGCAACCACGACCTCGTACGCAAGAACTGGCCGGCGCGCATGGGCCGGGTGCCCGAGCAATTGCTCAGCGGTGTCCCCGCGCATGTCGACGGCCGGATGATCGGCATCTCGGAGACCGCCGGTGCGCACGTCATCAACAGCGACCGGATGTGGCACTACACCGAAGGCATCACCAACTACGATCCGATCTGGCCCGACCACGGGATCCGCATTCTGCCGGGGCCGTCGTCACTGTGGTTGGACGCCAACGGAAAACGGCTGCCCGGCCCGCTGTATCCGGGCTTCGACACCCTGGGCACGCTCGAACACATCTGCCGCACCGGGCAGGACTACACCTGGTTCATCCTCAACGCGCGGATCATCGCCAAGGAGTTCGCGTTGTCCGGCCAGGAACAGAACCCCGATCTGACGTCGCGCAGTGTGCGGGACGTCCTGGCACGGGTGAAACCCGGTGCGCCGGCCCCCGTGCAGGCGTTCGTCGATCGTGGTGTCGACTTCGTGAGCGCGCGCTCCCTGCGTGAACTGGTGGCCGCGATGAACGACGTGCCGGATGTGCTGGAAGTCGACTACGCCACGGTGGCGGCCGAGGTGACCGCCAGGGACCGCGAGGTGGTCAACAAATTCACCAAGGACGGACAGATCACCGCGATCCGGGCGGCCCGCAGCTACCTCGGTGACCGGTTCAGTCGCGTCGTCGCCCCGCATCGGCTCACCGACCCGAAGGCAGGTCCGCTGATCGCCGTCAAACTGCACATCCTGACCCGAAAGTCCCTGGGTGGGTTGGAAACCGACCTGGACTCCCGGGTGCTCAAAGAAGACGGCACCGCGTTCGCCGGCCTGTACGCCGCGGGTGAGGCGGCCGGGTTCGGCGGTGGCGGGGTGCATGGCTACCGGTCCCTGGAAGGAACCTTCCTCGGCGGGTGCATCTTCTCCGGCCGGGCGGCCGGGCGCGGCGCGGCCGCCGATATCGCCTAGGCCCGCTCGCACTCAGAACTCGGTGCCGTTTTCCTCGGTGAGAACCTGGAATTCGGTCTTCGTCATCTCCGCCAGCCGCCCGTAGTAGATCCCGCGCGCACCCGGCTCGATGATGCCCTGATGGATCGGCACCGCCCGCGTCGGCGCCACCGCGCGCAGGAAGTCCACGGCCTCTGAGATTTTCATCCACGGGGCGGCCGCGGGGGTGGCCAGCACGTCGACCGGTTCGCCAGGGACGAACAGGGCGTCGCCGGGATGCATGAGCCGGGCGGGGTGCTCGTCGTCGCCCAGCAGGTACGAAATGTTGTCGATCACAGGGATTTCCGGGTGGATCACGGCATGTTTGCCACCGGTCCCGCGCACGTTGAGTGAGCCGACCCGGAATGCGTCGCCGGGGTGCACGGCCTGCCACGGTTCACCCAGCTGGGCGGCGGTCTGCGGATCGGCATACAGCGCCGCCTGCGGGTTGGCGTCGATCAGCGCGGGCAAACGGGCGGTATCGGCATGATCGGGGTGCTGGTGGGTGATCAGGATGGCCGACAAACCGGTGATGCCTTCGAAACCGTGCGAGAAGTTGCCCGGGTCGAACAGCACGGTGGTGTCCGAAATGCTGGCCAGTAGGCACGAATGTCCGAAATGCGTGAGTTGCATACCTATATTGTGGCGCTCGGTGGGGTTATGGCGAGTGATCGTGGCGATGTCGATCGTGCTCTGCGGGCTGGCCGCAGCGCCCCCTTCGGCTTGGGCGGAGCCCAGCGCCGACTGCCCGCCGCTGTGTGACCGCATCCCGGATTCGGCATGGGTGGACACGGCGAAACTCCCGTTGGACCGTGAGTACGGCTGGCCCGGGCTGGCCGGACTGGCCGTGACCGCCGTCTCACCACGCTTCCGCTTCGAGGAGGAATGTGGGTCGGCACCGGTGCCCGGGGATCCGCGCGGCTATGCCGTGGCGGCGCGGTCGGAGGTGACCCGGCCCGCGGGGCATTGGCAGCTGCGCGTGCAGGTCATCCATTGGCGCGGGGAGACGTGGCAAGGCGGTCAGACGGCGTTGGCGGTGCTGCAAGGGGCCACTGCGGCACTGCGCACCTGCCCGGGGAACGCGGCGTCGATCACCACAGAGCGGACCGGGCGGCTGGCAGCGGTGGTCAACCTCGACGATGGGACGGTCTTGCACCAGTACCTGCTCGCCGATCCGTACAACAGCACCCTGGTCGAGCTGGCCATGTGGACGAGCACGCCACCGCAGGTCGCGTGGTCGGCTCCGGCGGACCGTCAGGTGCTCGATGCGCTGGCCGACCCACTGTGCACGGCTTACATAGGGTCGTGCCGGTAGAGTGTGCGCCGTGGCAAAGGTGGTTGTGCACGTCATGCCCAAGGCGGAGATCCTCGACCCGCAGGGTCAGGCGATCGTCGGGGCACTTGGTCGGCTTGGACATGGTGGTATCTCGGACGTCCGTCAGGGCAAGCGTTTCGAGCTCGAAGTCGACGACTCCGTAGCTGACGAAACCCTGGCCGAGATCGCCGAATCTCTGCTGGCCAATACCGTTATCGAGGACTTCTCGGTGAGCCGGGAGGGCGCGTGACCACCCGTGTCGGGGTGATCACCTTCCCCGGGACGCTCGACGACGTCGACGCGGCCCGAGCCGTCCGTCTGGCCGGGGCCGAGGCGGTCAGCCTGTGGCACGCCGACGCGGACCTGAAGGGTGTCGACGCGGTCGTCGTGCCCGGCGGCTTCTCCTACGGGGACTACCTGCGCTGCGGGGCCATCGCGAAGTTCGCCCCCGTGATGGGTTCGGTCGTGGAGGCTGCCGGCAAGGGCATGCCCGTGCTGGGCATCTGCAACGGCTTTCAGGTGCTGTGCGAGGCCGGGCTGCTGCCCGGTGCGCTGACCCGCAACGCCGGACTGCATTTCATCTGCCGCGACGTGTGGCTGGAGGTCGCCTCCAACACCACGGCCTGGACGACCCGGTATGACGCCGGTGCCGACCTGCTGATCCCGCTCAAGTCGGGCGAAGGCCGTTACGTCGCCTCCGACGCCGTGCTCGACGAACTCGAGGGCGAGGACCGCGTGGTCTTCCGCTACCGCGAGAACCTCAACGGTTCGATGCGCGGTATCGCGGGCGTGTGCTCGGCCAACCGTCGCGTCGTCGGCCTGATGCCGCATCCCGAACACGCCACCGAGGCGTTGACCGGTCCGTCCGACGACGGGCTCGGGTTGTTCTACTCCGCGCTCGACGCGGTTCTCTCCGTTTAGCTGTCTGCCTTACTCGGCACCGCGAGCGACCGCTGAGGTACGCAATCTGCGGCGTGTCGGCGTACAGGCACGGTCGCTCGCGGTGCAAAGGGCAAGGGGTCTAGGCGGTGAGGGCGACCGAGGCCTCGGCGGTGTAGGCCAGGAACGTCAGGGTCTCCTGCAGGTACAGCTGCACGCTCTCCGCATCGTGGGACAGGTAGCCGATCGAGACGTCGGTGCCCAGCTGCAGATCGAAATCGCCACCGCGGGTGGACAGTACGAACGCACCGTCGATCGCGGGCGCCCAGATGATCTCGCCGTCGACCAGCCGGCTCAGGTGCTCGCGGATCGGGTAGCCGTGCGCCGTGGTCTCGCTGACCTTGGTGTAGGTCGCCGCCGAGAGCAGCACCGAATACGGTCCGTCGACACCGGCCAGCCGCAGCTCGGACAGCGCCTGGGCGATCACATCGGGGATCTCACGGGCGTCGTCGGGCAGGGCCAGCGCCGGGTTGGAGCTGGAGCTGCGGATGCCCTCGATCGAGGCCGCCGGGTAGCCCTCGAAGATCGCCCGGTCCTCGACGAACGCCAGCTTCTTGGCGGCGTCCTTCACCGGATCCCAGTCGGAGTCCTGGGCGCCGCGCTCGACGTCGTCAATTGCGGTGCGCGACACCGTGAACGGCACCCGCAGCCGCACCAGCGGCTTGGCGTCGCGCAGGTGGGCGACCACGCCGTCACCGGGCGAGTTGACATCGAGCAGATGGCCGGTGCTGATCGCCGCGGTAACCGGGCCGCCGGGCTCGCTCACATCGACCACGCGCCGTCCGGCGATGTGCCGCTTGAAAGTCCGGCTGGCCTCGAGTTCGATCTCGGCCCAGGCGGACTCGGTGATCGGGGCAAGCTCGCGGTACAGGTTGTTCATTGCGGGATTCCTTTCAGGCTGCCGATCGCCAGGGAGGTGTCTTGCTTGGCCGTCGCGGGTTCTTCGACCGGAACCGGAAGCGGCGGTGGATCATCGAGGAAATCGATGGTGGGGACGAAAAACATGCCGCCGGTCACAGCGGTGGAGAAATCCAGGATCCGGTCGGTGTTACCGGGCGGATCACCGATGAACATGTTGGTCAGCATGCGTTCGGTGATGGCCGGGTCCGCAGAGTATCCGATGAAGTACGTGCCGAACTCGCCGCTGCCGAGTTCGCCGAACGGCATGTTGCGGCGCACGATCTTCAGCTCGTTGCCGTCTTCGTCGGTGATGACGTTCAGCGCGATGTGGGAATTGGAAGGTTTGACGTCGTCGGCCATTTCGACGTCGTCGAGCTTGGTGCGGCCGATCACCCGCTGCTGTTCCTCGACCGACAGCGAACGCCAGTCCGCCATCGCGTGCACGTACTTCTGGATGTGCACGTAGCTGGCTCCGGCGAAATCGGGGTCCTCGGCGCCGATCTGAACGGCGGCCGCCGCGGTGGACCCGTTGGGGTTCTCGGTGCCGTCGACGAAGCCGAGCAGGTCCCGGTTGTCGAAGTACTGGAACCCGTGCACCTCGTCGACGACCGTGACGGCGCTGCCGAACTCCTGCAGCATCCGGTCGGCCAATTGGAAGCACACGTCCATGGTGTCCGCGCGGATGTGCATCAACACGTCGCCCGGGGTCGACGGGGCCTGATGACGGCCGCCGTCCAGAGCGATGAACGGATGCAGATCGGCCGGACGAGGTCCGGTGAACAAGCGGTCCCAGGCGGCCGAACCGATACCGGCCACGAGCGACAGCTCCTTGGCCGGATCTCGGAACCAGATCGAGCGGACGATGCCCGAAATGTCAGGCAGCACGTCGTGAACGGTTTCCTCACCGCCGTCCTCGATCGTCAGTACCAGGAAGATGGCCGCCCGCGTAAGAAGGTTCAGTACCGGCTGCGGGATCGGATCGGGCACAAACCGACCCTACCGACACCCGCGGCCGGTTCGCCGGTCAAGATGAAAAGATGCCAGCAAGCGCCAAGAGCCTGTGCGAGTTCATCGACGCGTCACCGTCTCCGTTCCATGTCTGCGCCACCGCGGCGCAACGCTTGCGCGACGCGGGATTCACCGAGCTGGCCGAAACCGACGGCTGGCCGGCGACCCCGGGCAAGTTCTTCACGGTGCGGGCGGGCTCGCTGGTGGCCTGGAATACCGAGGGAACAGACCCGGCTGCACCGTTCCGGGTCGTCGGCGGCCACACCGACAGCCCCAACCTCCGGGTCAAACAGCACCCCGATCGCGTCGTCGCCGGCTGGCAGGTGGTCGCACTGCAGCCCTACGGCGGGGCCTGGCTGAACTCGTGGTTGGACCGCGACCTCGGGATCAGCGGCCGGCTCTCGGTCCGCGACGGCAACCGGATCGAACACCGGCTGATCCGGATCGACGATCCGATCCTGCGCGTGCCCCAGCTCGCCATCCACCTCTCCGAGGACCGCAAGGGCGTGAGCCCCGACCCGCAGCGCCACGTCAACGCGGTGTGGGGCCTGGGGGAGCGGCCGCGGTCCTTCGTCGGATACGTCGCCGAGCGGGCCGGTGTCACCGAGGCGGATGTACTGGGGTTCGACCTGATGACCCACGACCTGACGCCGTCGGCGATCACCGGCGCCGAGGGGGAGTTCGTCAGCGCGCCCAGGCTGGACAACCAGGCCACCTGCTACGCGGGGCTGGAGGCGTTCCTGGCCGCGGGTACCGGCACACATGTGCCGGTGCTGGCGCTGTTCGACCACGAGGAGGTCGGCTCGACCTCGGACCACGGCGCCCAGTCCGACCTGCTGCCGACCGTGCTCGAGCGCATCGTGCTCGCCGCGGGCGGCACCCGGGAGGACTTCCTGCGCAGGGCGGCCGGATCGATGGTGGCCTCCGGGGACATGGCGCACGCGACGCATCCGAACTATCCGGACCGTCATGAGCCCGGACACCTGATCGAGGTCAACGCCGGACCCGTGCTGAAGGTGCAGCCCAACCTGCGCTACGCCACCGACGGCCGCACTGCGGCGGCGTTCGCCCTGGCCTGCGACCAGGCCGGGGTGCCGCTGCAACGCTATGAGCACCGCGCCGATCTGCCGTGCGGGTCCACCATCGGGCCGATGACATCGGCGCGCACCGGGATCCCGACCGTCGACGTGGGAGCGGCCCAGCTCGCCATGCATTCGGCCCGGGAGTTCATGGGTGCCCGGGACGTCGCAGCCTATTCGGCGGCATTGCGGGGGTTCTTGTCACCGGCCTGATCTAGGGTCGGCGCCATGGCACTCTCCGTGGAGATGATCACAGTCGACTGCACCGATCCCGACACGCTGGCCCAATGGTGGGCGCAGGCCGTCAACGGCACGGTAAATGCCGTTGTCCCAGGCGAATTCGTCCTCGTCGACCTGCCCAGCGGGCCCAACCTCGGGTTTCAGCACGTCGACGATCCGACGCCGGGCAAGAATCGCGTGCACCTCGACTTCCACGCGGCCGACATGGAGGCCGAGGTGGCGCGCCTGGTGGGGCTGGGCGCCAGCGAGACCGGGCGGCACAACTTCGGTCCGGAGTTCAACTGGGTCGTGCTGGCAGACCCGGCCGGCAACGCGTTCTGTATCGCGGGCGGATAGTCGTCCACAGCCGGGTTTCGACGCCTCCAACGGTGTGGCCGAGCCCACAGTGGCGCACGTGCTGGTGAGGCGCATCAGCGGCTGCCCGCGCCCACTCGCGAGCAGCAACTAAACTAGGTCCGTGACGTCTGAGCTCACCCACGGCCGTACATCGACCCAGGACACTGTGGAGCGGGCAGCCGCCACCCCCGATCAGCCGCAGCCCTACCGCGAACTCGGTCTCAAGGACGACGAGTACCAGCGGATTCGCGAGATCCTGGGCCGCCGCCCCACCGACGCCGAGCTGGCCATGTACTCGGTGATGTGGAGCGAACACTGCTCCTACAAGTCCTCGAAGGTGCACCTGCGCTACTTCGGTGAGACCACCACCGACGAGATGCGCGCCGGCATGCTGGCCGGCATCGGTGAGAACGCCGGCGTCGTCGACATCGGCGACGGCTGGGCCGTCACCTTCAAGGTCGAGTCCCACAACCACCCGTCCTACGTCGAGCCCTACCAGGGTGCGGCCACCGGCGTCGGCGGCATCGTGCGCGACATCATGGCGATGGGCGCCCGCCCGGTCGCGGTCATGGACCAGCTGCGCTTCGGTGCGGCCGACGCGCCCGACACCCGCCGCGTGCTCGACGGCGTGGTGCGCGGTGTCGGCGGCTACGGCAACTCGCTGGGTCTGCCCAACATCGGCGGCGAGACGATCTTCGACCCGTCCTATGCCGGCAACCCGCTGGTCAATGCGCTGTGCGTGGGTGCCCTGCGCAAGGAAGACCTGCACCTGGCATTCGCCTCGGGCACCGGCAACAAGATCATCCTGTTCGGTGCGCGCACCGGCCTGGACGGCATCGGCGGTGTCTCGGTGCTGGCATCGGACACCTTCAGCGGCGACGAGAGCGGCGCGGGCCGCAAGAAGCTGCCGAGCGTTCAGGTGGGCGACCCGTTCACCGAGAAGGTACTCATCGAGTGTTGTCTCGAGCTGTACTCGGCCGGCCTGGTGGTCGGCATCCAGGACCTCGGCGGTGCCGGACTGTCCTGTGCCACATCCGAACTCGCGTCGGCCGGCGACGGCGGCATGCACATCGAGCTGGACCAGGTGCCGCTGCGCGCCAAGGACATGACCCCGGCCGAGGTGCTCTCCAGCGAGTCCCAGGAACGCATGTGCGCCGTGGTCACGCCGGAGAACGTCGACGCGTTCATGGCGGTCTGCCGCAAGTGGGAGGTGCTGGCCACCGTCATCGGTGAGGTCACCGACGGGGACCGGCTGCAGATCACCTGGCACGGCGAGACCGTCGTCGACGTGCCGCCGCGCACCGTGGCCCACGAGGGCCCGGTCTACCAGCGCCCGGTGGCCCGCCCCGACAGCCAGGACGCTCTGATCGCCGATACCTCGGCCAAACTGCCCCGGCCCGAGACCGGCGACGAGCTCAAGGCCACCCTGCTGGCACTGATCGGCAGCCCGCACCTGTGCAGCCGGGCGTTCATCACCGAGCAGTACGACCGCTACGTGCGCGGCAACACCGTGCTGGCCGAGCACGCCGACGGCGGTGTCCTGCGCATCGACGAGAGCACCGGCCGCGGCATCGCGGTCTCCACCGACGCCTCGGGCCGCTACACCCAGCTCGACCCCTACACGGGCGCGCAGCTGGCGCTGGCCGAGGCCTACCGCAACGTCGCGGTCACCGGGGCCACCCCGGTCGCGGTGACCAACTGCCTCAACTTCGGGTCGCCCGAAGACCCGGGTGTGATGTGGCAGTTCAGCCAGGCCGTCCGCGGACTCGCCGATGGCTGTGCCGCCCTGGGCATCCCGGTGACCGGAGGCAACGTCAGCTTCTACAACCAGACCGGCTCCACGGCGATCCTGCCGACCCCGGTGGTGGGCGTGCTCGGCGTGATCGACGACGTGAAGCGACGCATCCCCACCGGGCTGGGCACCGAACCGGGTGAGACGCTGCTGCTGCTCGGGGACACCCACGACGAGTTCGACGGGTCGGTCTGGGCCCAGGTCACCGGCGATCACCTGGGTGGGGTTCCGCCGAAGGTGGACCTGGACCGCGAGAAGCTGCTGGCCGAGGTGCTGACCGCGGCCTCGCGCGACGGACTGATCTCCGCGGCGCACGACCTGTCCGAGGGCGGGCTGATCCAGGCCGTGGTGGAGGCCGCGCTGGCCGGTGAAACCGGTTGCCGGATCATCCTTCCGGAGGATCTGCCGGAGGGCATCGATCCCTTTGTCTTCCTGTTCTCGGAGTCCGCGGGCCGGGTGCTGGTGGCCGTGCCGCGCACCGAGGAGAGCCGGTTCCGGTCGATGTGTGAGGCCAGGGACCTGCCGGTCACCCGGGTCGGCGTCGTAGACCAGGGGCCAGAAGGCGGAGAACCCGCGATCGAGGTCCAGGGGCAGTTCAGCATCACCCTCGCGGAGCTACGGAGTACGTCGGAGGGCGTGCTGCCCGGGCTGTTCGGGTGACGGCGAAAGCCTCCAACGAACGTCATCCTCTGCTGCGCTGGGCCTGGAGCCTGGTGCGACTGGACTTCGCAGGCATCGCCGTCGGAGCCCTGTTCTTCTGTCTCTCGCTGACCCCGTCGCTGCTGCCGCGCGACTGGCTGTTCGCCGGGTTGATCGGCGGCATCAATGCCGCCATCGGCTACGGCATCGGTCTCCTGCTCGGAAAGGCGCTGTACCGCTTCGGGTTACGCAACCGCACCTGGTGGCCTCCGTCGAAGCGGACGTTGTACTGGCTGAAGGCGCTCGTCGTGACCGGCGCCATCGCGGCGTGCGTGCTGATGCTGATCCCCGCCGCGGCCTGGCAACGGCAGGTCTCGGCGTTGATGGGCATGGAAGGCCCTGCCACGCTGGGCTACCTGCGCACCCTGATCATCGCTGTCGCGGTGGGCGCCGCGCTGATCGCCACGGCACGGTTGCTCCGCGACATCGTGCGACTGCTGGCCAGGTGGTTCATCCGGCGCTGGCATCTGCACCGGGAGGTGGCCCAGTTCATCGGGACCGCGATCGTGGTGGTGCTGGTCGTCATGCTCGTCAACGGCGTGGCCTACCGCGGCTTCCTGGCCGGGGCGAGCCGGGTGTTCCAGCCGCAGAACTCCACCACCCGCGAGGGCGTCAGCCAACCGACCGAACCTGAAAGGTCAGGCAGCCCAGCCTCATTCGCGGCATGGGATTCGCTGGGCTTCCAGGGTCGCAACTTCGTGGCGAGCGGCCCGCGTCCCGCCGAGCTCGAAAAGCTCAACGGTGCGCCGGCCAGGGAACCGATCCGGGTGTATGCCGGGCTGCACACCGCCGACTCCGACGATCAGCGGGTCGCGGTGCTGCTCAGCGAGCTTGAGCGCACCCACGCCTTCGATCGCAAGCTGCTGGTCATCGTCCCCACCACCGGCACCGGCTGGGTGAATCCGGTGGCCGCCCGCGCCCTGGAGCTGATGTACAACGGCGACACCGCGATGGTCGGTATGCAGTATTCCTATCTGCCGAGCTGGATTTCGTTCATGGGTGACCGGGAGAAGTCCATGAAGACCGGACGGCTGATGATCGACGCGATCCAAGCGCGATGGGCGCAGCTACCCCCCGACCATCGCCCCCACCTGGTGCTCTACGGGGAGAGCTTGGGATCGATGGGTGGACAGGGCGCATTCAGCTGGCTCCCCGACATCTCGCGGATGGGCTTCTCCTCGGTGCTGTGGGTGGGCCCGCCCAATGCCAGCCCGCTGTGGCGCGGCCTGACCGCGCGCCGCGACCCGGGCACACCGCAAGCACGACCCAGCTATGACAACGGCCGTACCGTGCGGTTCTCCGAGGCCGCGAACGCCGCCGAGATCGCCGAGGACACCGCAGCTCCGTGGGGGGGCACCCGGGTCCTGTTCCTGCAGCACCCGTCGGACCCCATCATCTGGTGGTCGACGGATCTGCTGTTCTCCGAACCGGATTGGCTGGTCGAACCGCCCGGGACGGACCGCACCGCCTCGATGCGCTGGTACCCGATCATCACGTTCTGGCAGGTGGCCGCCGACATCACCAACGCGTCGAGCGTCCCGGCCGGACACGGGCACAACTACGGCCAATCGGTGCTCGACGGCTGGGCGGCGGTGGCGCCACCGGAGGGGTGGACACCGGAGGACACGGAGCGGATCCGCGTGGCGCTGGAAAAGACCGAGGCCAACAACGGGCCCGAATACTGATGTCCACCAGCCGGATTCGCGCGGTCGCGCTGGCTGTGGGCCTGGTCGCGTGGAACGGCCTGATCGACCCCCGGTTGCCGGCCCGTTGGCAGCCGCTGGTGCGGGCGGCGCTCGGCAGCGTGCTGATGGTGGGAACGAGCGCCCGGCCGGGGCTGCTACCCCCGGCGCTGTGGTCGGGCCTGCGACTGGGGGCGGCGGCAGCGACCGCGGTGAGTGCAGGCGTGGCGGCAACCTCGGCGGTGCCGGTGGTCCGCACCGGGATGCGCCGCAAGGTCCTGCCCGCAGCGCCCGGCCGCTGGCTGGCGCTGCGGATCCCGCTCGGGACCGTCTGGCCGGAGGAGGCCGCCTTCCGCGGTGCGCTGGGCAAGGTCGGCGCCGAAGCATTCGGTCCGGTGGGCGGTCAGGCATTGCAGGCCACCGCTTTCGGGCTGTCACACATCCCCGACGCCCGTGCCGCGGGCCAGCCCGTGCTCCCGACTGTCCTGGCCACCGGGGTCGCCGGGTGGGCGTTCGGTTGGCTTGCGCAGCGCTCGGCGAGTCTGGCCGCGCCGATGCTGGCTCACCTGGCGATCAATGAGGCGGGGGCGCTGGCTGCGCTGGCCTTCCAAGCCGCGCCAACACCGCTGCCAGCGCGAGGATCGCAGCCGTAGCGGCCAGCGGCCACAACGTGGGTAGCGCAAAACTGGTGACCCGCAGGGGGATCAACACCACGCAGACCACCACCACGGTCAGGATCACCCGCGGCGCCTGCTGTGCCGCCGCGGACCCTTCGATACGCGAATTAGCCTCCGTGACAAGCACATAGACCACCAGAAGGAGCAGTGCCGGGACCGCTACCTGCAGTCTGCTGATGTAATCCTGAAACCGGCTGAACGCGACGGCCAGCACACACATCACCGCGGGAACCAGGATCGCCACCTCCGGACCGGAACCGAACAATCGTCCCGCGACCCGGGTGGCCGCCCACATCAGGGCCAGCACCGCGGCCGATCCCAGGCACAACGCCCCGGTGGTGAACCAGTAGAACCCGGCATCCGAGTAGAACCGGGAGACGATCAGCGGGAGGTTCGCGGCGGTGGGGTGGAACCCGCCGGTCGCTCCGATGTTGGCGGCCAGCAGGAGGGCGACCGCGACCAGCGCCGTGATCCCGACCGCGGCGCCCACGGGGCGCGCCACCGACTCAAGGCGGCCACTGACCACGGTCGCGGCCTCGAATCCCACCAACCCCAGGCCGAGCGGAATGGCTGCCGCCGTCACCAGCAGCACCGAATTGACCGGCGTGGGCCCGCCGAACTGGACCGGAGGCGTACCCGAGGCCACGCGTGCCATGATCGCCAGCGCCAGGTAGAGGAAAACCAGCAGGCCCACACCGGCCAGCGCGGCGGCTGTCGCCCCCACCGCCCGCGTCGGCAGGTAGGCCACCACCGCGCCGGCGATGACCACCACCGCCACCGACCAGCCGGGCCACCACCAGCCGGCCAGCGCGGTCTCCAGATCCGGTGCCCCGGTCAACGGCTGTAGCGCGAGCGTGAGCGCGGCGCCCACACCCAGCAGCACATAGGCCGCCAGCTGGATGAGGCTGGTGAACCGCCCGGCGGCCGGACCCACGGTGGAGGCGACCAGATCGCCCGTCGACACCGACTGCGGTGCGTTGCGGTGCAGGCGGGCGAACGCGAAGACCAACACGGCGGCGATGGCCGCGGCGCACAGGCCGGCCACCCCGTTGAAGGCCGCGGCTCCGATCGGTGCGAGCGACAGGCCGACGGCGCGCCATGCGGGAAGCGCGGGGGGCCAGGCTGCGGGCTGCTCAGGGCTCGCCGGTACTGCGCGTTTAGGCATCGATCAGCCTTCTTGTCCCGGCGACGCGTTCACAAATCCCCTTTTCGCGCAAAGACCGCTCCCGGTCAAGATCGTAGAGCGGTCACGGGTTGATCGTGGGCTCACCGATCTGCCGTCCCCAGACGTAGTCGGTGAAGATCGGCGAGCCGAGTTCGACATGGTTGTACGGCGCGATGGACAGGCCGGTGTCCATCACCAGATACGGCGCAGGCCACAGGTCCTTGGTGATCGGCTTCCAGCAGCCGGGCTTGCCCTCGGGCCCGCCCTTGGCGTTGACCCGAGGCAAGTTGTCCGGATACACGTAGGCGTTGCCCACGCCGATGCTCGACAGGGTCCCCGTGCTGTCGAACGAATATCCGTTGTCGCCGCCGAACGTCGCATAGAAGGCGGGCGCTACGTCGTGGTAGTTGCGGATGGTGCAGAACAGCTGCCCCTGATAGTCGTCGAACAGTTTGGACGTCGGGATCAGATCCTGCGCGCCACGCTGCAGATACGGGCCGCCGCGCACGAGGATGTCGGAACCGGTCCCGGCGAAGCCGATCGCCGCGATCAGCGCGGCGTCGAGGTGACCGCGCTGGGAGTTGAAGGTGGCGGCACTGCGAGCGGCGTCGGCCAGGCCGTCGAACAGGTCGGGTCCGGCCGCCGCATAGCGTTCGCCGAGATCGGCCAGGGCGGTGATGTCGTGGCGCAGCGCGGGCATGCGCGGGTTCACATCGTCGAGGATCGCGTTGCCGTCGGCCAGCGACTGCCCGAACGCACTTCCCAGCCCGGTCAACGCCTCGGCGGTGGCCGACAAGGCCTGGTTCAGCTTGATCGGGTCGACCTGTTCGGTGATGGCGGTGATGGTCTCGAACAAACTGTTGAACTCGGTGGTGACCGCCGTGACGTCGAGCTGGGTGGAGCTCGAAACCCGTTGCGGGCTCGGGTGTTCCGGTGAGGTGAAGGCGACGTATTTGTTGCCGAACACCGTGGTCGCCTGGATCGAGGTCTGGACGTTGGCCGGCAGGAGGTCCATGTACTTCGGGTTGATGTCGAGCCGCACCAGGGCCCGGACCGGGTTACCGTCGGCGCTCACCGCGGCCACCCGGCCGATCGGAACCCCGTTGTAGGTCACCTTCGAACCAGGATCGAGAACCAGGCCCGCTCGCGAGGCGAGCAGAGTCAGCGGGGTCTTGGGTTCGAAAGCGCCCCGGAACTGCGCCACGATCAACCCGAATGCGAGCGCGAGGATCGCCAAGAGCACTGCACCGGCCATGCGATACGGCGGATTACGGTGATCGGCAAACACTTTGCGAGACTCTATGGCATGGCCGCGCGAGGCAGTGTAGATCCGCAAAAGACCAGGGCAGTGGTCGCCGCCGTGGCCGACTGGCTACGGGAACCCACCGATGCCGAACCCGCCCGCGCCGAGCTGGCCGAAGCCGTCCGGCTGACCGCGCGCACCCTGGCAGCGTTGGCACCAGGCGCCAGCGTCGAGGTGAGGGTGCCGCCCTTCGTCGCGGTGCAGTGCATCGAAGGGCCCCGCCACACCCGGGGAAACCCGCCCAACGTCGTGGAAACCGATCCCCGCACCTGGCTGCTGCTGGCTACTGGGCTGCTCGATCTGGACGACGCCGGTGCCGCGGTGCAGATGTCGGGATCGCGGGCCGGCGAGGTGGCCCGCTGGCTACCCCTGGTGCCGCTGGGGATCGCCTAGTCCCGTTCGCGCGCGGCGGCCAGCGCGATGGCCCGCTCGAAGGTGCCGACGAGCACCGCACGCCGTTCGACTTTGTACTCGTCATCCGGATCGAGCTCGTCGATGTACTCGTCCCACACGCGCATGTACCGATCACGCCAATCGCTGAGCACCGCCACCGAAGGAAACGTCGCACCGACCCGTTGAGGTTCGACGATGTCGATCAGGATCTCGAGCCAGGCGGGCACCATCGCCCCGCCCCACTCGTCCGGCTCCAGTGCGGAATCGTCGGACGCGCCGTCGAACTGCTCGGCGATCTCGTCGATGATCCGACCCGTCAGATCCCCCAGCCCGTCGGCCACGGTGTCGCTGTCGAAATTCCCCGGACCCCAAACTCCCACAAAATCCTCCTAAGCAGGGCAGACGACGTGCTCGACGAGGCTATCGGGATCACTACGCCTCACCGGAAGTAGGGATACTCCTGCACCCAGTGAAAGCCCCGGTTCCGCAGGGTGAACTGGTTCAGATCCTGCCGATCCAGCCAGATCGCGACGTCACGGCCGGACAACTCACCGGTCAGTCGCAGCTGCTCGGGGGTCGGCCGGGACGCGGTGAGCGTGGCCAGGGGTGAGCCGTCCGGCCCCGACACCGTGAGGTTGTTCCCGTCGACCTTGACCGGGGTGTCCACCAATTCACCGCTCATCCGTTGGTAGGTGAGTATCCCGGGCAGGTCGAAAACGACGCGCTGCCAACGGTACTGATCGGTGGTCAGCGGCGGTGCCGCTGCGCCGTCGACGTCGAAGCGGCTCACCGTCCAGATCCCGTACAGCTCGGGTTTGGCGCGGCCGCCGCCGTACTCGCTCCAGCTCTGCCAACTGGTCAGGACACAACCGGCCACGATCCAAATGCCGAGTACGGCCTGTATCCGCGCCGCGATGGTGTTGGCCCGAGCGTCGGCGAACAGTTCGGGCTGGACCGCCGGTTCGGTGCTGCGCTGCAGCACCAGGAAATCGGCCAGCCGGCGGTATTGCGGGGCGAGCAGCACCAGACCCATCAGCAGCAGATGTCCGGAGAGAATCTTCACCGGCACGTCGAAGGTCATGTTCAGCAGGAACACCTGCACCATGCTGGCCACACCGAGCAGGGCGCCCAGCGTCGCGGTCCGCGGCAGGAACAGCAACAACCCGGCGACAACCTCGACCGCGCCCAGCGCCATCTCGTACGGATAGGAGCTGCCGACCTGGAGCCACAGCACCGAGGCCGGGCTGAACTCGCCGTACGGGCGCAGCAACGCCGCCAGCGGCGGCGCCGGCATCTGCGTCGGCACCAGCTTGGCGAATCCGTAGAACAGCATCTGGCCGCCCACGCACAGCCGCACAAATGTCAGGAACCAGGCCCACAGCCTCGAGTAGTCGTGTCGCTGCCGGTCCACCCACGACCACACCGCCGTGCCGACGACCGCGAACACCAGCAGGCAGAAGATCATCACCCAGATCGCGGCCTGGTCTCCGCTGCCCGAGTCCTGATGCAGAACCGCCTCGACGCCGAAGACATGACTGCCGACCCAGCTCACCAGCGGGCCGAAGGCCGTCATCTGCCACATCACCGCCCGATCCGGGAGCCAGTGGCCGACGACCCCCAGGAAGGCGAACGTGATCTGCGCGAACAGCAGACAGAACAGGCCGAAGTACAGGAAGCAGAACCGGAATGCGATCTTCGTCACCTCCGGCCACTGTTGCGGCCGGGCCTCCGCGTCGGAATCGAGGGGATCGGTTGCCGGCTTCTCGGAGAGTTGACGCGTCACGAAATCCATCCTTGCCGTTGGCATGTAGTGGGTCGATGGGGTTATCCCGACGGATCCGGGTACGGCTGGCCACACCCCGGTGGATGGGTGCGGGAATGGCGATCGTGTCGCCCGCCGTTGGAAAAGCCGGTGCCAGACCGGCCATTCGATTCTTTCGTTGGCCCGCCTGGACCGTAGACTCGGTTATGTCACCAACCGCCGCCCCGGGAGCAGCCCTATCGTGACTGTGCAGCAACTCGACGAAAACGAACCGCGCGAAGAGTGCGGCGTATTCGGGGTCTGGGCCCCGGGTGAAGACGTTGCCAAGCTCACCTACTACGGCCTGTACGCGCTGCAGCACCGTGGCCAGGAAGCAGCGGGCATCGCCGTTTCCGACGGCTCCCAGATCCTGGTGTTCAAAGACCTCGGGCTGGTCAGTCAGGTATTCGACGAGCAGACCCTGGCTGCAATGCCGGGCCATGTCGCCGTCGGACACTGTCGCTACTCCACCACCGGATCCACCACGTGGGAGAACGCCCAGCCGGTGTTCCGCAACACCGCCGCCGGGACCGGTGTCGCCCTCGGCCACAACGGCAACCTGGTCAACACCGCGGAGCTGGCAACCCGGGCCCGTGAAGCCGGGCTGATCGACATGAAGGGCGCCCCGGCCGCCACCACCGATTCCGACATCCTCGGGGCGCTCCTGGCGCACGGGGCCGCCGACGCGACGCTGGAACAGGCCGCCCTGGACCTGCTGCCCACCGTCCGCGGCGCGTTCTGCCTGACCTTCATGGACGAGAACACCCTCTATGCCGCCCGCGACCCGCACGGCGTGCGCCCGCTGGCGCTCGGCCGGCTCGACCGCGGCTGGGTGGTGGCCTCCGAAACCGCCGCGCTCGACATCGTCGGCGCTTCGTTCGTCCGCGACATCGAACCCGGTGAACTCCTGGCCATCGATGCCGACGGCGTCCGCTCCACCCGGTTCGCCAACCCCGAACCCAAGGGCTGCGTCTTCGAGTACGTCTACCTGGCCCGGCCCGACAGCACGCTGGTGGGCCGCTCGGTGCACGCCACGCGCGTCGACATCGGCCGGCGGCTGGCCCGCGAGCACCCGATCGACGCCGACCTGGTGATCGGCGTCCCGGAGTCGGGAACGCCGGCCGCCGTCGGCTACGCGCAGGAATCCGGGATCCCGTTCGGGCAGGGCCTGATGAAGAACGCCTACGTCGGCCGCACCTTCATCCAGCCCTCGCAGACCATCCGGCAGCTGGGTATCCGGCTCAAGCTCAACCCGCTGCGCGAGGTCATCCGCGGCAAGCGGCTCATCGTGGTCGACGATTCGATCGTGCGCGGCAACACCCAGCGCGCTCTGGTCCGGATGCTGCGTGAGGCGGGGGCGCTGGAGGTCCACGTCCGGATCGCCTCGCCGCCGGTGAAATGGCCCTGCTTCTACGGCATCGACTTCGCCACCCCGGCCGAGCTCATCGCCAACGCGGCATCCGCCGAGCACCCGGGCGAGATGCTGGAGGCGGTGCGGCACGCCATCGGTGCCGACAGCCTGGGCTACATCTCCCAGCAGGGCATGATCGCGGCCACCGAGCAACCGCCCACCCGGCTGTGCTCGGCCTGTTTCGACGGGAACTACCCGATCGAACTGCCCGGCGAGACCGCACTGGGCAAGAACGTCATCGAGCAGATGCTGGCCACCGCGGCACGCACCGGCATTCCACTGCAGTCCGACAACGACAACGCATCGGCGCTGCGCAGGCCCTGACGTCACGGTCGCGGCGTCCTTGAGGTGTCCTTAACACCTCCTGCGCTGTACCCCCGTGACAGCGGGGCGGTAGCCTTGCTTGCGATGACTAAGGGCGCCGAACAGCACGGCATCGCCGAACACAACAGCATTTCGTACGCGTCGGCCGGAGTGGATATCGAAGCCGGTGACCGCGCTGTTGAACTCTTCAAACCCCTCGCCGCCAAGGCGACCCGACCTGAGGTCAGGGGCGGTCTCGGCGGCTTTGCCGGACTGTTCGCCTTACGGGGCGGATACCGCGAGCCGGTGCTGGCCGCCTCGACCGACGGTGTGGGCACCAAGCTCGCCGTCGCCCAGGCCATGGACAAGCACGACACCGTCGGGCTGGACCTGGTCGCCATGGTGGTCGACGACCTCGTGGTGTGCGGCGCCGAGCCGCTGTTCCTGCAGGACTACATCGCCGTCGGCCGTACCGTCCCCGAGCGGGTCAGCGCCATCGTGTCAGGCATCGCCGAAGGCTGTGTCCAGGCCGGCTGCGCGCTGCTGGGCGGCGAGACGGCCGAACACCCCGGGCTGATGGAACCCGACCACTACGACATCTCCGCGACCGGCGTCGGCATCGTCGAGGCCGACAACGTGCTCGGACCCGATCGCGTCCGCCCCGGCGACGTGATCATCGCCATGAGGTCCAGCGGGCTGCACTCCAACGGCTACTCGCTGGCCCGCAAGGTGCTGCTGGAGATCGACCGGATGAATCTGGCCGGGCACGTCGAGGAGTTCGGGCGCACTCTCGGCGAGGAGTTGCTGGAACCGACCCGCATCTATGCCAAGGACTGCCTGGCGCTGGCCGCAGAGACGCAGGTGCGTACGTTCTGCCACGTGACCGGCGGCGGCTTGGCGGGCAACCTGGAGCGCGTGGTGCCCCACGGCCTGACCGCAGAGCTGGATCGCGGTACGTGGACGCCGGCACCCGTGTTCCAGATGATCGCCCAGCGCGGACGCATCGAGCGTGCCGAGATGGAGAAGACGTTCAACATGGGCGTCGGGATGGTCGCGGTCGTCGCCCCGGAGGACACCGATCGCGCGCTGGCCATCCTGACCGCACGGCACCTGGACTGCTGGACGCTGGGAACAGTGAAGAAGGGCGGCAAGGACAGTGCGCGCGCCCAACTGGTCGGCCAGCATCCGCGGTTCTAGACAGATAGACAGGCCGCGCTGGTAAGCGACGTGCGCGATCAGCGCGACCTGTATCTAAGTTCTGCGACAGAATGCAGGCGGCTCAGCGCCGCCAGTCGTCCTCGCCCGACCAGTCTTCGGCATCGTCATTGACGTCACCGGAATCGGGAGATCCCGACAGCTCACGTTGGAGCTGACTGAAGTCGGTATTCGGCGAGCTGTACTTAAGGTCACGTGCAACCTTGGTCTGCTTTGCCTTAGCCCGGCCGCGGCCCATGGGGGACCCCCTCGCGCAATAACGGAGCGGCCCAATAGCTAGGCGGCTCCGATCTGTGTGTCTTTATTTCCTGCCAACACTTTACCGTGCCCGTCCGAGAAGTGCTGTCAGGCCCTACCTCACATCGAGTGGCTACGGGCCCGGCTACCGTGCGTCGTTGCACAGCAGCACGACCGTCACCAAGATCGCGAGGATCCGCGCAGAGACGGTCGTCACGTCGTCGGTGACCGAGTGAGTTTACGTGCTGATGGCCTGGGCGGCGGCTTAACGCCCCCGGAGCCGATCCACTGCCGCCCGGCCGGCGCCGGCGGTGGCATCCGCCTCCGGCAGGGAATCGGGGTCGATCACGGCGGGTGCCTGCGCCTCGTCACCGGCGACCAACTCGGTATCGGCCGGCAGTCCCCGTTTGACCAGGGCCAACGCGATCGGGCCGTCGTCGACGTGCTCGACGACGGTGCCGATCCGGCCGACGTTCCGGCCGCCCGCGGTCACCGCGTCACCCGTCACGGGCCGGTCAGAGGAGCCGTCGAGCTGCAGGATCACCAGCATCCGGGGTGGTTTGCCCAGGTTGTGCACCCGTGCGACGGTCTCCTGACCGCGGTAGCAGCCCTTGTCCAGGTGGACCGCTCCGACACCCGGGCCGCCGATCCAGCCGACCTCGTGCGGAATGGTGCGCTCGTCGGTGTCGACCCCCAACCGCGGGCGCCCGGAGGCCACGCGGTGCGCCTCGTAGGCCCAGATCCCGGCCGGCCGCACGCCGGCGTCGGTCAGCCGCCGGGTGTACTCGGCGACTGCCTCTCGCGGCACCACCAGGTCCAGTTCGATTCCGGGGGCGGGCAGCCGGCGCAGGAACCCGCCGCCGGGCAGTGCGACCGCCGTCGCCTCCTCGGGCAGCTCTGCGCAGTCCAGGGCCTTGATGACCTGCTCATCGGCAAGCCCGGGCCCGAGTAGGGACAGCACCGCCATATCCGCGGGTTCGATCTGCACGTCGGACCAGAACACCATCTTGCGCAGGTAGGCCAGCAGCGGTTCGCCCCGCCACGGTTCGGTGTCCAGGTACGTGGTGCCGCCGAGGTCGGTCTGAATCCAGTGATCTTCGACACGGCCCTGCAAATCCAGGCTCAGGTTCTCGGTGACCACGCCATCCGGCAAGGCGCTGACGTGCTGGCTCGAGATGCTGTGCAGCCACGTCTGATGGTCCTTGCCGGTCAGGGTCAGGACTGCGCGGTGCGACCGGTCGACCAGAACCGCGGCACCCGCCGCGGCCTGTTGTTCGCCGAGCGGATCGCCGTAATGCCAGACGGCCCCGGCGTCGGGGCTGCCTTCGGGCGTGGGCACTGCTGGCGGTGGTGCAGTCATAGGCCAACTCTACGTTTGTCGCTCTCGGCGCCAGCGGCTCTTGGCCCGCAGCTACGCTTTGGCCCCATGGCGAGCCAACCAGCCGTGCTGGTCACCCTTGACGGCCAGATCCACGACCCCAACGCTCCGCTGCTGCACGCCGACGATCTGGCCGCGGTGCGCGGCGACGGGGTTTTCGAGACGCTGCTGGTGCGTGACGGCAGACCCTGTCTGCTCGAGGCGCACTTGGGGCGGCTGACCCAATCCGCCAAGATGCTGGATCTGCCAGAGCCGGATCTGGACGCCTGGCGGGCGGCGGTCGCGTCGGGGGCCGCACGCTGGACCGCCGAGAACGACGGCGACGGCGTGCTGCGCCTGGTCTACAGCCGCGGGCGGGAGAGCGGCGGACCGGCGACGGCGTTCGCCACCATCGGCGCGCTGGCCGACCGGGTGGCCGGGGTGCGGCGGGACGGGCTGGCGGCGATCACCCTCGACCGCGGGCTGCCCCTGAATGCCAGCGACATGCCGTGGCTGGTCGCCGGCGCCAAGACCCTGTCCTACGCGGTCAACATGGCCGCGCTGCGGCACGCCGAGCGCCAGGGTGCCGGTGACGTGATCTTCGTCAGCTCCGACGGCTACCTGCTGGAGGGGCCGCGTTCCACCGTGGTCATCGCGGCCGAAGGTGACGACGGCCGGCCGCTTCTGCTCACCCCGCCGCCCTGGTATCCGATCCTGCGCGGCACCACCCAACAGGCACTGTTCGAGGTGGCTCGCAACAAGGGCTATGACTGCGACTTCCGTGCCCTCAAGCCGGCGGATCTGCTTACGGCGCAGGGTGTTTGGCTGATTTCCAGCATCACCCTCGCGGCCCGGGTGCACACCCTGGACGGGCAGCCGCTGCCCTATGCGCCGCTGGCAGCCGATATCTCCGGCCTGGTCGACGCGGCGATCGTCAGCGATCGCTGAGCTGCGGATAAATCGCTTGTCGGGGTGCACGGACGGGGGTAGCTTCGTGTGCACACAGGGAAGGAGGTGGTCCGTCAAATTGAGTGACTTATGGACATGTGAGGTGGCTGCCCGCTAGCAGCGCCGGGGTATTGCCTGCGCGCGCTGGCGAATTCCCCGCAGCCACCCGGCCCCCGAGCCCCTCGGTCTGTCCAACCAAGAACCACGGCTCGGGGGCCGCCCCATGTCTGGGGTAGGCCGAACCCTGTTATCGCGGTGGCGGTTGTGGCGCCAGTGACTGGCAGGCCTGCATGGCGTCGTCCCACTGGGCCTGGTCGACACCGGGCGGAGGCAATGGCTTGCCGTCCTCGCCCATCGGTGGCGGCGGTGGCAGTGGCTCGCCATTCGCGTCGGTCGGGGGCGGCAGCGGCTTCCCGTCCGGGTCCAGCGGTGGCGTCGGGGCGCCCGCGGGCGGGGTCGCGCCCACCGGCGGCGGACCTGGTGGCGCACCCTTCGGTGGGGCCGGGATGCCGTGCTGGGTCAGGCAATCGGTGAACGCGCCATGAGGCGAGGCTGCCGGTGCGGCCGACGTCGACTCCGAGGCCGACGTGGCCGCCGAGGTATCGGGCGACTCTGTGCTCGAACCGGACGAACACGCCACCATGCCAGTGACGAGTGCTGCACCGGTGACGCCGAAAACGGCCGCGCGCAGCGATGACAAGGACACATTTACCTCCTCGATGGTTGGTGCGCGACCGACGCTATTTCGGCTGAATGGGCTTGGGTTATCAGCACCCTTGGAGCCGGCTGTGTGATTGGTTGCGAAACGGTGTCAGACGATTCTCCGCAAATTCGCGCACAGCTGCCCGGTGCAGTCAGGTTGAAGCCACCGAGATCGGTTGCGGCGATCCATGATTGGGCGCGCAAGTCAGGGCGCGGAGGCTAGCCCTAGCTGCTCGGGCCCGGCGCCAGCGTCGAGCACGCCTTGGTGGCCTGCTGCCAGGTCTGATCGTCGACCCCGGACGGCGGACCGGCGACCGGGCCGGGCGCGGCGGGAACGCCGTGCTGGGACAGGCAGTGCGCATAGGTCCCGTGCTCGGGCGGCGGTGAGGTCGGAGCCGGTTGCGGGCCCTCCGACGAACACGCGCCGAGGAAAGCTGCTGCGGCAAGCAGACCTGCCGCGATGATCGGCCGGCGCATCAGCCGACAAACCGTGACAGCCGGGCCGACAGATGCGGTACCAGACCGCCGTCAGCGTCCACACGTTCCTCGACGTAGCCAAGGTCGCCGCCGTCGACGATGCCGTAGAGGCGCTTGGCGCCCCCGACCAGCAACCCGGACTTGCTGCGGGCCAGCGCATCGGTCACCAGCTCCCAGGACGCCTGGGTGAGGGGCTTGCCGTAGAAAAGTTCGACATAGCCGGCCGAATGGGCCAGCAGCAGTTCGATGGCCTGCGACTCGTCACGGCCGGTCGGATCATCGGGATCGGTCACGAATCGCCAGAATCCGCTTTCGCGGAGGCCGGGGGATTCATATTCACCCGATTCGTTCAGCCGCCAGGACCGCGAGTCCCAGTTCAGGTAGTCGCCGCCGTCATGGGAGACCACGATCTGCTGACCGAACCGGTAGTCGCCATGGGTGTCGCGGCCTTCGCCCTCACCGCGCCAGACGCCGACCAACGGCAACAGCGCCAGCAGCGCGTCGTTGAGTTCGACGCCGTCGCGCAGGTTGGCGGTGTCGGCAGGCATCGGGAGGTCGTCGAAGACCGGAATGTTGCGGGCTGCCGTGGCCTTGGCCCGCTCGGCGGCAGCCGCTACGGCTCGGTCACCGGAGCCCGGCTCGGGTCCGGAGGCCTCGGCTGGAATGTCCCGGTCGGAGGTCACGACTCGTCGGTGACGAGGCGGTACAGCGCGTACAACGCGAACCACGTGATGACCACGACGGCCGCGACGAGCATTATCTCGAAGAAGAGCACCACGGGAGTGAGTCTAGTTCCTAGTCGAGGGTGTCGGCGTCCCGGGTCGGGGCGCCCTATACACGCCGAACGTGGGCCTGTGTGCGAGATACGTGCAAATCCTCATACACAAGCCCACGTTCGAGCGGGATCAAGCGATCAAGCGGTGCCGATGGCCTAGCTCCTCATCGGCTCGTACCTCGCCTTGATCGACGCTAGGCGACCTTGACGTCGACCTCGTGGATGCCCGCACCGGCCGGCGCCACGCTGGCGTCGCCGTTGCCCGCGGGGGACAGGGCGCGCAGCGTCCAGGTGCCCGGAGCGGCGAAGAACCGGAAATCGCCGGTCGCCGAGGCCACGACCTCAGCGGTGAACTCATCGCTGGAGTCCAGCAGGCGCACGAAGGCACCGCCGACAGCCTGGCCGGAGCCGTCCACCACGCGACCGGTGATGACGGTTTCCTTCTCCAGGTCGACGCCGGCCGGCAACGTCAGTCCTTGCTTGGGTGCAGAGCACATATCAACTTCCCAACTCGATCGGGGCGCCCACCAGGGAGCCGTATTCCGTCCAACTACCGTCGTAGTTCTTGACGTTCTCGTGTCCCAGCAGCTCCTGCAGCACGAACCAGGTGTGCGAGGAACGCTCACCGATCCGGCAGTAGGCGATGGTCTCCTTCTCGCCGTCGAGGCCGGCCGCGGCGTACAGCTTGGCCAGATCCTCGTCGGACTTGAAGGTGCCGTCCTCGTTGGCTGCCTTGCTCCACGGAACGTTGATGGCACCGGGGATATGCCCGGGCCGCTGGCTCTGCTCCTGCGGCAGGTGCGCCGGCGCCAGGATCTTGCCGGAGAACTCGTCAGGGGAACGCACGTCGACCAGGTTCTTGGCGCCGATCGCGGAGATGACCTCGTCGCGGTACGCCCGGATGCTGTTGTCGAGCGGCTGGGCCGTGTACGACGTGGCGGGGCGGCTGACGGCGTCCTTGACCAGCGGGCGTGCGTCGAGCTCCCAGCGCTTCCGGCCGCCGTCGAGCAGCTTCACGTCGGCGTGGCCGTACAGCTTGAAGTACCAGTAGGCGTAGGCCGCGAACCAGTTGTTGTTGCCGCCGTACAGGATCACCGTGTCGTCGTTGCTGATGCCCTTGTCGGACAACAGCTTCGAGAACTGTTGCTGGTCGACGAAGTCACGCTTGACGGCGTCCTGCAGATCGTCTTTCCAGTCCAGTTTGACGGCGCCGGGGATGTGCCCCTCGTCGTCGTAGGCGCTGGTGTTCTCGTCGACCTCGACGAACACCACGCCGGGGGTGTCGAGGTTGTTCCCGGCCCATTCGGTCGAGACCAGGACGTCGGAACGTGCCATGTACGAATTCCTTTCGGTTGCTTCAGATTTGGTTTGTCAGGCGGGTGTCACGCGGGACTGGGGACGCGACGCAGCCGCGCCACCAGCGGGTAGATCTGGCAACCCAGGCAGATGCCGAAGGCGGCGTTGAGGAAGGCCGCCACCAACGCGAATGCGGTGGCGGTCAGGCCGAGCGCGGTGATGCCGAAGGCGAACCCTGCGGTACCCGCGATCGCGAACACGAAGCCGACCAATTGGGCGAACTTCAGCGGCGGCACCGGCTCGCGCTCGGTGACCGGTGCCAGGCGCGGCGCGACGAAAGTGGCGAACAGCCGGCCATACGGATGCTTGCGTGGACCGCCGACCGCGCCGATGGCGAACACCACGGCCTGGGCGCCGAGCAGCACCGCGGCCGCGAGCTCACTCACCCCGGCGACCAGCAGCGTGGCGATCAGTACCGCGGTGGTGACCCAGGCTGCGAACCGAGGGCCCCGCACGTCGACCTGAGCGGGCCGACCATCAGCGCCGGGCTGGGTTGATGTCGATGACATGAGAACGAACTCCTGTTGTTGTAGAAGGTCTGATGGTGTGCAGGCTCAGGCACGAGGCCTGAGCGGGCGCGCAAAAGCGCGCGGCTGCCCTCAACAGCAACAACAACAGCAGCAACCCGCGACGCGGCACAGATCGACTGCGCGGCGCTTGGTGAGCACAAGCTCAAGGCGGGCTGACACGAGCGACAGCTTACCCAATAACCGCCGGGTCAGGCCAACAGTGGTTCCAGCGCCGAGCGCAGGTCAGCGGCCTTCGGCACCCCGCTGGTGCGGTATCGGGGCCGCCCGTCCCGGTCGAAGATGATGGTGGTGGGCAGCGACAGGACCGAAAGCCGCCTCGCGGCTTCGGGATTGGCGTCCATGTCGATTTCGACGTGGGCAACTTCGGGTAGCTCCGCGCACACCTGGTCGACGACTCGTCGCACTCCCGCGCAGGGGCCGCACCATTCGGCCGAGAAATGAAGAACGGTCGGGCCGGTGTGGGACAACCCCAGATCGCTGGTGTCGACGTTGGCGGCCTCCTCACCTGCCCTGATCATGCCGGCGCGCAGCGTGATCAGGCGACCGATCACGTAGGCGACCCCGAGCGCGGCGATCAGCACCACGATCACCAGCACCATTGAAGAGCTCATGACTGTCTGAACCCCGCCAGGTCGATGGTTACTCCCGAGGCGATCCCTTCGATGATCACGTCGGAGCCACGGGCGCCCGCGGTGGTGGGGGCGATGCCGAACGGAAGCTTCTGGCCGGTGATCGTGTGGCTGAACTCCGACAGCACCGCGGCGATCTTGTCGTCGGGCACGGGCTCGTCGGCGGTTCCTGGGCCGGTCAGGATCCCGGTCGCGGTCAGCACCAGGGTGGTTTCGTTGCCGTCGGCGAAGGACAGGTCGACCGAGACGCTCACGCGCTTGTCGAGTCCGGATTGCTTGGGGGTTCCGGTGAACACCAAGCCCTGACTGCTGGAGATGCCGGACTCGGTGGTGCCCCCGGTGGCGTCGTTGGTTTCCCGCGAGGGAGCCTCCACCAACAGGTCATCGATGCCCATGAACCTGCCGATATGGGTGGAGTCGATGATGATGCGGCTCTCGGCCTTCCTGACGGGCAGTTTCGCGTCGGGCCGGATCAGCCACGACGAGTCGGTGAGGTCGATTCCGTGCAGCGTGGCCTCCAGCGAGGCTTTGCCGACCACCGGGTGGTCGACGGCGGCGGCGCGGATCTCGATCTCCTTGTAGCGATGGTTGCGGACCTGCGTGAGGAAGGGAAAGCCCAGGATGGCGACCCACGGGTCCCAGTTCAGCCCGGCCGCGGTGCGTACGTTGCGGGCGAGCCGGTATTCGGCGTAGATGGCCGAGCCGAAATCGGTACCGACAACCCCGACGACGAGCGCGGTGACGGTTGCGGTGAGCCCGATCAGCAGTTTGCGCACCGCCACATTGTCGCCCACGGCCGGCGGATCCAAGCGCTCGGCGCGGCTAATCAGCAGGTGAGGCGTTATCGTTAGATCACTAAAGGCCGGTAACGGCTACATGTCAGTCATGAATCCGACTGTGTGGACATCGGGGTCCGGGCGGTCGCGGGAAGTGATTGCCGGCGCGCCGGAGGACCTGTTGGATCTGCTGCTACTGACCGTCGACCCGCACCCCGAGTCGGTCCTGCCCTCGCTGACCCTGCTGGCCCACACCGTGCGCACGGCACCGACAGAGGTGTCCTCGCTGCTGGAAGCGGGTAGTGCCGATGTGGCGATCGTCGACGCGCGTACCGATCTCGCGGCCGCTCGCGGCCTGTGCCGACTGCTGGGAACGACGGGTACATCCGTCCCGGTCGTCGCGGTGATCAACGAGGGCGGATTGGTGGCGGTCAACCACGAGTGGGGTCTCGACGAGATCCTGCTGCCCAGCACCGGCCCCGCCGAGATCGACGCCCGGCTGCGACTGCTGGTGGGCCGGCGCGGAGGCGGCGCCAACCAGGAGAACGTCGGCAAGATCACCCTCGGTGAGCTCGCGATCGACGAAGGCACCTACACCGCACGCCTGCGCGGGCGTCCCCTCGATCTCACCTACAAGGAATTCGAGCTCCTCAAGTACCTCGCGCAGCACGCCGGACGGGTCTTCACCCGGGCGCAACTGCTGCAGGAGGTGTGGGGCTACGACTTCTTCGGCGGAACCCGCACGGTCGACGTCCATGTCCGTCGTCTGCGCGCCAAGCTCGGCCCCGAGTACGAATCGCTGATCGGCACCGTCCGCAACGTCGGATACAAGGCGGTACGCCCGTCGCGCGGCCGCACCCCCGCCCCCGAGGCGAGCGGCGCCGCCGAGGCCACGCAGGACGATGGCGACGACGACTTCGACCCGGCGACCGACGACGCGGACGAGTCGCTGGCCGAGCGGTTGCCAAGCCAGTGACCGACCTCGACTGGCGGACCGGGCTCTCAGAAGCCGAGCAGACCGGGATCCGGGCACTCATTGCCGCTGCGACGGCGGTCGACGGCGTCGCCCCGGTCGGCGATCAGGTGCTGCGTGAGCTCGGCCATGACCGCACCCGCCACCTCCTGGCCACCGACGGTGCAGACCTCGTCGGGTACCTGAACCTGGCCCCGGCCGGCGACGAAGACCCGGCGATGGCTGAACTGGTGGTTCATCCGCAGGCCCGACGGCGCGGCATCGGTGCGGCGCTGGCTCGTGCTGGACTCGCCGAGGGGAGGGCGGGCACGCGGATCTGGGCGCACGGCAATCTCGAGGCGGCCCGGGCGCTGGCGGCCTCGCTGGACCTCAAAACCGTCCGCGAACTGCTGCAGATGCGCCGTCCGCTGACCGACCTGCCGCCGCTGCGCACCGCCGACGGGGTGCGGATCAGCACCTACGCAGGTCCTGCCGACGATGCCGAGATCCTGCGGGTCAACAACGCCGCGTTCTCCTGGCATCCGGAACAGGGCGGTTGGACCGAACAGGACATCGAAGAGCGGCGCAGCGAACCGTGGTTCGACCCCGAAGGGCTTTTCGAGGCGTTCGACGAGCGCACCGGGACGCTGCTGGGCTTCCACTGGACGAAGGTCCACGGGGGCGATCTCGGCGAGGTTTACATCGTCGGAGTCGACCCTGCCGCACAGGGGCGAGGCCTTGGTTCGGTGCTCACGTTGATCGGTCTGCATCACCTGGCCGGCAGGTCCCTGGCGACGGTGCTACTTTACGTCGAGGCAGATAACTCGGCGGCCGTGGCGACCTACCGAAACTTGGGTTTCGAGGTGTTCGGCGTCGACGTGGCGTACGCCGCCGGTTAACCCGTTTAGCTGTGAACACGCTGAACCTATTCACTGCTGATTCACCTGCCGTCCGCGAGCCGTCCACTGGGGCCTAATACGTTGCCGGAGAGTTCGAAGCCGTCAACTGAAAGTGGGACAAGTGAAGCTCATCAGCATTGGCAAGCCGTTCGGTGTCGCGCTGTCCGCGACGGCGATCGCGGCCCTCACGCTGACCGCCTGTGGTAGCGACAACAACGCCGCCAGCACCGGCTCGTCGGCCGCGGGCACCAGCTCGGCCGTGTCCGCTGAGTGCAGCGGCAAGAACGCTGTGACGGCCGAGGGCTCTACCGCGCAGCAGAATGCCATTGCCGAGTTCAACAAGGTGTGGGGCCAGGTCTGCTCGGGCAAGAACCTGTCCTACAACCCGACCGGTTCGGGCGCGGGTGTGGACCAGTTCATCGCCAAGCAGGTCGACTTCGCCGGCTCCGACTCGCCGCTCAAGGACGATCAGGTCGCCAAGGCCGCCGCGCGTTGCGGTGGCAACGAGGCCTGGAACCTGCCGCTGGTGTTCGGCCCGGTCGCACTGGCCTACAACGTCGAGGGTGTCGACAAGCTCGTGGTGAGCCCGGACGTGCTCGCCAAGATCTTCCAGGGCCAGATCACCAAGTGGAACGATCCGGCCATCGCCGCACTCAACGCCGGCGCCACCCTGCCGGACGTGGACATCAAGCCGATCTACCGGTCGGATTCCTCGGGCACCACCGACAACTTCCAGAAGTACCTGGCCGCGGCCGCGCCGCAGACCTGGACCAAGGGCGCGGGCAAGGAGTTCCAGGGCGGCGCCGGTGAGGGCGCGCAGAAGTCCTCCGGTGTCGTGCAGGCCGTGCAGGCCACCCCCGGCTCGATCGGCTACGTCGAGAAGAGCCCGGCTGCCGCGGCCGGCCTGCCCTACGCCCAGATCGACAGCGGTGCCGGTGCGGTCGCGCTGGACGACCAGTCGACCACCAAGGCCGTCGGCGCCGCCAAGGTCAAGGGTGACGGCAAGGACCTCGTGCTCGACCTGAACGCGCTGTACGCCTCGAAGGAGGCCGGCGTCTACCCGCTGGTGCTGGCCACCTACGAGATTGTTTGCTCCAAGGGCTACGACGCCGACACCGCGGCGGCCGTCAAGTCCTTCCTGACGGTGGCCGCCAACGAGGGCCAGGCCAGCCTGTCGCAGGCCGGATACATCGCGCTCCCCGACGAGTTCAAGCAGCGCCTGCTGACCTCGGTCGAGGCCATCGCTTAGTAGCCCGGCTGGCATTTGAGGACGAATCTGGGCGAGGATGGGTTTTCCGACCATATGACCAACAGGGGCCCTGACGGGACAACAGTGACAACGCCGAATCCAGCTGATTCAGGTTCGGGGGAGACGCTCGCGTCCCCCCATCCCGAACCGGCACCCATCTCGACCGATCCGTCCAAGGGAGCCAAGGTTCGCCTCGGCGACCGAATTTTCCGTGGGCTTGCCGAAGGCTCGGGCATCCTGATCGTCGCGCTCATCGCGGCGATCGGGGTGTTCCTGCTCTGGCGCGCGGTTCCGGCGCTGACCCGGAACGAGGAGAACTTCTTCTTCTACGGCGGCAACTGGATCACCACCGACACCTCGGCGATGCACTTCGGCATCTTCGAGCTGCTGCAGGTGACCGTGTTCGTCTCGGTCTTCGCGCTCGTCTTGGCGATGCCGGTGGCCTTGGGCATCGCGATCTATCTCACCCAATACTCATCGCGGCGATTGGCCGGCCCGCTGGCCTATCTGGTGGACCTGCTGGCCGCCGTGCCGTCGATCGTCTACGGCGTCTGGGGCCTGTACGTGCTGGCGCCCGCGATCAAACCCTTTGCGGTGTGGCTCAATACGAACTTGGACTGGTTGTTCCTGTTCAAGACCGGCAACGCGTCGGTGGCCGGCGGCGGCACCATCTTCACCGCAGGCATCGTGTTGGCGGTGATGATCCTGCCGATCATCACCGCGGTGACCCGCGAGGTGTTCACCCAGACCCCGCGCGGCCAGATCGAGGCCGCGCTGGCGCTGGGCGCCACCCGCTGGGAAGTGGTGCGCACGACGGTGCTGCCCTTCGGGCTGTCCGGGTACATCAGCGGCGCGATGCTCGGTCTGGGCCGCGCGCTCGGTGAGACCATCGCGTTGCTGATCATCCTGCGCGGCACCCAGACCGCGTTCAGTTGGACGCTGTTCGACGGCGGCTACACCTTCGCCAGCAAGATCGCAGCCACCGCAAGCGAATTCAACGACCAGTACAAGGCGGGCGCCTACATTGCCGCCGGCCTGGTGCTGTTCATCCTCACCTTCGTGGTGAACTCGCTGGCCCGTGCCGCGGTCGCCGGAAAGGGGCGCTCATGACCTCCACTCTCGAGCGGCCGGTCAAGGCGCCCGCGTTCCAGGGCGTGAGCCTGCGCCGCAAGCTGACCAACCACCTCGCCACGGTGCTGGTGACCTCGTCGTTGCTGGTCGCCCTGGTACCGCTGGTGTGGGTGCTGTACTCGGTGATCGTCCGGGGTTGGGCCGCATTGAGCTCACCCACGTGGTTCACCAATTCCCAGGCCGGGATGACGACGTTCACCGCCGGTGGCGGTGCCTACCACGCGATCGTCGGCACCCTGCTGCAAGGCCTGGTGTGCTCGCTGATCTCCATCCCGATCGGTGTGATGGTGGGCGTGTACCTGGTCGAGTACGGCGGTGGTACGCGGCTGGGCAAGATCACCACGTTCATGGTGGACATCCTCACCGGCGTGCCCTCGATCGTCGCCGCGCTGTTCATCTACGCATTGTGGGTGGCCACGCTCGGGTTCGGCCGGTCCGGGTTCGCGGTGTCACTGGCGTTGGTGCTGTTGATGATTCCGGTGATCGTGCGGGCCACCGAGGAGATGCTGCGCATCGTGCCGATGGACCTGCGCGAAGCGAGTTACGCACTGGGCGTGCCCAAGTGGAAGACCATCGTCCGAATCGTGATCCCGACGGCGCTGTCGGGCATCGTCACCGGCATCATGCTGGCGCTGGCCCGCGTGATGGGTGAGACTGCGCCGCTGCTGATCCTGGTCGGCTACGCCCAGGCGATGAACTTCGACATGTTCGGCGGGTTCATGGGATCGCTGCCGGGCATGATGTACGACCAGATCTCGGCGGGGGCAGGTGCCAACCCGGTGCCCACCGACCGCCTGTGGGGTGCGGCGCTGACGCTGATCCTGCTGGTCGCCCTGCTCAATGTCGGCGCGCGTGCGGTCGCCAGATTCTTTTCCCCCAAGAAGGTGTAGGAGTTATCCATGGCCAAGCGGCTGGATCTCAAGGACGTCAACATCTACTACGGCGCGTTCCACGCCGTTTCCGAGGTTTCGCTGTCGGTGCAGCCGCGCAGTGTGATGGCCTTCATCGGCCCGTCGGGCTGCGGCAAGTCGACCGTGCTGCGCACGCTGAACCGCATGCATGAGGTGATCCCCGGGGCCCGCGTCGAGGGCTCGGTGCTGCTCGACGGTGAGGACATCTACGGAGCCGGGGTGGACCCGGTGGGCGTGCGCAAGACCATCGGCATGGTGTTCCAGCGTCCGAACCCGTTCCCCACCATGTCGATTCGCGACAACGTGGTGGCCGGGCTGAAGCTGCAGGGCGTCCGCAACAAGAAGACCCTCGACGAGGTCGCCGAGCGCTCACTGCGCGGTGCCAACCTGTGGACCGAGGTCAAGGACCGGCTGGACAAGCCCGGCGGTGGTCTGTCGGGTGGTCAGCAGCAGCGGTTGTGTATCGCCCGCGCGATCGCGGTGCAGCCCGATGTGCTGTTGATGGATGAGCCCTGCTCGGCGCTCGACCCGATCTCGACGCTGGCCATCGAAGATCTGATCTCCACGCTCAAGCAGGATTTCACGATCGTCATCGTCACGCACAACATGCAGCAGGCCGCCCGGGTGAGTGATCAGACCGCGTTCTTCAACCTCGAGGCCACCGGAAAGCCCGGCAGGCTGATCGAGATCGACGACACCGAGAAGATCTTCTCCAACCCCACCCAGAAGGCGACCGAGGACTACATCTCGGGCCGCTTCGGCTGAGTTTCTCGCGAAACTCGCGCTAAGGGGTGAGTACCACGCGGGTTCCCGAGGGCTCACCGCCTGCCCATACCTCGGCGACTTCGGCCAATGCCCTTGGCTGGGTGCGTAATTCGAGCTGACCGTCGGCGACCATGGCGAACAGCCGGGGTAACGCCTCGGTGCGGGCGCGGACCAGCACCTCGGGCGGCACGCTGCCGATGCCGACCCCGCTGAGGGTGATCCCGGTGCCGCGCAGCACTCCCGCGTCCAGCGGCAGTGTCGGCCCGGTCATCGACCCGATCTGCACGAACCGGGTCGGGTGGTAGTGCGCGGCCGGATGGCTGGCGGCCAGGGCAGTGAGCACCTGCGCAGCAGGGTCTCCCCACAGGTAGTCGAGCACCGCGTCGAACGGGCGTCGGGCATGCATCTCGGCGACTTGTGCACCAAGATCCTGCTCGCCGAGGGCGATCGTGTCGTGGGCGCCTGCCGACCGTAGCCACTCCAGCCGTTCGGTGTTGCGGCCGGCAGCCACCACCGTCTCGGCGCCGAACATCGCACCGGCCAATTGCACTGCCATGGAACCGGTTACACCGGTGGCGCCCAGCACCAGCACGTGATCGCCGGGCTTGACGGCTGCGGCGTGGGACAGCGCGGTCCAAGCCGAGATGCCGGGGTTGGGCAGGGCGGCGGCGGTCACCGAGTCCACATGCTCGGGGATTTCAACCCCGCCGCGGGGGTCGACCAGTGCGCGCTCGGCCATCATCCCGGAATATCCGAGCGCCCCGGTGTAGATGCGACGGCCGTCGGCGAGCCGCGCGACACCGTCGACACCGGGAATGGCCGGCAGCTGAATCTCCTTGCTGGCGTAGTGCTTTCCCGATACCAGGGCCCGGGTGAGGTTGGTCAGGGCAGATGCTTCGACGGCGGCCACCTCGGCGCCGTCGCGCGGCTCGGGGTCGGATACGTCGGTGTAGACGGGGTCCCGGCCCCATTCGGTGACCAGTGCGGCCTTCATGGTGACTCCTCCGTAGTTGGTTTCCAAAGATATGGTTTCTGTGGAAACAATCTACTCGGCACCGCCGTGAGTGGCAAGATGGTTTCCGTGAAAACCAAACTTGAGCTGATCGACGCCATCACCGGGCTGATGGCCACGGTGGGCGACCGGCTCGGGAACGACGGGGAGGGCGACGCCGAGCGTGATTTCATGGCAGCCGGATGCCCCCAGCGGTTGCAGCCGCTGGTGCGGACGCTGCCGACGTCGTCGATGCACCTGCTGGCGGAGATCGCCGAGGGCCCGGTCAGCGTGGTCGGGCTGGCGGCGCGCTCCGGCCGGCTCAAGGGCACCGTCTCCAAGCATGTGCAGCGGCTGGTCGAGGCCGGCCTGGTGGCCCGCACACCTGTGCCCGGCAATCGCAAGGAGATCGAACTAGGCCTGACCGCGGACGGAGAACTCGTCGCCGACCTGCACCGGAAGCTGCACGAGGAGATGGACCGCGGAACCCGTGATTTTCTGCTGCGCTACAGCGGCACGGACCTACAAGTGCTGGTCAAGGTGCTGGGGGATCTGGCCGGGGCGCACAAGGACGGGGTCCGTCTGGTGCCGCCCGCGGACCGGCCCTGAGTCACTTGTTCGAGGAAACCGAATCCCCGTCCGGGTAGGAGCCCGTGACCTGGAAGATGACCCGCCGCGCCACCTCGACAGCATGGTCGGCGAAGCGCTCGTAGAAGCGGCTCAGCAACGTCACGTCGACGGCCGCGGTCACTCCGTGCTTCCACTCCCGGTCCATCAGCACCGAGAACAGGTGGCGATGCAGATCGTCCATCGCATCGTCTTCCTCCTGGATCCGGGCGGCCTTCTCCGGATCCTGGGTGAGCAGCACCTCGCGCGCGGCGTGCCCCAATTCGACGGCAACCCGGCCCATTTCGGCGAAGTACCCGTTCACTTCCTCGGGCAGCACGTGCTGGGGGTGGCGCCGGCGCGCGATCTTGGCGACATGCAGCGCCAGGGCGCCCATCCGGTCCACGTCGGCGACGATCTGGATGGAACCCACCACCGAGCGCAGATCGCCGGCCACCGGCGCCTGCAGCGCGAGCAACACGAACGCAGACTCCTCAGCCTGGGTGCTCAGCGCGGTCATCTTCTCGTGGTCACTGATGACCTGCTCGGCGAGCGCGAGGTCGGCCTGCAAGAGGGCCTGGGTGGCCAGCTCCATTGCGGTACCCGCCAACTCGCACATCTGGCCGAGTTGGTCCGTCAGTGAACGCAATTGCTCGTTGTACTGGGTACGCATGCTGCAAGATTAGGCGGTCAACGGGCCTGTAGTCACGATGCAACGATGAACGAACGGTGAATGCCGTCCCACCTGGGCCGTCGGACTATTCGCAGGTGGTGTCGGCGGCGTTGGTGACGGTCAGGTCCTCGGGAAGGTGCGTCGGGCTGGCGCCGGTGCCCTTCAGCACGTGTACCTGCACCTCGGACCCGCTCGGGGTCGGCGCGTTGACCGTATAGAAGTCGGAGCCCAGCACCACCTGCACCACGTCGCCCATTCCCGATACGCGTTCGATGGTCGGGTTGGTGAACGAGCTGGCCACGGTTGCGGCCGCCTCCTCGTTGCCGGGGGAGAAGAACACCGTGGTCGCCGGAAGTGTGCTCGGGTAGTCGTCCGGGGTGTTGACGTTGAAGCCGTGTTCCTGCAGCTCGGTGGCCGCTGTGGAGGCCAGGCCGCTCTGGCCGGTCGAGTTGGACACCTGCACCGTGACCTGCTGCGGTTCGGTGGTGACGGCGTTGACCATCTCGCCGCTGTCGGTCGTGGCCGGCACGGGGGCCGGAGCGGTCGACTGGGGCGTCTCAGACGGCGCGGCAGCCTGGACCGACGACGTCGCCGATTCGGGGGTGCCGGGCACCGGGGTGTTGTCCGGGTTCTTCTCACCGGGCAGCGGGTCGTCGTTGATGATCGCGTCGAACAGGGCCCGCATGTCGTCGGTGCGCGGGACCTCGTTGCCGTACTCGTCGGCGTATCCGACGGTCGGCACGGTGACGAAGGTGATCCGGCCGGCGTTCACGCCCTGGACGGACTGCCCGAGGTCGACCAGGTCCTTGGTCTTGATGTTGTCGACGAAGCTGTCGCTGATGAACATGTTGACCACGTTGTTCAGCTTGTTCAGCGAGAAAAATGTGTCTCGCGAGATCAGCGCGCGCAGGAGCGAGGACAAGAACAGCTGCTGGCGTTTGATGCGCCCGTAGTCCCCGTTGTATTCGGTGGTCACCTGGCGGGCCCGCACATAGTTCAGGGCGGTGTGGCCGTCGATCATCTGACGTCCGGCATTGGGCAGGACCGTGCCCAGTTCGTAGTCCTCGAGCGGGGTGGTGCTGCATACCTCGACCCCGCCGAGCGCATCGACCATCTTCGAGAAACCGGAGAAATCAACGGCCATGAACCGGTTGATGGACAACCCGGACAGCTTCTGGATCACCTTCACCAGGCACTTCGGCCCGCCGAAGGCGAAGGCCGAGTTCAGCTTGGTCTCGGTGTAGACCTCGTCGGGGCCGTAGGTCTCGGTTTCCTCGTCGTACAGCGGGCCGTAGGTCGCCGTCTCGGCGTTCCAGGGTTCGCACTTCATCGGGGTGATCGACAGGTCGCGGGGGAACGACACGGCGACGACACGTTCCCGGTTGGCCGGGATGTTCACCAGCATGATGGTGTCGGATCGGGCGCCCCCGGCATCCTCCGTGCCGCCGGCACCCATGCCCCCGTTGTCACCGAACCGGCTGTCGGTACCGATGATCAGGAAGTTCTCGTCGCCGAACTGGGCGTTGGGGTCGAGGATGTCGCGCGAATTGAGATCCAGCGCCGCGACCTTGTTGAGGCTGTTGTTCTTCGAGGACTGCCACTGCCAGGCCCCGCCGGTGAGCACCAGGGTGAGGACCGCCAGCATCGCGGCGGCGGCGCGCCCGGCGAGAATCACCCGGCGGTTGAGCGGCGGCCGTATTGCCTCGATCACGGTGGTCTCGTCGGGATCGTGCTCGTCCGGGGGCACTCGGCCGGCCCGCCATGCCGGGCGCTCCTGGGGCGCCTCGTATTCATAGACCGCGGGCAGGGCTGGCAGCACGTCGGTGTCGGTGTTGTCGGTTTCGGCCTCGTGATGCTCCAGCGAGTCCTCTGCGGGCGCGTCGATCGGCTCCGCGAACGAGTCCTCGCGCGGTTCGTGGTCGAACGACTCGTGGAAGGGCCCGTCGACAGAGTCGTCGAAGTGCTCCGGGTAATCCTCGGCTACGGGAAAACCCTGGGGTTCGTCGTCTTCGGGGTCGACGCGCACCGCTTCGATGATGTCCGTCGGATCGGGCACGTGCGGGCGGACGTAGACCGGCTCGGCTTCTGGTTCTTCGAGGTAAGCCGGCTCGGGCTCGGCCTCGTAGACATATGGTTCCGGCTCGGGCTCGAAGACGTACGCCGGTTCGGGTTCGGGTTCGGGTTCTGGTTCCGGTTCGACGTCTTCCGGGGCGTCGGGTTCCAGCCGGTGCCGCGTCGGGGTGAACCCGGTCCCGGCGACCTTGGCGATCAGATCGGCGACAGTTACCCCGTCGGCGTGACTGCCGGTGGGCTCGGCGACCGGTGAATCATCGGGTGGTGGCGCATCTTGGCGTTCCCACGGCGCGGCGCCTGGCAAAGGCTGCCGGGATCGGGTAATCCATTTGTTGTCCGACGAATCCTCCGGCGCGCGGTGCCGACGGCCGGGAGTGGCGTTATCACCGTCACTCATGTCCTAACCGGCCTCCGACTCTTCGAACTCGCGCGTGCGCGTCGGTGCGCATCGTTCCCGCGTTGTGACTTGGGTGCTGCTGAGGTTTTTCTCCTCATCTCTTCTAGCAGCACTGTGCCGGACTGGCTACTTGAGCCGGCCGCGGCAGGGTTTTCATCGTACTGAGACATCCTGAGGCTGAGCTAGACCCAACCCGGTGACAGAGCTGTCTCGAAGTCGTCTCGGCGGGACTGCAGGTCAGCCTCCGGAATGCATCACATCGGCTCCGACCGGCACCGCGCAGTCGTCGGGATCGTCGAGCCATCCCTCGGGCAGCGACACCGAGGCGGCCGAGCCCTGCCGGCCGCGCGGACCGGTGGCCGCCGGCGGGAACGGGGCGTCGCCGTCCAGCTGGTCGAGCAGGTCGTCGAGCTCCTGGAGGGTCTTGACCAAGGCCAGCCCGCGCCGCAGATCAGCGCCGGCCGGGAAACCGTGCAGGTACCAGGCAACGTGCTTGCGGATGTCCCGCATGCCCTTGTCCTCGCCGAAGTGCTCGCTGAGCAGCTCGCCGTGGCGGCGCACGATGTCGGCCACCTCGCCCAGGGTCGGCGGGGTGGCGGCCTGGCGCCCGGTGAAGGCCGCCGAGAGCTCGGCGAACAGCCAGGGCCGGCCGAGGCAGCCCCGGCCGATGACCACGCCGTCGCAGCCGGTCGCGGCCATCATCGCCAGTGCGTCGTCGGCTTCGAAGATGTCGCCGTTGCCCAGCACCGGAATGCTGGTGACGTGGGCTTTGAGCGCGGCGATCTGGTCCCAATCGGCGGTGCCGGAGTAGCGCTGGGCCGCGGTGCGGGCGTGCAGCGCGACGGCTGCCGCGCCTTCCTCCTGGGCGATCCGCCCGGCATCCAGGTGAGTGTGGTGGGCGTCGTCGATGCCGATCCGGAATTTGACCGTCACCGGAATGTCGGTGCCCTCGACGCCGCGAACCGCGGCGGCCACGATCTGGCCGAACAGCCGCCGCTTGTAGGGCAGTGCCGATCCGCCGCCGCGCTTGGTGACCTTTGGCACGGGGCAGCCGAAGTTCATGTCGATGTGGTCGGCCATGCCCTCGTCGGCGATCATCTTGGCCGCCCGGTATGTGGTTTCCGGGTCCACCGTGTACAGCTGCAGCGACCGCGGCGATTCGTCGGGCGCGAACGTCGTCATGTGCATGGTGACCGGATGGCGTTCGACCAGCGCCCGGGCGGTGACCATCTCGCACACGTAGAGCCCGCTGACGGTTCCGGCACGGGCGATCTCGAGTTCGCGGCACAGTGTGCGGAACGCCACATTGGTCACCCCGGCCATCGGGGCCAGGACAACTGGACTGGGCAACGCGAACGGCCCGATCCGAAGTTGGGATCGGGCCGACATCGCGGGGGCGGCTGTCATTGTCATGCAGTGGACGAGGACGACACCAACAGGTTCTTCATGGCCTTCTTCTCGGCCACCTTGCGCTCCCGCTCCAGGCGACGCTCCTTGGCGACCTCGAACTTGTCGCAGGCGTCCTCGAGCTCTTCGACGATGCGGCCGAGGTCGTCACGCAGCCGCGCGCCCTCGCCGGTGAAGTCCTCACGCTCGAAGATGCGCCACTTGCGCAGCACCGGCATCACGACGTCGTCCAGGTGGATACGCGGGTCGTAGACGCCGCCGACGGCGATGATGACGGCCTTACGGCGGAAGTCGGGCACCGTGTATCCGGGCATCTTGAAGTTGTCCAGCACGCGGTGCAGCGACGCCATGCCCTGGTTGGGGGAGATGTCCAGGCCGGCCGCCGAGACGTCGCGGTAGAAGATCATGTGCAGGTTCTCATCGGCGGAGATGCGCTGCAGCAGCTGATCGGCGATCGGGTCGTCGCAGGCCTTGCCGGTGTTGCGGTGGCTGACGCGGGTCGCGAGTTCCTGGAACGACACGTACATCACCGAGTCGAACAGGCTCTCGGCGAAGAGATCGCCCTGCTGGTTCTGGCCGGGGGAGAAGCCGCGGGTGACCTGCTCGACGCGCAGTTCTTCCAGCTCGACGGGGTCGACGGCGCGGGTGACGACGAGGTAGTCGCGTAGGGCGATGCCGTGGCGGTTCTCCTCGGCGGTCCAGCGGTTGACCCAGTTGCCCCAAGCGCCGTCCATGCCCATGTTCATCGCGATCTCGCGGTGATACGAGGGCAGGTTGTCCTCGGTGAGCAGGTTCTGAATCATCGCGGTCCTGGCGACCTCGGACAGCTTCGACTGCTCGGGATCCCAGTCCTGGCCGCCGAGTGCGTAGTAGTTCTTGCCGTCCGACCACGGGATGAAGTCGTGGGGATTCCAGTCCTTACGCATCCGCATGTGGCGGTTGATGCTGGTCTCAACGACAGGCTCGAGTTCGTGCAGGAGCTGCAGGTCGGTGTATTCCTGCGTCATATGCGCTCACCCTCCTCGCGTCCCTGGGACGCTCAGTTATCTGTACCTGTTGGTAGCAGTCAATATATCTGTGTAAACCGGTGACATCAAGTTGCCCCGCGGGTGCGTTCGCGAGCCCTGCGTCACGCCCGCGGCGACTGTAAGATCCGCACGAACATCTGTCGGATACCCACGCTCGGAGGTTGGGCACACGTGAAAATGGTTGTCGTTGGTGCCGGAGCTGCAATTGCCACCGGTGCGGCCGTATCCCTGCTGTTCGGTGCCGGTGTAGCGGCTGCCGCACCGGACGTGGTCGGCCAAACCTACTCGGACGCTTCGACCGCGATCGAAGACAGCGGGGCCAGCGCCAAGGTGGCGGTCACGGTGGGAAGCAAGCTGTCCCAGGGTGATTGCATCGTCACCAACGCGTGGGACGCCCCGTTCGTGCGCGACAGCGGCGGCTCCTTCGGGCATGCCGACAGCGAGGTCATGGTCGCGTTGAACTGCGACGGTGACCATGCGACCGCCACCCACGGCGGCGCATCGGTGGCCAGCCCGGCGGGCCGAGAGGCCAAGGCGGCTTCCGACGAGGAAGAGGCGAAGGCTGAGGCGGAGGCCGCCGCTGCCCAGCAGGAGCAGCTCGAAGAGGTCAGCACGCCTGACGAGTAGCGGTTAAGTGGCCGTTAATTACTCGATGTGAGCCTGATCGCCGACTAAACTTCAGGTCAGCTCCCAAAGAGTCTTCTGTGGCACCTTGCCGCGGAACGAGGGGCGGCTGACAAACGCGGGCGTAAACGCTGGCACCCCACCTCTCCGGGAGAGATCACCGGACGGGGAAGGTCGGGCTAGATGAAGATCGCGATCGGGTTCGGAAGTGTCATCGGTGTATCCGCGGCGGGTTTTGCGTTCGCGGTCGTGGGCGCGGGGGCGGCTCAAGCGGCACCGGACGTGGTGGGGCAGACCTACAGCGACGCTGTCACCGCTATCGAGGACGGCGGAGGCACTGCGCATGTCGCGGTCACCGTGGGCAGCCGTTTGCCGCGTGACGAGTGCATCGTCACCAACGCGTGGACCGTCCGGCAGTTGGTGCCGCAGACTTCCGACACCTACTACGAATACAAAGAAGACGTCACCCAGGTGGCGCTCAACTGCGACGGCGATCACGCCACCGAGGAACATCCGGGCGCGTCGATAGCCAGCCCGGCGGGCCGTGAGGCCAAGGCCGCTGAAGATGAGGCGGCCGCGGCGGAGCAAGAGCCGATCGCCGAGGCCAGCACGCCTGACGAGTAGGTAGCCGGGATTTCCTCAGAAGCTGCCGGCCCGGCCGAGCAGCATGTCGACGCAGTAGTCGATGAACTGCTCGCGGCTGGCCGGCAGCCTGTCGTCGAGATACGCGGTGAACAGCGCCGTCAGTGCGCCGATCAGGCTGGTCGCGACCATCGCCTGACGGACCGGGTCGGCGATGCGGGTCAGTTTGCGTTGCAGCAGGCCGATGAAGTCGGGCATCCACTCCGCGCCCGAGCGGGTCAGCACCGGTTCGGATTCGGGGGCCAGCAGCAGCACGCGGCCGCGGGTGGGGTCGTCGACCATGAGTGCGACGAATCGTTCCACCGCGTCGCGGGGGGTGACGGCGGTGGTCAGCGCTGACATCGCCCGGGCGCAAACGTCGTCGTAGACGGCCCGGACGAAGGTGTCGCGGTCGGTGAAGCTCTCGTAGAAGTACCGTTCGGTGAGTTCGGCTGCGCGGCACACCGCACGGACCGTGAGGGCCGGGCCGTCGGCTTTGCCCAGCAAGTTGACGCCTGCGGCGATCAGTTCGTCGCGCCGGCGAGCCGTGCGTTCCTGAAGTGGAACACCCGACCATCGGCCGCGTCGTTGACCGGATGGCACATCTACTCCTAAGCTTTGATGACAACGTATGTAGTCACTTTTGAAACAGGACCATCGTCTTGCCGGCAGAAAGCGCACCTGTGACACAAGATACTTCTGAGACATGCCCCGTGACCAGCGGATCCGCTGTTGTGGCGGCGGGTTGCCCGGCCGCCCCGGGCGGCTATGAGACGCCGCCGATCCCGCTCGGACCGGATTCGCTGACGTGGAAGTACTTCGGCGACTGGCGAGGCATGCTCCAGGGGCCGTGGGCCGGGTCGATGCAGAACATGCACCCGCAGCTCGGCGCGGCGGTTACGGAGCACTCGATCTTCTTCCAGGAACGCTGGCCCCGCCTGCTGCGCTCGCTGTACCCCATCGGTGGCGTGGTGTTCGACGGGGACCGCGCGCCGCAGACCGGTGCCGAGGTGCGCGACTACCACGTCGACATCAAAGGGGTCGACGCTCAGGGGCGCCGCTACCACGCGCTGAATCCCGAGGTCTTCTACTGGGCGCATTCGACGTTCTTCGTCGGCACGATCATCGTGGCGGACCGGCTCGCGGGCGGGATCTCCGAGGCCGACAAGCGGCAGCTGTTCGAGGAGCACAAGCAGTGGTACTCGATGTACGGGATGAGCATGCGGCCCGTGCCGGAAACCTGGGAGGAGTTCCAGGTCTACTGGGAACACATGTGCCGCAACGTGTTAGAGAACAACCAGGCTGCCCGCGATGTGCTGGACCTGAGTGAGCTGCCGAAGCCGCCGTTCGCGTCGAAGATGCCCGACTGGATGTGGGCGCTGCAGCGCAAGTATGTGGTGCACCCGTTGTTCGTATGGTTCACGGTCGGCCTGTACCACCCGGCGGTGCGAGAGCTGATGGGATACACCTGGTCTGAGCGCGACGAGAAGATACATCGACTGCTGGGCAAGGTGATCGGCAAGGTTTTCAAACTGGTGCCCGTTCGACAGCGCATGCATCCACGGGCGCGCAGCGCATGGGACCGCGTCAAGGGACGAATTCCTGCCGACGCTCCGCTGGTGCACACCCCGGCCCGCAACCTGCCGCCAATCGGTCACCGCGACAACGGGATGCACTACTGCCCCGAGGTCTGAGGGCTTCAGCGCCCGACGAACGCCGCGTTCTGCGGGCAGTAAACCTTGACCGCACCCCGCACCAGGTTGGCGGCTTGGTGCTTGTCGATGCCGGCCTGGTTCATCAGCTGGCTGATGACTCCCCGCACTGTACGTGCGGGCTCGATCTTGCCCTTCGTGAGCGCGTCACAGACTCCGCGGCCGACCTGGCCGGCCTCCTCGGCCGAGTTGGTGGGGATGTTCAGGTCTTTGACGATGGTGAAGAACTGGTCATCCTGAGCGTCCGCGTGGGCCGGGGCGACCCCGAATGCGGCGCTCGCGGCCAGCGCGGCGGCACCGATCGTGGTGACCATGACTCGAGTGCGCGGGCGCCGGGACAACATTCGGTGACTCCTTCGTTCCAACTGCTGACGACCCCCGGCCATAACGATAAACGGGAGTGGTCCGTTGCGCTCACGCATACCCCGTAACTGTGAGGCCGCTGTAGCGGAGCGGCTACGCGGCGGTAATTGCAGGGCAACGGCGTTCCTCGATGCTGACGCCATGACGACCATCTATGACCAGATCGGCGGGGCCGAGGCACTCGAGACCGTCGTCGACGACTTCTACCGGCGGGTGCTGGCGGACGACCAGTTGTCCGGGTTTTTCACCGGAACCAACATGGGCCGGCTCAAGGGCAGGCAGGTGGAGTTCTTCGCCGCCGCATTGGGTGGACCCGTGGAGTACAGCGGCGCAGCGATGCGTCAGGTCCACCAGGGCCGTGGCATCACCATGCACCATTTCAACCTTGTGGCCGGCCACCTGGGAGGCAGCCTCGCCGAGGCCGGGGTGCCCGAGTCGACCGTGGGGCAGATCATCGCCGCGATCGCACCGCTGGCCGACGAGATCGCGACCGCGCGGAGCGCGTAAACCGGGGGTGCGCGGAGTGCGTGATGCGCGGGCGCCACTTTGCTGACGAGCGGAGAATTCGATCGGCGCGATGAGCGTCGGTGACGGGTACCGACTTTCCCGGGGAGGTCGGCACTGGGGAGCTGTGTGTCACAGTTGACAGGTGAAATACGGGCAGGGCACGGAGTCAAAGGCGGTCGATTGGTCCTCGACGCGCGGCCGGATCCTACTGGCGGCGTCGATACTGTTCGCTCAACGCGGATACTTCGGTACCTCGACGCGCGACATCGCCGAGGCTGTCCAGATCCGGCAGCCCTCGCTGTTCCACCACTTTCAGGCCAAGCATGAGATCTTCCGCGCCTTGATCGAACTCGATCTCGGTCCGTCGATCGACCGGATGAACCAGCGGCTGAACGAGCAATCGAGTTGGGCTGAGAAGCTGCACCTCGCCATAGCGTGCGACGTGCGTGAGATCCTGTTGCAACCGTTCGACGCCCGTGGGTTGTACCAGGACGCCGTACTCGCCCTGGACGACTTCGAGGCCGAACGTGAAGGCATTGCGCTGTTTCACGATCAGGTCGAGCGCGTGATCGATGGTGGCCGCCGGGCACATGAATTCGTGGCGTTTGAACCGAGTTTCGTGCTGAGGGCCATCAACGGCGTGCTGTTCGAGACTTTGCGCGAGCAGGGGGGTCCGTCCGGGCAGATGCGTCACGAACGTCCGCTGCAGGCGGCCGATTTCGTCGTGCGCTCGCTGCTCGTCGACCAGTCGCGGTTGGCAGATATCCGAGAAGCGACCGCTGTTCGACTCCGTGATCTCGAGCTGGCCAAGGCGAATTAGCCGACCGTAGGGGACAAGATCCCGCCCTTGGAGTTCCCTATCGACCGATAGTGGCCTATCGTTCGATAGACGTAATTCCGCACGAGGGGATAGTTCAGCCGTGCCCATATCCGACGGGTCATCCGCATTCTTCGGTGTCATCGCGACATCGCGCAGCTTGGCGACGGAAGCGGCGATGGGCGCATTCCGTGCCGACGGCCCGGCCGTCGCGGGGCGGTACGCCCGCCACCGCGCGATCCGGTGCGTGGCGAAATGACTTTGAAGCAGGCGAATTCGCGACCGTTTGTGCATCGCCATCTGCACCTGTGGCTGATGATGACGCTGACCGTGGTGACCGGTGCCCTCGACGCTGTCGGCTACCTGGGCCTGGACCGCGTCTTCACCGGCAATATGACGGGCAACATCGTCATCCTCGGCATGGGCATCGCCGCTGAGGAGGGCCTGCCGGTCGCTGGGCCGCTGATCGCGCTGATCGGCTACGTGCTGGGGGCGGCCATCGTCGGGAGGTTCATCCGCGGCCGCGACCGCGGATGGAGCGGCGTCATCACGGCGATCGTCTGTGTCAACGCCGTAGTGCTCGCGGTGGTCGCGACCGTTCTGCTGCGAGTACCCATGCCTGGGCAGTCGCTGGCCGGTATCGCCGCGGCGGCGACCATCGCCGTCGTCATGGGAGCCCAGGCGTCGACCGCGCGGTTCCTCGCGGTGATCGACATGACCACGGTGGTGGTGACGTCGACCCTCACTTCATACGCCAGCGAGACCCTGTTCAAGGGTGGGTTGGTCTGGTTCACCCACCGGCGGCTGTGGGCTGTGGTGGCGATTTTCGCCGGTGCGCTCTTCGGTGGCCTGATGATGAAGTTGCACATCAGCGTTCCGGTGTATGTGGCGGCGGTCGTCACACTCGTGACCGCGCTGGTGGGGCACCGCTATTGGGAGCGGACGTCGGCGCTTGTCTAGCGCCGCCCATTTCAGTCCCCGGCTCCGAGCAGTTCCAGTACCCCGGGCTCACGCCACCGCTCGCTGGGTATGCTGGCCTTGAGTCGCTGGGTGTAAGCCTGCCGCGGATTGCTCAGAACCTGTTCGGTGCTTCCCGATTCGACGATACGGCCGCGATGCATGACGACGACGTCGTCAGTCAGCTGACGGACGACACCGAGGTCGTGCGAGATCAGCAGGTAGGCCGTACCGAGCTCGTCGCGCAGGTCGGCGAGCAGGTTGAGGATCTGCGCCTGAATCGAGATATCCAGTGCTGCAACGGCTTCGTCGAGGACGATGATCCGAGGCTCGACCGCCAGCGCACGGGCGATCGCGACCCGCTGGCACTGACCGCCGGAGAGTTCCCGCGGTGTGCGGTCCAGCTGCGTGGCCGACAGTCCCACCAGGTCGGCGAGTCTGCTGATCCGGTCAGACCGGGATGCTCCGTCGGCTGGGGGATGCAGGCGCAGTACCTCGTCGAGGCAGGCGCGCACGGTCGAGCGCGGGTCGAGCGAGCCGTACGGGTCCTGATAGACCATCTGCACCAGCCGGGCGCGCCGCAGTCGCTCGCGTTGTCGGCGCGCGGGGCGGGTCAGGTCTTCGCCCAGGACACGTACCGTCCCAGCGGTCGCCGTTTCCAGACCCATGATGATTCGTGCCAGAGTGGTCTTCCCGGAACCGGATTCACCGACAATGCCGAGATCGCGGCCCGCGGTCATCTGGCAGGAGACAGAGTCGAGGGCGCGGGTGTCGACGCCGCGACGGCTGAAGATCCGCGATACGTCGGTCACCTCGATGAGTGCCAGGGGTTCAACGCCTTCGGTCATGGGGAGGTTTCCTCCAGTGCGGATTCGAAGGTTTCACGGTCGGCGGCAGTGATGACCGGAAGCCGTTGTGAGCGTTCGTCGACCGACGGCCGTGAGCGCAGCAACGCGATCGTGTAGGGGTGGGTGGCGTCGGTGTGAAGTCGATCGGCCTCGACCTGCTCGACGATACGTCCGCGGTACATGACGCATACGCGGTCGCACAGGGCGCCGGCCAGTTCAAGGTCGTGCGTGATGAACACCAATCCCAGATCGCGATCGTGGCACGCCTTTCGCAGGATCGCCGCGACCTCAGCCTGTCGGGTCACGTCCAGTGCCGTCGTGGCTTCGTCGGCCAGCAGCAACCGTGGATCGGTGGACAACGCCGCCGCGATCACCGCGCGCTGCAGCATGCCTCCGGAGAACTGATGCGGGTACTCGTCGAGCCGGCGATCAGGCTCGGGAATGCCCACCTCGGTGAACAATTCGATCGCACGCGCCCGCGCTGCCGCCCGCGACATCCGGCGGTTCACGCGCAGCGCCTCGGTGACGTATTCGCCGACACGGGCCACCGGGTTGACCGCGGCGCGGGGATCCTGGAACACCATGCCGAGGTCGACATCGCGGAATCGGTTGAGTTCGCGGGTGCCGAGGGCGAGCACATCGCGGCCGTCGAACATGATCCGCCCGGTGACCGTCGCACCCTCGGGTAGCAGCCGCGCAATCGCGTTGGCGGTGGTGCTCTTTCCAGATCCGGATTCGCCGATGAAGCCGACGATCTCGCCTCGATCGACGGTGAACGACACATCGTCGATGGCGCGGGTCCCGTCCGGCATGGTCACGGCGAGGCGATCGACCTCCAGGAGGTAGCTCATCGGCGTTCTCCGTTCAGGCTGACGCGGTCGGCGATCCGGTCGCCCAGCAGCGACACGCACGTCACGATGACGACGAGGGCGGCGCCGGCGAAAAGCGCCTCCTCCCAGTAACCCTGGATGAGTCCGCGCTGTCCCTCGGCGACCATCAGACCCCAGTCGGAATCGGGTGGTTGAACCCCGAGACCGAGGTAGGACAGCGCGGCGAGATCGACCAGGGCGTAGCCGAAGCAGATGGTGGACTGGGCCAGAGCAGTGGGAAGAACCGCAGGCAGCAGGTGCCGAGTCGCGATGCGCCATCGAGACTGTCCGAGTGTTACCAGTGCGGCCACGTAGGGCAGCGTCAGTTCTCCGATCGCGACGCTGCGCACGATGCGGGCCACGAACGGGACGTAGGAAACCGAAAGCGCCAGAACGGCCGTCGTGAATCCCGGCCTCAGCACCGACACCGCCAGGATGGCCAGCAGCAGACCTGGGAAGGCGAATCCGACGTCGAACAGTCTGCTGAGCACGCGGTCGGCCCATCCGCCGCTCATGGCGGCCGTCAACGCGAGAGCCGTTCCGAGTGACGCTGAGATCAGCACCACGATCGTCGGCCCCAGCAGGCTGGTCCGGGCGCCTTGGATCAAGCGGCTCAGGATGTCGCGCCCCGAGCCGTCGGTGCCCAGGAGCGCACCCGCTCCGCTCGGCCGATAGGTGTTGGCGAAATCGACTGCCGTGGGGTCCATCGGTGCCACCCACGGTGCACACAACGCGATGACCGCAGCGACGGCGACGACAACGGCCGCAACGATTCCCAGCGTGCCCAGGCTCTCCCGCCGGTTGCCTGGAGTCCTGCGGCGGCGCAACGACTCGAGCAGGACGGCGGTCATGCGTCGATTCCAAATCGGTTGCGCACCCTGGGGTCGATCAGGACCTGGAGGATGTCGACGGCCAGTACCACGACGACGATCACCGTGATCAGTACGAGCGAGACAGCCTGAACCACAGCGAAGTCCTTCTTGGCGACGGCCTCGGTGAGCAGTGACCCGATTCCGTCGAGGGCAAAGGCGCGTTCGATGACCACCGAACCGACGATGAGGCTGGTCATCGTCAGGCCCACGACCGTGGCCACCGGGGTAAGCCCATTGCGCAGAATGTGTTTGGTGACAACCGTGCGCCGCGGCAGCCCACGTGCGACGGCCGCGCGCACATGGTCACGTGCCGCCTCTTCGCGCAGCGCCGCCCGAGTCACCCGGATGACGTAAGACCCCGAGGCCAGCGTCAACGCCAGCACGGGAAGCGTCAGGTGGTGGAGACGATCGACCACGCCTTCGCCCGAGCCGAAAGTGGGAAACCACCGCAGGGTGACCGAGAAAATGAAGATGAGCACAGCTGCCGCAACGAAACTCGGCACGGCCACCCCCACCGACGTCAGGCCCAGGATCGCGTCGCTGACAGTGCGGCGCGCCAGCGCGGCTACGATTCCCAGGCCGACGCCCACCACGACGATGACGACCATCGCGTACGCCACCAGGCTCGTCGTGGTGATGAGCCGAGGGCCGAGCAGGTTGGCCACGTCGTCGCGATAGGTGATCGATTGCCCGAACCGGCCGGACAACACGTCGCCGAGCCAGCTGAACCAGCGGGTCAGGAACGGATCGTCGAGATGGTAGTGCTCACGCAACGCTGCGATCGCCTCGGGAGCCAGCGTCCGATTGCCGATCAGGTAGCCGAGCGGATCGCCTGGCGCCAGATACAACGCGCCGAAGATCAGCAACGACGACAGCAACAGTGTCACTGCGCCTTCGGCCAGCCGGATCGAGATGAAGCGGATCACGCCGGACCTCGCCGGCATATCGTCAGTAGGCTCATGCGGCTCCCACCTTCGCTGCCCACGGGAAGTACAGGAACGCGATAGACGGTGTCGCGCCGGTGATCCGGTTGTTCATGTACATCGGAATCCTGGGATTGGCGACGTTGATCATGGCTACTTCGTCGACGGCGGCTGCCTGTGCCGCGACGAGCTTGCGAGCCCGCTCGTCATTGTCGAACGTCTCATAGGCCGCGCGCACGTTGTCGGTGAGCCCAGGAGCGTTGAGCGCGCCGTAGTTGTATGCGCTCAGCGGGGTGAACTCGCTCAGGCTCACCAACGGTTCGGCGACACCGGCACCGTATTCGCCCACGATGAATGCGTCATAGGCGGCGCGGGCGGCCTTGTCGAAGTAGAGGTTGGTGAAACTCGTGACGGGCAGCGGAACGACTTTGACGTCGATCCCGATTTCGCGGCCGGCGTCCGCGAGCAGTTGTGCGGTCTTGGTTTCCGCTTCCAGTTCGGCGGGGTAGGCCACCGAGATGCTCTGTCCGGTGTGCCCGCCATCGGCGGTGAGCTTCTTGGCACCCTCGACGTCACGGGCGGGGTTGGCGTACTGGGCTGCTGCCGCTTCGAAAATCGGACGGCTGTAGCCCCAGGCGCCGGATTGGATCGGGGTCAACGATGCCTCGGCGGTGCCGTGGTACACCCCGTTGACGATGCCCTGCCTATCCAACGCCATGCTCAGTGCGTGCCGAACATCCTTGTTCTGCATGGGCCCTGGGCGTTCCGTGGGGCGGATGGCCAGCCAGTCGGTGCCGGCACCGAGGTAGAACTTGCCCTTGCCGGACGAGCGCAGCGGTTCCATGGCCGAAAGCGGTGTGCGGTGCGTTCCGTCGATGTCTCCGGACAACAGGCTGCTGGTGATGGTCGCCTCGTCGGTGACGAACGTGAGAGCCGCGCGGTCGGCCTTGGCGGCGTTGGCGGCGTTCCAGTAGTCGGGGTTCTTCGTCATCTCGATGGTCTTGCCGGGCTTCCAACTGTCGAAGCGCAACGGCCCGGTGCACATGATGCCGCCGCTTGCGGTCCCGTAGGCCGAACCCGCGTGCTCCACGAACTGCTTGTTGCCGATTACGCCCGCCGCGGTGGACAGCATTCGCTCGAAGATGGCATCGGGCTGTTTGAACCGAACGGTGACCTGACGGTCGCCGGTGGCCTGGATCGAATCTACGCGGTCGTAAAACGGAGAGGCCCAATAGGATCCGGCCTTCGGGTCAAGGTTCCGGGACAGGCTGAACACCACATCCTCGGTCGTCATGGGGGCGCCGTTCCAGAACTTCACGCCGTCGCGGATGGTGATCACCATCGTCTTGTCATCCGGTCGGTCGATTCGTTCGGCCAGGCCCGGGGACAGCGTCATGTCCTCGTTCTGGACCATGAGGCTCTCGCACATGTTGGCCAGCGTCGCGTTCTCGGAGTCCGAGTAGGCCAGGATCCAGTCCAGTGAGGCGGGCTCGCCGTTGGCCAGATTCCAGGTGAAGTGATCGATCGGGCCCTTGGCCGGGGCCGTGGTGAAGGCGGTCTCGACCGTGCCTTCGCCGTTGCGTGCATTACCGGCGGGTGGCCGGTCGCCGGAACAGCCGGTCATGGCCGCGGTGATGGCGACGACCAGCGCGGTCGCCGTGACGGCGGAGCGAGCGTTTGTCAACATGGACGATTCCCTTGTCGCGAGGTGACGGATCAGTTTTCGGACCAGATGTCGATGACGGGGTGCAAATCGCGGGGGCCGTCCTCGGTCACCACGATGTTGCGTTCGAAGGTTGCGCCGGTGCCTTCGCGAATGACGAAGCGCTCCAAGGCAAGTGTCATCCCGACCTCGATCGGTCGAGGGTCGCCCGCGCGGATCCACGGGGCCTCGAACCCGAGCCCCAGACCGTGGCCGCCGGCCTGGAACTCTGCCGCGGCAAAGTCGTAATCCTGGGCCCGCAGCAGGTCGTCGGCGGCCTTGGCGACATCGGAAACCGTGGCGCCAGGAACTGCCGCGGCAACGGCGGCGTTCACAGAGTCCTGGGCGAGCGCGAACGCGCTCGCCTGGGCATCGGTGGGTGCGTGGTCGATGACGCGGCTGCGCGCGAGGTCGAAGAAATACCCGCGGTAGGCGCCACTGAAGTCGACGGTGAACAGATCACCTGGCCGCAACACGCGCTGCGACCAGGTGGGTGCGCCGTCAGGGAGGCCGTCGGTATCTTCGCCGAACGTAGCGACGAAGGCGTTCGCAACCACGGCGTCACTGCGGGTCGCCTCGGCGACGAGAGCCGCGACGACATCAGCTTCCCGGGCACCCGCCCGCAGTACGTCGAGCGCGGTCCGAAACGACGCGTCGGCGATCCGTCCGGCGTGCTCGAGAAGAGCGATCTCGGCGGGAGATTTGATCGACCGCAGCCGTTCGACCAGATCGTCGACGATGACGAGTTCAGCGTCGCAGACGGGCGCGACGGCCTTCTCCAGGTGGCCGAATTGGCGTGCGGTCATCGTGTCGGTGCCGCACACCGCGACTCGGCGGCGCTTGCCGGCGAGGACATTGGCGATCAGATCGCCGAGGGTTTCCCCATTGCCGACGTCGAGTGTGAGGTGGTCGGTCACCGCACGGGGCTCGGAGAAGCGGTCATCCGAGCACAGCACCGCATTGTCGTGGGTGACGACGAGCGCTGCATACCCGCGATCCGCCCACGCGCCCGGGACGTCGCGGATGATCGGGAAGAACGGGTAGTGGCCGCAGAGATACTGAACGTTCGCGAAGCGCTCCACCGTTCCGCCGCCGCGAGCCCAGATGACGACGGCGTCGATGTCATCGGCGGCGAGTTGAGTGCGCAGGTTGGCAATTCGCCGTTCATACTCCTCGCTGGAGATCGAGGCTGTCGTTGCTGTGCTCTGCATTCTTTCCTGCTCCTTGGGCTTCGAGGCGGCTAGCTGTTGGGGCTGATGGTGCGCGGGTAGTGGGCGACGGCGGCCGAACCGTCTGATCGGGGATCAGAGGCTGCGGACATACGGCCGTCGGACTCCGCGAAGACGACGTTGGCTTGACCGAGCGACTCGGTTTTCGGCGGCACCTCCAGCAGGAAGAGCCCGCTGCCGACCAGCGCCTCCCGGGTGGTGTATGACGAGTCTGATTCGAAGGACACCAAATCGTCTGTGGCGCCGTCAGATTGCGGCCCGACGATGCCGCGTGGCGCGGCGACTGCGGACTGCGCCGTAGCGCCGCGCGTGGCGTGCAGAAGAATCTGCGCGAGGATCTGCGGCTGGCCTTGTCCCCCCATCGTGGACAGGATGTGCCGAACGGAGCCGTCCTTCAACGTCATCGCCGGCATCAACGTGTGGGCGGGTCGCTTACGCGGGGCAATCACGTTGGGGGCGTGCTCGTCGAGCGAGAAGCTCGTCCCTCGGTTGTGGAACAAGATTCCGGTCTCCGGGTCGATCAATCCTGACCCGAACGCGTAGAAGACGCTCTGGATCAACGACACCGCATAGCCGTCGCTGTCCATCGCCGATACGCCCACGGTGTCACCGTTCGGGACGAGGGCCGAATCGCGGGCGTGGCCGACCGGTGCGAACGACGTGAGGTCGTCGCCCACCAGGGCGTTGGCGTCGACGCTGGCCTGGCGTGGATCGGCCAGCAAATCATCGCGAAGCCGGTTGGCGCGATGGAACAGTCGCATGACGGTGCCGAAGTCCGCGCCCAGTGGGTCGGCGAGACCCAGTTGCTCCACCGCTCGAAGGACGCGCAGCAGGATGAAACCGTGGGTGTTCGGCGGGCTGGTCAGGACGGTGAGGTCTCCGAAGGTGGTCTCCAGTGGTGCGGTGATCTCGGGACGGAAGTCCGCGAAGTCGTCTGAAACGAGCTGGGATCCGCGTGATCGCAGGTAGGCGATGGAGCTCGCGGCAAGGTCGCCCGCGTAGAACTCGTCAGGGCCCCCGGCGCGCAGGCGTGAGAAGCTCGCGGCGAGTTCGGGTTGCCGCAGGACATCCCCGGCCCGGCGGCATTGCCCATCGGGGCGGAATACCCGGTCGAAGTCGGTTGTGCCGTGCAGATCGGCGTTTTCGGGATGAAGTAGATGCCATGCCGCGGACGGGGCGAGGGGCACTCCTGCTGCGGCGGCCACCTCTGCCGCCGCGAGGGTGTCGGACCAGGAGAGCCGAGATCCATGGTTGCGGAGAGCTTCCCACCCGCGTACGCCGCCGGGGACGGTCACCGTATGTACGTCACGAGCCGGCAGGGCACGGCCGAACCTCGAGCGCAGTGTTGCCGCATCGGTATCGAGCGGTGCCCATCCTGACGAGTTGACGCAGTGCACCTCTCCGTTGGGCTCACGCACCAGGGCGATCAGATCGCTGCCAAGCGCCACATTGTGTGGGTAGACCACTGTGAGCACGGCCGCGGCGGCGATGGCCGCATCGATCGCCGTGCCGCCGTCACGGAACGCGTTCAGGCCCGCCTCGGTGGCAAGGGTGTGCGGGGCCGCGATGGCTCCTGTGAACGACGCACGGGTGGCGTCGGGGGATTCGGCAGGGGTGCGCAAGGTACCCGCAACTCCTCTCGTGAGTGTCCAACGCGCCGCCGACGACGGCGTGGGTCCTGCAATATCGGTCGTGTGTGACCGCAGTCCATGTGGGCTTCCGGAGTGGCGTAAGCCACACCAGCCTATCGAATGATAGGGCCTATTGATCGATAGGGGAAGGGCTTGGCGACAGGGGCTATCTGGGCACGAAAAGCGAAGACCCAACATCCGGGAAGATGTTGGGTCTCGCTGAGTGTGGGCATCCGATGCGCCGTGCGGCGGGGATCGGGTACGGGAAACTCCAGGTACCGGCCTTGACCAGTGCCCCCAGTAGGGCTCGAACCTACGACCTGCGGATTAAAAGCCCGTAGATACACCCCCCGCACACGTGGGTGTATGGTGTCAAACATGCAGCTAAGGCGAGTTTAGAGTCCCTAGAGGACTCATGATGACTCACCCGTAGTTGATACCTGTAGTTGATACCTAGGCACCGCGAGAGGGGCGAAACATGGCCGACGAGCCAGCCAAAAATAAGAGGCGCGCGAAGGGCGATGGAGGGCTGTACGAGGACGCCAACGGGCTGCATGTCGGCATCGTCTGGGTGACCGGTCCTGACGGCAAAAAGAAGCAGAAGCGAGTAGCCAGCAAGAGCAAAGCGGTGGCCGCTGCCAAGCTCAATAAACTGCGCGCCGACGTGCTCGCCGGGAAGGTCGGAACCACGCCGGGGAAGGTGCGAACGGTGGGCGAGTGGCTGGACTACTGGCTGACCGTTAAGAAGCGTGAGGTTCGCCCGAAGTCGTACACGAGTTACGAGAGCACTGTTCGGCTGTACCTCAAGCCGCATATCGGCCATGTCCGGCTGGACCGGCTGACGGTCGCTCAGGTCCGCTCTACGCTCTCCGCGCTACAGGACGGGGCCGGAGACGCCAAGGGTTCGACGCGGAACGCTGAGAAGGCGTATCAGGCGCTAAACAACGCACTCAAGCAGGCGGTCAACGAGTCCGTGATTCCGCGCAACGTGTGCGATGCGATCAAGAAGCCGAAGCACCGGAAGCAGCAGCGCGGCGCATTCGAGAAGAACGCGGCGGTCCACATTCTGCGGACGGCGGCTAAGCGGGACGACGAGGACGCCCCGAAGCGACCTAAGCTCGCGTCCCGGTGGGCGGCGGCGTTCATGACCGGCGCGCGTCAGGCCGAGCTGATCGGTTTGGAGTGGGATCGGGTCGACATTAAGAACGGCGTGCTGGATATCTCGTGGCAGTTGCAGCGGCTTTCGTATGAGCATGGCTGCGGGGAGCCTAAGGACGGTGAGTATCCGTGCGGCAAGGTGCGGGTTGGGTATTGCCCTGAGCGGAGGTTTGTTCCGCCGCCCGGCTTTGAGTTCCGGCCCTGCCACCGGTCGCTGTTCTGGACGCGGCCTAAGACGTACGCAGGGGAGCGGATTGTGCCGATGGCACCACTGCTCGCTGAGTCGCTTAAGGTGCATTCCCGGCTAGATACCGACCCGAACCCGTATGGGCTGGTGTGGCATCACCGTGACGGCAGGCCGTTAAGCCAAGAGGACGACAACGAGCAGTGGAACATGTTGATGGCTGCCGCCGGGATTGAGAAGTTGCCCCGGCAAGTGGTGCTGCATGAGGCGCGGAATACGGCGGCGACGATGCTCTTAGAGTCGGGTATCGACGCTAGGGTTATTCAGCAGATTTTGGGGCACACGTCGATCTTGCAGACGCGGGAGTATCAGCGGGTCAGTTTGGAGCTGGGTAAGAGCGCCGTCAGCAATGCTTTCGACGCCCTCCTGCCTGGTTAGACTGCGCCGTCGAGCTGCTTAGGCGCGGGTGCCTTCCGGGTCTTGCGCTTAAGCGGCTTCTGGGCGCGGATGCGCTTCCACACATGGGCCTTAAGGTGACGCTGCTTGCGGGTCCACGAAAGGCTCATGGTGGCATATCCGACAATCGCGGCAACGACGGTGATTCGCCACGGCCAACGCCCCTCAGCTAACCCGATGGTCGACAGGACGGGCGCAGTGAGCGCGATGCCGGTAGCGATCAGGTAGAGGTTCACGATTAGCGGGGTACGTGGGTCGCTCGTGCGGATGCACCAGAACAACCAATACGTATTGGCGAGGAGCCAGACGTAGATCACGGCCACGAGCGGCGTAATTACTGCGTGACTGCCGGTGAGCCATAGTCCGACGACTGTTGGTAAGACCACCGTGAGCGGCAGGCTGACATGGGCATTGAGTCGCGCGACCTTGTAGCGGCGGGTCCACGTCATGCGTGAAATGAGGTCACTCAAAAAGACTGCGTGGGCGCAGATTAGGGCGATGTGCCCGATGAGGAACTGTGCGGGGAGATAGCTATACGTAAATGTGTTGGGGGCCAACGGATTAAGCACCCCGAGCCAGGGGGAAAGCAAGATCAGCGCGGTTAGCGTGAGTGCGGCGCTGGCAGTTGTGCCTACCTCCCAGCGCACTCGCCAGGTTTGTCGTCGTAATACCTGGTTGGCGATTCCTGCGCCTACGAGAGTCCACATGAGCGCGTGGTCCACGAGGGGGGTCAGTTCATTGGCAAGGTGGAACTGTTCGAGCATAGGGTCGTGCCTTTACGGGAGGGCCTGGACTCACGTCCTTGGGAGGGTGGAAACGGCTTGTGGCTCAGGCCGTTACAGGGAATGTACTGCCCTGTTACCCGGCCGTCAATGGCCGTTTTCCCTCCCGGCAAACTCCCGTAAAACACGCATTACAGAGGCGGAATATCGGTGCGTGCCTGGGGGCGGCTAAGTCGGCTTCTGGTCCGTCTCCTCACTGTCGTTAGCACCGGAGGGTCCAACGTCGCATCGCTCACGTCGGCTATGACTTCACCCTCCCGCTCTAGAAAGTCGATCAGGTCCGTCTTGGACAGGTGGCCGAAGCGCACCAACAGATCAACCTTGTCTAGGCCGAAGTGCTCAGCGACCGCCATGAGGTTGGGAATGCTGTTGAGCACGCCCTTGTCCCGCTGCTCGTAATAGGTGGAACGGGACATGCCCAGCGCGCTCAGCGCCTCTTGCATACGCACCTGCCGTTTAAGCAGGTAGCTCACTACAACGATCAGGTCATTGTCTTCATCTCTGGCCGACATGCCGATCATCTTGTCCGACTTACGGGACAAGTGTCAACCCGGCTGACCAGCAAAGACGGTCTTACACGGCTGTAATTTTGTCCGATTCGTCGGACAAAACACTTCCGGATCGGACCGGACTGTGTATGGTTCAAACCGTGACGCCGACAACCTCCCAAACCTCAGCCCACACAATTCGCTGGATTCCCGACGCCGTGCAGAATCTCCTGCATAACCACGACATTCTGACGCGCACCGAGCTTGCAAACACGCTGGGTGTAGCGCGTTCCACCGTGTACCGCACGTTCGATGACGACTGGTCCGGTGAGCCGAGTATGACGATGCTGGCGAAGATGGCCGGACACTTCCGCGTCCCGTTGAACCGCATTGTCACGGAGCCGGGTAGCGGGACCGGGCGGCGCAAAACTGTCCGGCTAGCCGGATGACTGCCGCCACACCGCTTCTGTCCGATGAACCTGACAGATTGCTTGTCACTCGCCCAGAAGCCGCACGAATGCTGTCCCTATCCGTTCCTGAGATTGACCGGCTGCGCTTGGCCGGAAAGCTGCTGGCGAAGAAGCACGGCTCAAAGGTGCTGTTCCCGGTGAAAGAGCTTGAGCGTTTCGCTAACGACCTGCCTTGGGAGCTTGACCAGTGACTAGAACCCGCATCGAACCCGATACCGAAGCTGTCGAAGAACTTAAGGCCGCGTTAGAGCGGCTAAGAAAGGACGGATGGAACCGTGGAAAGTTTCACGATGTCACAACAGGCCAGTGCTGTGCTCTTGGGGCATTCGGCTATGCGTTCCCCACGGACTCGCCCGGCGTTAAGTACCTCGCCTACGCAATCCGAACCCGCAAAGGTGGGCATCCATACCCGGCAGACATGCCCGATATGTCCGTCGTCATTCGTTTCAACGATGCACATGGCCGAAAGTGGGCGGACGTTGAGGCTGCATTCCTCGCCGCTATCCGTTACGCGGAGGGTAAAGGCGTCTATGTCCGAGAAGGCCGTTAGGGATAACCTGCTGGCCGCGCTGTCTCTGGCGGCGCTGATCCTGCTGGGTGCCATCGTCCTTAATGATCTGTTCGCGGCGTGGCACGCATGAGTACAGCGCCCGTACAGAAACTCGGTTCTATTGTTTCCATATCCCCCGAAAACTACGTAGAGTTATTAGTAGAGGGGGAGGGGATGAGAAAGTTCCGAGACGTGATCAACGAAGCGCGAAAGGTCGCAATGTTGAATCCACTCGCACGTAACACCGGTAAGGGTTACTACGAGTACGGAGAGCCTTGCTGCTTCTTCGGTCACGTCTTGGAACGTCTCGGACTTCCCGTCGCCAAATGGGAAATTGCCCTCTTTAACACCTACACACTTGCTGAACTGCCCTGGCTACATTGGGGCATCGCAGAACCTAACGAATACCAGCGGCTATGGATCGCTAAGGTCCAAGCTGCTGCCGATAACGGGGATTCGTGGATTATCGCTATTGCGATGGCCGACGCGACTCTCATTTAGATTTCAGCTAAGCACCTGAGGCTGACTAAACAAATCAGCTGCACATTGTAGAAGTACCTAGTTCTATCTGTTGACCTATACGAAGTAACTCCGTTGCCGGAGCGTCTGTGTTCAGTGTCCAGACGGCAGAGTGGTTCGCCTGCAAGTAAGTCAGCATGAGTACGTCCGCACAATGAACCGGTCCCCTCTATATATGAGGCAGCCGGAGACGTGCGGGGTAGCGATACGCGGTTGGCACCTGAGGGTGACCGCATGAAAACGCTCTGGCGGGGTCCGTGACCTTATCTACGGGTCGGAGCATCCCAGTTCGATTCTGGGGTATCGCACTGGGCCGGGAGGTTGAGGCGCACGGCACTAACGGGCATTAGTGCTTGGGCGCGGGACGTAAGGGTGTGGCGTTCGCGCTGCCTTGTTTGCGCTCCCTCCCGGCCATTCTCTTAACCACCGATCACCACATCACCACGAAAGGGCGCGCTATGGCGGTTATCTATCTGGGTGAACCCACCGGGCCACGACTGCGGAGCGTGAGCCGGGAGAAAGAACGCGAGCTTGACGAATGGCTGTCAGACGCGCTTGAGCATGGCGGTCCGCGCGACCACGACATTCCCGTCAACTTCACGCGAGCACTAAGCGCCTTAGCTAAGCGGCGCGGAATCCAGTTCCACTTTAACTCCGACCGTATGCGGGTACGGGGCGAAGTGGTTTTGGGTAAGAACTTGCCCGGCTGTGTTGGCGGGTCGAAACGAAAGATTACGGCAGGCAACGAACGCGCAGAGGCTGCGAAACATGGGCAGCGCGTCGAACCCTGGAATATGCGGGATTGGCGTGAATGAGTTGACACCAAAGGTACAGGCGCTGTACCGTGATGACTGCGAGGAGTTCAGAAAGTGGCGAAGCAGTTTATTTGCCCGCTGGAATGTGGAGCCTCCTACTCCGAGGAGTACCAGCTTCACCTTCACGAATACGCATCCGAAAAGGGCATCCTTCCGACGTGTGGTCGGGGGGCCGAACGAAAGGCACGCTATGCCGGAGGCGATCACGCTGCAATCGGACTTGAGGCAGCCTGAGAAGCTAATGCTGGCCGGGGACTGGCACGGCAATCTGCCGTGGGCGTTCAAGGCGATCCACTTCGCTAAGGCGAACGGCGCAGACACGATTCTGCACGTTGGCGACTTCGGCTGGTGGGCACCGATTGAGCGGACGTTCCAGTTCCTCGCTGAGGTCGACAAAGAGCTTAAGACGACCGGCATTGACCTTCTGTGGGTCGACGGCAATCACGAGGACCACGCCTTTTGGCACCAGTTCAACAAGCCGGGGTCGTATCCGCTGACCACCATGTCTTACTCAAGCATCACGCACTTGCCGCGTGGCTTCCGGTGGAAGTGGTGGGGCGATACGTGGATGGCGCTGGGTGGCGCTCATTCGGTCGACCGGAGCTGGTCGACGGAGGGTGAAACCTGGTGGCCGGGCGAGTGGTTGCAGGACGACCAGCTTGAGTACGCCATGCGGCCCGGCAAGGTCGACATCATCGTTGCCCACGATGCGCCGACGAACGTCACCATTCCCGGCATCGTGCCCGGTAGGGCTATTTACCTGAACATCGGTGGTCTTAAGCGCCGGGTTCCGCAGGTGGACTTGCTTAAGGCCGAGGAGCACCGCGCTCGCATCCAGCAGGTCGTGGACACGGTTAAGCCGGTGGAGTTCTACCACGGCCATTACCACCGCGCTTATCAGTCCTTGGCGCGTCACGAGGGCGGCGGTTACACGTTGTGCCGTGGCCTGGATAAGGACGAAACCACGATGGCTAAGAACACCCATTTCATCACCGGAGGGACGCAGGATGACGACGATGACTGACCTTGCACGGGAGGTTGTCCTTTCACCCGACGGCAACTTGTCGGTCAAGGGGACCAACGTTTGGTTGCCATCCGATCCGGACGAGTTGGAGCGGGAGCGTCAGGTATGCGCGCAACGCTTAGCAGACATCTTCCAAGCTAAGCGCTACCTCCTTGAACAGGAGGACCGGGAGTACGGCGGTGCTATCGACTTCGCTATCCGCAAGGCCAACGAGGCGTGTGGTCGCAGCAATCAGGTTCTCTATCGGGACATGTCCAGCCGCGATAAGCGCTGGTGGGTGGCCTTCCTTAAGGCGGCGCGCCATGAAGGCGAGTGAACGGCTAGCGGAGCGTAACGACATTCTCGAAGTCATCGCTGAGATTGATTCCGAGTTGGCCGGGCTTATCGGCGTTAGGTCTTTCCGCGCGGCGCAGGAGGCGCGGGAAAAGTTGGATATCCGCCGGGGTTTGGAGGCGGAACTTAACTCGCTCGGGTTCAAAGCGCCTGAGCTTGACGAGAGGTTAAAGAACCGTGAGGTTACTAGCAGCAGTTCTGCTACTGGCGGTAATCGGCCTGGTGATCGTGGCGACGATTCAGTGGTTGCGAAACGCCGTATTGGACCGTCGCCTCAGGCGAGCTAACGACCCGTTGCAGTACCTCACCCGGCAGGAGCGCCGGGAACATGCGCGGGCGCTCGCTAAGCGCCACCTGTCGGAGCAAGACGAGGCGTATTACCAGCGCCTTAACGACATGCTTCGCGTCACCCCGATCCTGTAACTCAGGGTCACCCTCTAAGAAAGGTAATCGCACCAAAATGAAGAAGATCATGGAGTTCTTCGGTTTCACGTCGGCTGGCGCTTTCATGAAGGAGTGGAAGGCGCTGGACGAGACCGACCAGGCGCAGCTCAAGGCCGGTATCGAGGACGGCTCGCTGACCTACTAACCGCACTTCCCAACTAAGCCCCCACTGACTCCGGTTGGTGGGGGCTTTGTTGTGCCTTAAAAACAAATCCCTTTAGAAAGGAACCCTTACGTTGAATCGTAAGAAAGTGGCGGCTATCGCCCTGGCGGCGGCTGCCGTTCTTCCCGTTGTTGCGTGCTCTACTTCCGTCCCGGCTGGCGTGACTGCGGTCAAGGTGGAGGACTACGCGTTCATTCCGACCGACCCGACCGTCGAGGGCTGCATGAAGCCGGAAACGAACGAGTTTAATCCCATCGGCGGGTTCAAGGCGTACATGTACCCGGCGCGGCAGATCAGCTACGACGCTCTGGACGCGCAAGGTTCGGAGGCCCCGGCCACCGTCGTCGTGTCCAATGCGGCGGCTCCGGCTGAGCTTAAGGTGCCGGTGACGGTGACGTTCGACCTCACGTCGGACTGTGAGCTGCTTAAGCAGTTCCATCGGGACTTCGGTACCAAGTACCAGGGCTGGCTTAACGATGACGGCACCACTTCGCAGGGCTGGAAAGACCTGCTGAATTACGTCGTCGGCCAGCCGTTGCAGAACACGTTGGTGTCGATTGCGCAGAAGTATGAGTGGCGCAAGATTTGGAACGACGAGGCCGTGCGCGTCGAGTTCCAGAACGCGCTGCGCGAGACGCTGCCTAAGGTGTCGCGGGACCGTACTAACGGCGTCGACTACTTCACCAACTTTCAGGTGACGGTGATGAAGCCTGACCCGGTTGACCCTAACCTCAAGTCCGCGATCATTGCGGAACAGCAGGCCATCGCTCAGGCCAACGCGACTAAGGCGAAGGGCGTTGCTGACGCTGAGGCTGCGGAGGCTAAGGCTGACGCGGATGTTAAGGCCGCTGAGGCTCAGACCAAGGTGGCTGAGCAGGAGGCGCTTAAGCGTCAGGCTGAGGTGCGCGGTTACCCGTCCGTTGAGGCTTACCTTGACGCGCAGGAAATCGCCGCCAAGCGTGAGGCTATCGCGCGTGGCCTGAACCCGTACCCGTCGCCCATTGTGGCGGGCGTTGGCGCGACCGGTCGCTAATGCTTAGCCGCATTACACCGGGCGATAGGCGCTTTCTACTGATCTGCGTTGGTGTCATTATCGGCGTCCTGATCGGATTGGCGTTCCTCGCCTAACTAACCCTCCCTAGATGGGGCGCGCATATCTAGGGGTGATTAACGCACGCGCAACCTAAACCCTTTCATGAAACCTAAGGAAAAACATGTCCAAAAAGTCCCTGTTCAAGCAACCGGGTGTCGAGCAATTGATCCCCGGCGCGGACCTGCCGGTCGGCGTTAAGGTCACCGGGCGCAACATGCACGCCGTGTCCCTGCTGGCGTCGGTGAGCGGCGAGACGCTTGGTAAGCGGACCATCGTCAAGTCCTACTTTGAGGCGGACGGCTCGCTGTCGCACGTCCGGCTGGTTGACGAGGACGGCACCGTCGATATCAAGGCGGGCGACTACATGATGCTGAGCGACGACCGGGAGACCATCGTCATCGGCACCGCGCAGGAATACGCGGCCCTCAAGTCCGTGCTGCCGCTCGTCGTCGCTCTCGGGGATGCCTTCGCTAAGGCTGGCCCCGCGACCCTGACCGGCCTGCCCATTCTGGATGGGATGCTGGCGAGCTTCGGGAATATCTTCTGATGGCGCTGTTCAAAAAGGCTGCGCCCGTATTCGTCGCCCCTAAGTCCGTGGCTTCTATCACGGCGGGGCTGAGCGACACGCTCGCGGAGCTTGAGGCGCACGCCAACGACCAGGCCGAGCAGGTTTCGTTTCAGAACATGCTCGCGGCGCAGGCGCGGAACGCCGCTAAGGAGCATGAGGTAGAGCACGACAAGGCGCTCAAGGTGGCCGGGAACATTAGGGCGCTACTCGACGCATGATCAATTTCGTTTGGCGGAACCTGTCCGCGCTTCATTACTTCCGTAAGGAGCGCGGCAGGTTTCCCACCCTCGCTGAAATTCGTGATGAAACACGATGACACTACGACTTGCCCTTAAGGAGAACTAATGACGACGTTTTTGCAGAGCCTAAGCGGCCAGCTCAACACGACTCGCACGGAGAACGGCGATAAGGCGCATAAGTCGTCGCTTGATCCAGTGGTCGATTACTTCGGTTTGGCGGGCGCTATGCGTGACCGCGCCGAGGCGAGCGCTGATCTGTTTGAGAAGGCGTTCCGCGTTGACCCGCAGGCTGCGGTGCGGACCCTGTTCTATCTGCGTGATGTGCGCGGGGGCCAGGGGGAGCGTGACGTGTTCCGCGCGGGCATTAAGCGGCTGGGTGCCTTGTCGGCAGCCAAGCTGTCGCGCGTCGTTGAGCACATTCCGACGTACGGGCGTTGGGACGACTTGTTCGCCGCTGGGCCAGTCAATTGGGGGCCGATCCGCGACCTGATCACTGCGCAGTGGACCGCCGACGTTGCGGCCTACGAGCGTGGCGAGAAGGTGTCACTGTTGGCTAAGTGGCTGCCGTCCGATAAGAGCCGGTCCAACTTGGAGTTGGCTATCGAGGTCCGCGAAATGCTGGGTCTGACTCAGCGTGAGTACCGCCAGACGCTTAGCGCGCTGCGGGGTCGTATCGACCTGCTTGAGCACGCTATGTCGGAGGGCGTTTACGCGAACGTCGACTACAGCAAGCTCCCGGCGCAGGCGCACCGTAAGCACGTTAAGGCGTTCCGGCGCAACGACGGTGAGCGGTACCAGGCGTTCCTAGACGCGGTTGACCGTGGCGAGGCCAAGGTGAACACGTCGACCCTGTATCCGTACGAGCTGTACGACATGGTGCGGGGCGGCGATGCGGCTGCGGCTAACACGCTCTGGAACAACCTGCCGGACTACACGCGCCCCGGCCAGGACGCGATCGTTCTGGCGGACGTTTCAGGGTCCATGTGGGGTCGGCCTATGTCCGTGTCTGTGTCGCTGGCTTTGTACTTCGCAGAGCGCAACACAGGGCCGTATAAGGGCTACTTCATGACGTTTGCCTCTACGCCGGAGCTGGTGCAGGTGACCGGTAAGACGTTGGAGCAGAAGCTTCACGCTATCGAGCACTCGACTGGCTGGTGTGGGTCGACGGACTTGGAGGCGGCGTTCAAGGCGATCCTGCGGGCCGGTAAGCAGTCGGGCACCGTCCCGGCCACGCTCTACGTCGTGTCGGACATGCAGTTCAATCAGGCGCTCAACCGCGCCGACCTGAGCGTGTTTGAGTCGGCCAAGCTGGACTTCCAGAGGGCGGGCCTTGAGCTGCCGCACGTTGTGTTCTGGAACGTCAACGCGCGCCATGATCAGCTCCCGGCCACGATCCTTGACGGGAACGTGACGCTGGTGTCTGGCTTGGCGGCTACGACTTTCGGCATGGCTGTGGAGGGTAAGACGCCTCGTGAGCTGGTAAATGACGTGATCAATAGCGAGCGGTACTCGCAGATCAACGTTTACGGTTCCTAATGTTTCCGAATGCCGGGTGCCGCCCGGTATCGTAAAACTTGTGGACGCTAACAGCAATTAAAACTGTTGCGGATAACAAAGAAATGCGTCCAGTTAAAACGTGTGGACTCCTACAGCAATTACAACGCTTCCACTGTTAATGGCGAGGTCTGGGTTCGAGTCCCAGTAGCGGCCCTGTGTCGCTGTAGCTTAAGGGCAGAGCGCGTATGCAAAAAACGGAGTCCAGTTAAGCGGCTGTGGTCACTAACAGCAACTAAAACATCTTCCACTGAATAGATAACAAATGTGACCAGTTCCGCCGCGCAATACCGCTCCCGGTCCAGTCTAGCTGACTAACCGGGGGCGGTTTTTTGTTGCCTTGAGGGAGGACTTACATGCCTGGACCAATGTCCGCGCCCAACGGAAACGCGCTGATCACCTACAGCGCCGAGGCGCGCAAGAAAGCCGGTCGGACCGGCAAGACGGAGCTTGTGAAAGCCCGTAAGGGGGAGAAGAAAAATGCGTAAGGGAATCGTCGCCGCAATGCTCGTCGGCGCGTTGTCGCTGGTCGGGTGTGCCACCCAGAATCAGCACTGGGAGCGCGGCTGCAAGGTCCAGTCAAAGGACATGCTGTACGGCAGCGACAGCGAGGGTGCCACTAAGCGCACTAAGCGCATTAGCACCACGTGCGGGGCGTTCGACGTTGAGGACGCTATCGAGGTCGGCCACATGAACAGCTACGACCTGTGGGCCAAGCTCGAAGAGGGCAAGTCCTACGACCTCAAGGTTGGCGGGCTGCGTAACGGGTTCTTCTCGATGTTCCCGACCGTCTTGGAGGTTAAGGATGCCGGTTAGCGTTAGCGAGGCGATTCTTCGCTACAAAGAGGCGCAGGCTAAGAAGCGGGGCGAGACGCTGCCGGAGAAGTTCTACCGGGTGCCTAACCGCCGGTCTATCCGCGCGCACCGTTTCGGCGGGTTCCGTGAGGGCTTGGGCAGCGGCGATTCGTTCGTCCTGGTGAGGCCGTACCGGTCGCGTATTCAGCGCGGTAAGTCGCGCCCCCAGCCGCGTGGCCAGATCGTTAAGCGGGGGTTTAAGGATTACCTCGAAAATGGTCCGGACGCCGACCGGGGCAAGGTCACTGGCTGGACGCAGAAGATCGACGCATGGTGATGCCGTCAAAGAATCTTGTCAGCGTCCTACTTAACGATGGACAGAAGTTCGACTTTGTATCAAAGACTCTGCCGCAGGAAAGTGCGGCGGGGTCGCTGACCATCATGCTTACCGATTCGTACCTGTGTTACGGGCCGGGTCGTTGGATTAGCTACGGAGTTAAGGAACACAAAGATGGCTAAAGTCGGCACTGTTTATCGCAAGGATTACGAACCTGATTGCGGCTGTGGCGCTGGTCCATGTTTCGACATGTACGTCAAGACGCTGGATGGTTGGCTTCTGGTCGACCAGTACGGCCCTCAGGGAATCGTTAAGGGAATCGCGGCCTGCAAGCCGTGGAAGCGCGCTGCCGGGTTTGTCCGGTTCCCGCCGAAGGTTAGCGAGGATTAATCACTGATTATCAAGTAAAGCGCGACTACTGGGACCGTCCGATGGTTTACCCACCGGACTTCCAGGGTCCGCTAACGGGGGAATGGCGCGAAGGCAGGGGGCGCGATGGAAAGCAAAAGCGCTGGTGGTACTCCAAAGACGCCAAGGGATATAGCCGGGCGTCCGGTGCGGGCAAAGGTCTCGACACCAAAGATGGGCTTATCGACTGGGCAGCCTGTCAGGCAGCCGTTGGCATCCTCTTGGACGCCTCCGCGCGCTCAGAGGTCGCAACGCTTATCAACGAGTACGACGCCGACCCCTGGTACAAGGGAGACGACGGCGGCACCCGCTCCGGCAAAGAGCGGCTTAAAGCTGCTGTTGAGCAAGCGCGTAACACTGCCGGTCAGCACACTGCTGCTAGCGCTGGCACTGAGTTCCATAAGCTCGGTGAGCTTCGCAATAAGGGCGAAACGCCACGCGTAGTTCAGGAGCACCTTAAGGCCCCGCTCGCGCAGTACGACAAAGCGGTTGAGCCTATCGAGTTCATTGATCAGGAAATGCTGATCGTTAACGACAAGCTGGAACTGTGCGGGTCGGTCGATTACCTCATGGCGTTGCCGCCGGGGATCACCACGCCGGACGGCGTTAAGCACAACCAAGAGCTTGTCGTCGTGGGCGACCTTAAGACGGGCCGCTGGGACGCTAAGCGCCCTATGGGTGTGACGTGCCAGTTGGCGGCTTATGGGACGGGTCTGCGTTACGACCAGGAGACGAACACTCGGACTCCGCTGCATAACCAGATCAATGACAAGTGGGGAGTGATGGTTCATTTCCCAATCATGACTAAGAACCCTCAGGTCAAGTTCTATTGGGTTGACCTTGAGCTGGGTTTGCAGGCGGCGATGCTCGGTAAGCAAGTCGAGGCTACGCGCCGCGTTTTCAATTCTAAGGATTCAGAGCTTAAGGAGTTGAGCCTTGACCGTTATCAGTGGTAGCCGGGAGACCAGCTTGGCGGCGTACGCGTCGCTGGATAAGGACTATCTGCGGGAGTCGCAGAAAGCAGTGCTTAAGGCGCTGGGCCGGTTGCGTAAGGGCGGTACCGATACGGATATCGCGCGGGTTTACAACCGGTCCAAGTGGGGCGCGGTGCTGCCTCAGTCGCCTTCGGGTCTGCGGACTCGTCGGTCTGAGCTGGTGCGGCAGGGGCTTGTGGTGGATACCGGCGCGCGTAAGCGGCTGGCGAGTGGTCGTCAGTCCGTGGTGTGGGCCAAGGCAAAGAACGGGGCGTAGTTGACCGCAACCAAAGCTGAGTTGGAGACCGCGCTAGCGGAGTCCGACGCCAAGATCGAGTCCCTTGAGGAGGAGCTTAAGAACGCTCCCCAGTGGGACAAGTCCGAGGTCCCCACCGTCTTTGAGGCGTGGAACCTCGTCATGCGGGACGTGCAGTCCATTCGCAAGGATTCGTACAACCAGGGCCAGAAGTTCAATTTCCGTGGCATCGACGCGGTAATGAATGCGGTTGGCCCGGCGCTGCGCGCGCATGGCGTGACGGTTGTTCCTCAGGCGCGCGCTCATGACGCGGAGCGTTACCAGACCGCTAAGGGCGGTCAGATGTGTAACCGGACCGTGGAAATGGGTTTCCGTGTGTATGGGCCTGCCGGTGACTACTTCGACGGTAAGGCGTACGGCGAAGCTGCCGACTCCGGCGATAAGTCGATGACTAAGGCCGAATCGGTCGCGCTGCGGACGTTCCTGCTGCAATCGCTGATGATTCCTACGGACGATCCGGACCCTGACGCTGAGTCGCATGAGCGGGCCACTCCGGCTACCGCCGCGCGGATGCAGCCTCCCGCGCCGGTCGGGAACGCGGATTCCGCTACGGCCCGCGCGAAGCTGCGTGAGCTGGCGACCGCTAAGAGCTGGGACTTGAACGGCATCGCTAACAAGTTCGCGGAGCACAACAAGGGTCGGGAGCTTAAGGACGCCACTGCCGAAGAGGTCACGGCGTTTACGAACCTTCTAGAGACAGGGGCGGTCACCGTCTAATGTTCAACAACACGATTGCAGGTATCCCTGTGGAGCTGGTCGACGCTCCACAGGGCATCGTGGTTCCGTGTGAGCTTTGCTTCGTTAAGGAGGCTGAGTTCGCGGTCGGTTCGCACGATCACAAGCTGGTGTGCGAGGGCTGTCTTGATTACGGGGACTCGCGCCGGTTCTGGAATCTGGAACCGAGGCAGGCGCTTTGAGCGATGTCAAATCTCAGGTGTTCGATGCGGACACGTTCATCGGCATTTACCAGCCCGGCGATAGCGACCACGGCTGGCCTAACGAGCTGCAATACCTCTGGACGGCAGACCAGGCACGTACCTTGGCGCTGCTTGACGAGGTTGTCTCGTCGGGTGGAATCACTAAACCGGTTTCGGTTGGCCCCGATAAGCGGGTTTGGGATGGGCACCACCGCGTAGCTATCGCGCTGGCTTTGCGCATTCCTTTGCCGGTTGAGTTCGTCAAGTAAGGGGGAACGTTGAGTGAGTACAATCCGGTCTCCGTAGAGCAGGACATCTTAGCGACCGTTAACGATATCTCGGCAGGGATTATCACGGCGCGGGATTCTCACGAGAAGAAGCTAGAAACGGAGCGCGCATATAAGCGTGCTTACGCTCGGGCGTTCATGGCCCATAAGGGTCCGCAGACTGAGAAAAAGGTCGCGGCGAACATCGTTGATGAAGTCATGACCGCCGAAGATGAGCGGGACGCGTGGGCTGTCGCTTACGAGTACGCGAAGGACAACAACCGGGCGCTTAGCTCGAAGTTGGACGCTATTCGTTCGGTGGGCGCTTCGGTGCGTCAGGCGTATGCGAATGCAGGCAGGGGTGAGTGGTAATGGATGACTCCCAAGTGTGGGCGGTGGTTTGGACCGTCGTGTTCATCCTGTTCGTCCTAGCCCTTGTCTGAGGCGAAATGCCGCCGTCTACTCAAGGTCCGCTCTGAGGGCTTCTGTGAGCGATGTACCCGGTGGGGCAACCTCACCCTTCACCATCGCCTCAAACGCTCTCAGGGCGGCTTGTGGACGGCTGAAAACTGCGTCCTGGTGTGCGGTCACGGTACGACCGGCTGCCACGGATGGATTGAGCACCACCCAGCCCAAGCGGAAACGCAGGGCTGGCATGTGCGCCCTTGGCAAAACCCTGCTGAGATTCCCCTGCTTTGGCGGGGGTCGACGTGGGTTCTCTTAACCAACGATGGAGGGATTCAGCATGTCGAGAAACCTCAAGGTGCTCCTGGCAGCATTCGGGACGGCTTTAGCTATGACCGCGTGCCAGCCGAGCGCTGAGAACGGGATCAGCACCGACTCTGGCACCAGCTCCGGCGACTCCGGCTCAGGCTTCGTTATCAGCCCTAAGGGCGGTATCGGTATCGACCTGGGCGGCGGTATCCACCTGGACCCGTCGACCGGCGGCATCGGCTTCGGGGGCCTCCCGCTGGGATGAGCGACTTCGGGAAAATCCACCGGAAGTTCTGGGACCACCCAAAGGCTAAGCAGGCCGGTAACGCTGCGCTTGGCCTTTGGGTCAAAGCCAACGCGTGGACTCGGGATAACCGATCCGGCGGGTTCGTCCCGCGCGATGTGGCCCTAGAGCTGGGAACACGCGACGAGGCTAACGCACTGGTGAAAGCCAGGCTTTGGCGCAGGGTCGATAAGGACGGCGAGTTCATCGGCATTCAGTTCAACGACTACGAGCACTGGAACGACGACGTTGAGCCGAACACCGAGGCGGGCAAGCTGGTCCGGAAGGTAATTCCGGAATCCCACCCGTTCGCTATCCGGCAACAGCTAGTCAAAAAGACGGCTGAGCTGCTGCGTGAGGGTATCGACCCAGAAATTTTGGAACGTGCGCTTAACCTCTGGCTCGCTAAGGACTTCGGGCCGGGCATTCTGCCCAGCTTGGTTAGTGAGGCGCAGAAAGAGGCGCAGCGCGCGGCCACACTTAGGAACACGATCACTGAGTGCCTTAAGACGGGGCAGGTTTCGCCGCTTAAGGCTTACGGATATATCTTCTCGCCTCCCGTTCCGCCGGATGGCCTTGACGTGAGTGAGCGTCGGGTTTGGATGGACCGCGCTAAACGGGATTGGCTGAATGAACTCCGTGGAAGGGTTGCAGCTTGACTGAGGCACAGCCACCTAATGATCAGACTGCCGAGCAGTGCGTTATTGGGTCGCTGCTCTTGTCGTCTAAGGCGCTTAACACGCTTTCGACGTTAATCACGGTCGAGGACTTTTACCGTCCGATCCACGCCGATATCTTTGCGGCGGCGATGGGCCTGCTGGCAGCCGGTGAGGCTGTCGACGCAATGACCGTCGCTAAGGAACTAGAGACGCGCGGCCAGCTCCGCAGGATCGGCGGGGCACCGTACCTTCTGACCTGCATGGAGAACACGCCTACTGCTACTAACGCCGAGGCGTACGCGCGGATGGTTCTCGACAAGGCCAAGCTCCGGCGCATGGCTGAGCTGGGCAACCGGCTTAAGCAACTGGCCTACGCCGAGACCACGACGACCGACGACGTTGCCTGCCTGATGGGGGAGGGTGAGAAGTTCTTCCGCCAGGAACACGAGCCGGACGACCGGGCGCTCGAGTTCGGGCAAATGATCGCGTCCTGGGAACACTGGCAGACAACCGCAGAGGGCTATATCAAGACACCTTGGGAAGCGCTCAATGCACGCCTGAACGGTGGGCTACAGCGCGGCAGGCTCTACACCATTGCCGCCAGGCCGGGCGTCGGAAAGAGTGTCGCTGCATTGCAGCTAGCGAGCAATGCAGCCTTTTGGGGTTTCCCGTCCGCATTCTTCACGCTGGAAATGTCGACCGACGAGGTTACTTCGCGGTTGATGGCTGCCGGGTCGAGCGTCGACTTCTCAAAGATCATGCGTAAGGACTTGGACCTTACGGACCGCGAGAAGATCGACAATTTCATTAAGCTGAACGACGCCATTCCGCTACAGGTCGTGGACCGGGCAACGATCACCACGGAGCAGATCGTGGCTCACTGTCGGGCAATCGGAAACCTGGGCGTCGTAGTCGTTGACTACCTGCAATTGGTTAAGCCGTCCGATAGCAAGGTTTCGCGCGAGCAGCAGGTGTCGCACATGTCGCGGTCGCTAAAGATTGCGGCGCGTGAGCTTAACGTGGCGATGGTCCAGTGTGCGCAGTTGAATCGCGGTCCCGTTAAGGACGGTAAGCCGCGTGCGCCGACTATTGCGGACCTCCGCGAGTCGGGAGCGATTGAGCAGGATAGCGACGTGGTTCTCCTGTTGCATAACGACGAGGACGATCCCGGCATTATCCAAATGATCATCGGTAAGAACCGGAATGGCCGAATGGGCGATCTGGCTCTGAATTTCGAGGGCCACTACCAGAGGATCACGTGAGCGTTGATATTAAGGCCCTGATGGAAGGTAAGCCGCTGCGTTGGCAAGACGAGGCGGTTTGCGATAACGACGACCGTTTTACCGGTCGGGTCGAAACGCTTAGCTGGCGTGACCACGTTGAAATGCGGCTCTTGTGTGACAAGTGTCCGGTGTTTAACGAGTGCGCTAAGTGGGCTGAGCGTGAACAGGTAATCGAGGTATTCGCGGCGGGGCAATGGAGGTACCCGAGTGAGCACGTTTACGCCAGTTAGAGACCGCTGTTCAGGTTGCGGCCAGTCGACTTATGGATGCCGCCACGGTGCTTGTGAGCGCTGCGAGGGCGGTTACGACGACGAGGAGGACTACCCGCGTGACTAATTCTGACGAGGACTACGAGAACCCGATAGGGGAAGTGCTGGACGACGAGACCGTGGACGAGCTTGCTAAGTCACACCTGGTCTACAACATTTCCAAGTTTCTAGGGCTGGGGGGCAAGTGGCCGTTCATCTAAAGGTCTATGCGGAGAAACTAGGCACCATTAACGCGGCTGCGGAGCCGTTCAAGTTCCCCGGCGGGGAGCTGCACCTTAAGAACATGTTGTCGCCTCTGGACTTGGAGGGCGTGACGTGGATTGCGGACGTTCGGGGCGCGAGTACGGACGACCTGGTAACCGCGCTGTTGCTGGCCGACCACGCTGCGCAACAGGGCCAGGCGTTCGTGTTGTTCCTGCCGTACCTTCCGGCTGCCCGCGCGGACCGGGGGACGCCGTTCGGTCTGCGGGTGTATGCGGACATGATCAACAACTGCGCGTATGCGGAGCACGTCATTGTCATTGACCCGCATTCGCCGGTCGCTAACCGGCTGGTCAGGAACATCTGTCCGCTTGATCCTCTGCCCCTGCTGAATAGGGCGTTAGAGAGCCAGGGGCACTGGCGGTATGACGGCATCATCGCGCCAGATAAGGGCGCGAGGGATCGGGCCGAGGCGGTCGCTAAGGAATACGGGCTGGACCTGTATGTGGCCGAGAAGGACCGCGACTTTGACACCGGCCAGATTTACGAAATTAAGGTGCCCAACCTGCCCAAGAGTGGGAAGTACCTGGTAGTTGACGATATCTGCGACGGCGGTAGCACTTTCCTAATGCTGTCGCATGACACGTTCCTCCCTAAGGAGAATATCGACCTGTGGGTTACCCACGGCATCTTCTCTGGGGCCGCTACCAATCTGCGCAATTACTACGGGCGCATTATGACGACAGACTCTCACCCCGGCCATAACCGAGTGGGTGTCGCTACGTCGATTGTGCCGACATTTACCTACATGCACCAGGCAATGGTTGACCTTAAGGGGATAGGGTGAGCACGAAATTTGCGCCGGTCGCGGCGCTATTCGAGACGGACGCGTACAAGCTGGGCCACGTCGACCAGTACGCGCTTAGCGGCGACGTGACGCGGGTCTACTCCAATTACACCAACCGCAAGTCTCGGCTGCCGGGCGTCGATAAGGTCGTCCATTTCGGGTTGCAGGCTTACATCGCTAAGCACCTGATGGAGGCTTTCGAACCGTTCTTCGCGGCTAAGGAGAATGAGGTTGCAGCGCTTTACGAGGAGCGCGTTGCTCAGATTCTCGGGCCGGATGTAGCCCACTCGATTGGGTCGGACCATATTCGGCAGTTGCATGGGCTGGGGTTCCTGCCGCTGCGGTTCTGCGCGGTGCCTGAGGGGACGCTAGTGCCTATCGGGGTGCCGTCGTTCACGGTGGAGAACACCCACGAGTCGTTCTACTGGCTGACCAACTACATCGAGACCGGCCTTAGCGCCGGGGTGTGGCAGGCCAGCACGAGCGCGACCATCGCTAAGCAGTACCGGCGGGTGCTTGAGAGCGCGGCTCTGCGGACCGGTGCGGACCTGGCGGGCGTCGACTGGCAGTGCCATGACTTCTCATACCGGGGCATGTCGTCGCATGAGAGCGCGGCGGCGTCGGGCGCGGCTCATCTGCTGAGCTTTACCGGTACGGACTCGCTGGTGTCGCTGGATTGGATCGACCGCTACTACGGCGGCGATTACGTGGCGGGGTCAGTTCCGGCTACCGAGCATTCGGTTATGTGTACCGGCATTGAGACGGTCGGGGAGCTTGAGACGTTTAAGCGGCTGCTGGACCTGTACCCGTCCGGCATCGTTAGCGTTGTCAGTGACACGTTCGATCTTTGGCGCGTGCTGAATACTTATTTGCCGACCCTGCGCAAGGAAATCATGGCGCGGGACGGCAAGCTGGTGATCCGGCCCGACTCTGGCGATCCAGAGAAGATCATTTGTGGCGATACAGACGCGCCAGTTTCCTCTAACGAGTGGATGGGCGTGCTGGGGCTGCTCTACGAGCACTTCGGCGGCAAGAAAAACGCTGCCGGGTTCATTGAGCTTGATCCGCACGTCGGTGTGATTTACGGCGACTCAATCACGGTTGAGCGCGCTGCGAGCATCACTGCGCGTATGGAGAAGCTGGGCTACGCGTCGTCCAACGTGGTGTTTGGCGTCGGGTCGTACACGTACCAGTACAACACCCGCGACACGTTCGGGTCCGCGATGAAAGCGACGTGGGCTGAGGTCGACGGCAAGGGTTACAACCTGCTCAAGAATCCGGTGACCGACGACGGGACCAAGAAGTCCGCTACGGGCCGGTTGTCGGTGTTGGAGAACATCTGGGGCGATCTGGCGCTCAAGCAGAACGCCACGATTGAGGACGAGAAGGCGAGCTTGCTCCGTCCTGTGTGGGAGAACGGAAAGTTCCTAGGCCGGCAGTCGTTTGCGCAGGTCAGAGACGTTCTAGCGCGTCAGAGGTAGGTGAGGGTGTCCGACTTTTCGGACACTTTCGCATGTTTCCGGAGTACACGTGTTGTACTTGAAAGCGAGCAAGAGAGGGGGTCGGAATGACGACCTTATGGGCGATGCGGGGTTACCCCGGCTCTGGTAAGTCCACCAGGGCGCGTGAAATCGCTGATGAGAACGGCGCGGTTGTTGTATGCCGCGACGATCTGCGCTACATGCTTCATGGCACGTATTTCTCGGGCGTGAAAGAGCGCGAGGATGAGGTAACGGTAGTTGAGCGTGCGCAGGTTAGCGCACTGCTTAAGGCCGGTATCTCCGTGGTGGTCGACGCTACCCACTTGGAGCCGTCTTATCTGCGTAAGTGGGCGAAGATGGCGAGCATGTACGGCGCGAATTTCGAGCGTGTCGACGTGCTCACTCCCGCTTCGTACTGCATCGTGCGGGACTTTAAGCGCGGCGAGGCTGGCGAGCGCTCGGTGGGTGCCGAAGTGATTAACCGGATGGCTAAGCGTCACCCGATTAAGAACTGGCCGAATATTCAGGCTCCCCCGTCGTTCGACCCTAAGCCGGTCGAGTGGATTGAGGGTCTGCCGGAGGCCATCATCGTTGATATCGACGGCACGGTGGCGCACATGGCGGGCCGGTCGCCGTTCGACTACACGCAGGTCCACACCGACGTGGTTGATGAGCAGATTCGGTGGCTGGTCGGCCTGGTGGACTACTACGGCGGTCCGAACGGTGTCCACGTGCTGATCGTGTCGGGCCGGGACGACTCGTGCCGGGTGGCGACTCAGGAATGGTTGTGGAAGAACGCCATTCCTTACGACGAGCTGCACATGCGGCCTACCGGCGCTAAGGATGAGCACGGTAACAAGCTGCCGGATTACCTGGTCAAGTACGACCTGTTCGACCAGAACATTCGCGGCAAGTACAACGTGCGCTTTGTGCTGGACGACCGGGACCAGGTTGTGAACCTGTGGCGGTCGCTGGGCCTTAAGTGCCTGCAAGTGCAGCCGGGGGACTTCTAATGCTCGGCCTGGTGATCTTCGGGTTCGTGGCAGTCGTAGTGGTCATTGTCTTAGCGCGGGCAATCAAGGCGATGGACACCTACGTGGATGAGCTTTATTCCGAGGAGGGGCCTGATGGCGACCATTAGCATCACGCCAGCCGGGGCGACGTTCCCGGTGCCGGGCACTAACGCAGTCGTTAAGTACGACGCAAAGAAGCGTGTGCTTGAGGTTGCCGGGCTGGACTGGCTAGACAGGGTTGTTCAGACCCGCGACTGCAACGCAGAAGTGCAGGAATTGCGCATCGAGTTTCAGTAAATGACTTGGATGGGTGCGTTAAAGGGTGGTTGACCCTATCCCAAGGCGGGATGGTTCCCATGACGCCCCAAGCCTGGCCCAAGACCCGAATCGAAGCGGAGAGGTCTGTGCTGCGCACCCATCTAACTAACTTTCCCCCTCCCCTAACGGGGGATGGTTTTGGAGCACCTGCTAGTAGCGCCTTTCAAACGGCCACCAATGACCGCCAACGATCAGCGGCGCGCACATTGGGCAGTGGTCCGAAAGGCTAAGCAAGAGGTAGGGGACGTGGTGGCCCTACTGGCACGGCGGGCGGGCATTAAGGACTTAGGTCCGTCCGTCGTGTCATTCCTCTGGTACACGCCCACTCGGCGCGCTACCGATTCCGATTCGCTTGGCCCTTTTGTTAAGGGTGCCTTAGACGGATTGGTGAAGGCTGACGTTTGGCCTGACGACAACTCTAAGTACGTCAAACAGACACGGATGGCAGTAACGGACTCGGATACGAAAAATCCACGGATTGAGATAAGGATTTGGGAAGTTGGCGAAACCGGAATCGAACTGGCGGGAGCTTGCGACCTGCCAGTTCATTGACCCCGAAATGTTCTTCCCGCTTAAGGGTGGATCGACAGAAGCGCCTAAGCGCGTCTGCAACACCATGTGCGACGTGCGGGAGCAGTGCCTAGAGGCCGCGATGCGTGAGGAATACGGCATGTGCAAAACCTTGCGCTTCGGAATCCGAGGCGGGTTAGTGCCGGACAGTCGGTACGCGCTGGCTGTGGAGCGCGGCGAGTTCGTCGGTAAGAGCGAGTGGGAAATTCACGGAGAGGCTGCGTAAGTGTATTCAGTCAACCAGCGTGTAGGTGTTGAAATGCGGTTCCACGCTAATGCGATTAATCGCGGAAGTGCGTTCAGCATTCCCGTCACCAATGTAAGCGGTGTGCGCAGCAAGCTTATCCCTGAACTGGATATTCCTGATCTGCCGGGAGCGGCCTGCAAAGGGACTGTCATCGACGCTGACGACGACCCGTTCTTTCCTAAGGCGGGGGCTGGCGGGCGTAAGCAGGTCGCGGAGGCCCGCGTCGTATGCAACGGCTGCCCGGCTAAACGGAAGTGCCTAGACGCGGCGCTCGATTGGGACCGCGCACACCCTGACTATTTCGACCGCACGCAAGGCGTTTGGGGCGGAACCACGGAAGCGGAGCGCCGGGAAATCCTTAAGGAGGAAAGCAATGCGGCTTAAGGCCAGTATCAAGCTCAAGTGTGGCGTGTTGGACTACGCGTTCACGTTCGCTAACGGCGGCGAGTACCACTCGGTAAGGGTCGCTCAGGGCTGTTCAAATGCTGTCTGGTATTCGCTGCATGAGACGCCGGGCGAGGTTATTAACGTCTTGGTGCCTTACCGGGACGATACCCCTGAGGTAGCAGACCTGATCCGCTGGCTGTCCCAGTTTCCGCACGATGCGTAGGCGGCGTAAGCCGCGCCGGAACTGGCGGCGGTTCCTGGCTGACCTATTCGATGGATTCCTAGAAGGGTTGATCGACGCATGGGACTAGCGGAACGCTGCCGGGCAGGGCGCAGGTGTGTCAGTCGCACTCCGGACGGCCCGGCGTTGGTGTCGCTCCGTCCGCTGTGCGACGGCTGCGTTAAGGACATTCAGAAGTGCCTAGATGAACTCCCGACTTATTCCGACTTGCTCGAAACATATAAGGGCTACGTGCCCGGTTCGGTGGGGCAGTCGAAAGTCAGTTCGTCGGCAGAGCCTAAGGCTCCGTTAAACCTGACGGTCGTTGATCTGATCGGCCAGATTCGCGCGGTAATTCAGCGCGCGCAGGGGTACGAGGTATGTGACCTAATCACGTTTAACTACGGCTTAGACGTGGCGCTCGATATCCGTTCGGTGCATTCAAAGGCTGACGGGATTATCGGGCTGCAAAGGGTGTGGGAGCGGAGGCGCGTCCCATGTCCTGAGTGCGCTTTACCCACTCTCGGGGGATGGGTGGGCGAGGACCGCATTTACTGCACTAACGCGGATTGCGGGAACGTCTTAACGAAAGCGCAGTACGAAGATTATTGCGAAATGAAATCAAAGGAGAAACGTGCCAAACGCTGAAATTACGATTCAGGGCAACCTTACCGCTGATCCGGAATTGCGGTTCCTTGAGTCGGGCGTGGCCGTCGCTCAGTTCTCGGTGGCTTCTACGCCTCGGGTTAAGAAGGGCGATGAGTGGGTGGACGGGGAGACGCTGTTCCTCCGTGCCACCGTGTGGCGCGAGCTGGCCGAGGGTGCGGCTGAGGCTCTGCGTAAGGGCGATTCGGTCGTGGTGATCGGCAAGCTCAAGCAGCGGTCGTTTGAGACCCGCGAGGGCGAGAAGCGGTCCGTGTTTGAAATCGACGGCGAGTTCGTCGGGAAGAACGTTCGTAAGCGTCGGGAGAACGGTGGCGGCGGCTATCAGTCTGCCGCGAGTAACGACGCTCCGGCCTGGTAGGCGAAATTTCCGGAGGTAGGGCTAGTGACCCTGGCCCTACCTCCCGGCCCGTAAGGATACGAAATGTCTCATGAGAAAACTTCCGTTGTGCTGCGAAAGATCGACAAGGCCGCGCGAGTGCGAGGGCTTAATTTCGAGATTCGACGGCCCGGCGGAAATCACACCATTTACGACTTAGACGGTTTGATGGTCACTATCCCTAATGGCACTAAGGTCACGCGGGTTGAGGCCACTTACCGGCAATTGCAGGACAAACTTGGAAAGGGCTGGTGGCGGCAGTGACGTGGCGCAAGGTTCTTAAGGTAATCGACCGGATTTTGTGGGGTGTTGAGGGGCGGTGGGTTAAGTGAGTGTGCTTGACGAAATCGCCGCTGAGCGCGCCCGGCAGGAGGCTAAGTGGGGTGAGCAGAACCACCCTGATATCACTGCCGATCTTGACTATCCGATCCTAAGCGGCGACTACTGTAAGCAGGTCACGGAGAGCCGTTCTGCGGTTGGGAAATGCACCTACACCGACATCCTCCTAGAGGAAGTCGCAGAAGCCGTTGATGAAGCTCGCTTAGGCGACAAGGAAAAGCTTCGCGTTGAACTGATCCAGGTGGCGGCTGTCGCCACTAAGTGGGTCGAGAAGCTAGATCGGGGTTACTGATGAGCTTTGATGCACCAGAGAGCGCAAACTACGCGGCGACAATCGTTAAGTTGCCACAGGGGCTTCTCCTGGAAGGTCTCGACAACCTGGTGGGCGTGCCCATGTTCGGCTACCAGGCGCTCACCCAGAAAGAGGGCTACGAGCTGGGCGCGCTGCGTGTGTTGTTCATGGCCGAGACTCAGCTTGACGCCGACTATGCGCGGGAAAACAACCTGTTCCGTGAGGCCACGCTGAACCGGGACGCCAGCGAGACCGGCTACCTAGAGCCGAATGCCCGCGTGAAGGCGCTCCGGCTGCGTAAGCACCAGTCAGACGCGCTGCTGATGCCGTTGTCGTCGCTGGCCTACACCGGCTACGACGTGTCGACGCTCAAGCCGGGCGATACGTTCGACAAGCTGAACGGCCACACGATCTGCCGCAAGTATGTGGCGAAGGGTAAGAAGCAGGCCACGCAGGGGCAGCCCAAGGTGCGTAAGCAGGTTGATGAGCGGCTGTTCCCGAAGCATCTGGACACGGAGCATCTGTTCCGGAACCTGCATTACTTCCGTGACCCTAAGCATGAAGTAGTGACGCAGAAGTTGCACGGCACGAGCTGGCGCGGCGGCAATATCCCGGTCAACCGCGACAAGGGTTGGTTTGAGCGGGTCGTTGTTAACAAGTGGCTGCGCATCGCTACGCCAGACGCCGAGTACCAGCACAGGTACGGCTCTCGGAACGTGGTTAAGGGCCGGTCGGAGAACAACCACTTCTACAAGTCCGACCTGTGGGCGAAGTTCGGCGAGAAGCTTGAGGGCAAGATTCCTGAGAACTTCATGATCTACGGCGAGCTTATCGGCTGGGTTAGCGAGGATGAGCCGATCCAGCGGGGCTACACCTACGACCTGCCGCCGGGGCAGTGTGAGCTTTACGTCTACCGCGTGGCGACCGTGAACCCTAAGGGTGTTATCGCGGACCTGTCATGGGAAGGCGTTAAGGACTTCTGCCGGACGCTGGAACTTAAGACGGTGCCGCAGTTGTGGTCCGGCTTTAGGTGGGTGCCGAGCGGTGAGGGTGAGGAATACGCCATTCGTGAGTATTCCGACAACTACCTAGACATTCGGTTGGCCGAGGCTCCGGATGCGGGCGAGTTCGATGAGTCTCCGGTGCCGTTGAGTGACCGTAAGACGGTTGACGAGGGTGTCTGCGTTCGTATCGAGGGCCAGATTCCGCGCGTCTTTAAGGCGAAGTCGCCGAAGTTCCTTGAGCACGAGACTAAGCAGTTGGATAAGGGAGAGGTTGACCTTGAGTCGGTGGCGTAAAGCCGCAGGGGTGGTCGCAGTCCTGGCAGCTTTCGGGCTGTCGGGCTGCGCCTCCAACATTCAGGATAAGCAGACCTACGGCGGTGATGCCGAGTCTGGTGCCCAGTATTGGGATGGCTACCTAAAGACGCGCAAGGGCGAAAAGTTCTGCGTGTTCTACGACCGGGGCCTGAGTTGCGATTGGAGCAATACTAAGTGAGCATTGGTGCAGACGACGTTCTGATTAAGAGCACCGACCCGTTTAAGGCCCCGTTCAAGGCGGCTAAGCTGCGCGAGGCGCAGGCTAAGGCTGAACTTGCGGAGTTGCAGACGGCGCAGGCGAAGCGCGCAGAGCGTCATTTCCAGGCGACCGACGATATGGTTCACCAGCACTATTTCATCGGCGGCGTGGACTCTAAGAACGTCGCTGAGTGCGCGCAGCACCTTGAGTTCTGGCACCGGCTGGACCCGACGTGCGACATGAACATCGAGATTCACTCCGGCGGCGGTTCCGCGCTGGCGGGCCTGAGCTTGTTTGACAACCTGACGCGCTACAGCTTGAGCGGCGGCGGGCAGCACAAGGTGACCATGACTGTCCGTGGCCTGGCCGCGAGCATGGCGACTGTGCTGGTGCAGGCTGCCGACGAGCGGGTTATCGGCCCTGAGTCGTTCTTCATGGTTCACGAGCTGTCCGGCCAGACGGCGGGCAAGATCGGTGAGCTTGAGGACACGATGGCGTTCTACCGGAAGCTGAATACGCGTATCGGTGAGATTTACGTCGAGCGGTCCGGCGGCAAGTGCTCTGCCGAGCAGTTCGCGGCGCTGTGGACGCGCCAGGACGTGTGGCTTACCGCTCAGGAGGCTTTCAATCTGGGCTTTGTCGACCGGATTGAGGGGTGGTTCTAAGTGGAGTACGGGATGAGCGCGGCTGACGCGGCATACCGGGACGCTGCTAAGGCTCCCACGTTGACGCTGAATGGCCGTAAGGCTGGGCACGCGGTGCAGCCGCATGAGGTGGCCCGCTCGCAGGTGTTGCCGACCGAGCAGGGGACCGGTGAGGTACTGACCCTCACTGCCGCTGAGACGAAGGCCGCGCGTAAGGCCATCGGCCAGGTCCACGCCAACATGGACGTGAAGCTGCAAGCCGTGCTGGACGCCATTAACCACGTGCGGACTCACGATCCGGTGGGGACGCTGCGTAAGAACAGCAAGGGCGTGTACGCGTTCTCATTCGAGCCGGGGAAGTGGCTGCTTATCGACGTGGATAAGCCTGCGTACCGGTCGGTGGAGACGCCTGCCGATAACGCGGCCATTCAGAACTCTTGGGAGCTGGTGGTTTCCGGCTAGTGGTCAATTACCTGTCGGGGTTGTTCGTGGGCGCGGTCGTTGGGGCCGCGCTCACGCTCTACCTCTTCGCCAGCGGCAAGTTCTCAATCACTCCCGAGGAGGACTAGTGAGCTACACATTGCTAGCGGGGTCGGCTAACGGCTTGGCCCTGGTTAGCCATCCGGACGGCGGGGTGTTCCGCTACAACTTTGGGCGTCCGGACGGCATCATCTTCTACCAGAACGCGGACCACGCGGAGGCGTTCAGTCCTGGTGAGCATCTGCTCTGGGATTACTACGGTCGCAAGTTCGACAAGCTCGATGAGCTGCGGGTCTGGTGGGCTTACGAGCGTACGGGCGGTGGCTAAGTGGCCGTGGCCTGCGGACACTAAGGACGACCGGTACCGCAGGATCATTGACCACTACCGGTCAGCCCTAGCGGATATTGACCTAGAGGCGTGCCTGGTAGTCGATAAGAAGATGGCAGAGTACGGGCAGCCGTGGGTGTCTGATAACTCGATTATCGACGTGAACGAAATGCTGAGCGCTAAGCAACTGTCTGAGCGGTTCGGCATTTCGGAGTGGGACGTGAGGAACTGGGCTAAGCGTCATCCGGACAAGATCAGGCGGCATAAAGCTGCTAACGGTCGGACGTTATTTCGCGTCGGGGACGTGCTCACTTTCCATGCGACCCGCTAGGGAACTCTTGGTCATGATTTAATTAAAGAGGGGAAAGTTGTACCCAAATGTGGGCTGATATTCCTATTCCAGAACTTAAGGGGTATGAGGCCAGCGACCAGGGCAAGATTCGCGGTCCTCGCAAGGAACTGTCCGAGTGGGCAGACGAGCGGGGCTGCATGCGCGTTAAAGCGGCTGGGAGGCCGTGGGCGGTACACATGCTGGTCTTGCTGACGTTCGTCGGCCCTCGTCCACCTGGGGGTGCTCCACGGTGGCTTAATGGTGATCCCACAGATAACCGGCTGGTGAATCTGAAATGGCACACCGAGGATGAGCCAGAAGTTCTGACGCGGGTCAACCGTTGCCGTAATGGTCACGTGTACTCACGAGAAAACACAAAGGTATGGGGTTCGGGTCACCGGGTTTGCCTTGATTGCGAGAAGGGCGTCCCTAAGGTGATTCAGCTTCCGGAAGTGATTTAGCGCGCCCGTCGCACGCGAATGTGACGGTTCTGGCTGCGCTGAGGCGGGTGTCCTGGCGAGGGGTCGGGGCACCCGCCTTTCTCTTAAGGGGGTGCAGTGAAGCCATCTGACTATGCGTGGTTGGTGCTACTTTGCGCGATTGTCGGGTATGAGATTGCGGCACCGCCTGGCGAGCTTCTTAGTGAAGGCTGGGACCGCTACTTGCAGAGGTTTCCAATTGGTGGGCGTGTGCTGCCGTTGGTGCTTACCTTGCATGTGATTAATGCGCTGCCTGAACGCTATGACCCGGTTCACCGGTTGTCTGTGCTGTTCGCGGCGCTTGGGGGAAAAATTGACCGATCCAAAGGAAGTGCTTGAGCATCTAGCCGCCGAGAAGGCCGCTAAGGCAGTTAAGCGTGACGCTATCAATCCGAGTCATTACAAAGATGGCTGGTCGGACGGCGCAGAGCTGATCAGCATTACAGAGAACTTGACCAGCTCGGGCGGGCAGGCTGTGCAGTACATTGCGCGGTCGACGCGGCTGGACACCAGTAAGAACAAGGGTAAGAACACACTTGAGTGGATTGAGGACCTAGAGAAGGCTAAGTGGTTCCTTGACCGGGAGATTAAGCGTCTCCGGAGCAAGACCGCCATGCCGGTTAAGCCTATCGAGGTACGCAACGTTACGATTAATCACCCTGTCTATCCGGTTGATCTGGATGCGTACTACAGAAGCTTGGCTAAGCATCCTAAGGCGTTCGCGTGAGCGCCCGCGTCCTAATCCTGGACATTGAGACGCAGCGCGCCATTGTTGAGACGTTCGGCCTGTTCAAACAGTTCATTGGCATTGACCAGGTGCAAGTGCCTACACGTGTCCTGTGCTGGGCTGCTAAGTGGCGCGGTGAGGATCGCGTGATGTTCAAGGCCGCTTGGGACGACAACGACGAGGCCGCTTACCGAACCATGATGCAGGTGATGTGGGATGCGCTGGATAGCGCCGACATCGTTGTCACGTGGAACGGGGACCGCTTCGACTTGCAATGGCTTGAGGCTGAGTTCCTGCGCCTAGGCATGGGCCGTCCGCTGCCGTACAAGTCGGTTGACTTGATTAAGACGGTGCGCCGCTGGTTCAAGGGCGGGCTGATGAGCATGAAGCTCGATTGGTCGTCCCGCATGATCCTTAAGGACCGCAAGGTTCACCACGGAGGGAGTGACCTCTGGTGGGATATTAGGCACGGTACGCGGGCTGAGAAGCGCGCAGCGCAGAAGATTATGCGCGAGTACAACGAACATGACGTAGAGCTGACTGCCCGTCTGTTTGAGACGCACCTGCCTTACCGGACTGATCTGAACCTGGCCTTGTATGAGGACACGGTTGATGACGGTATTGAGCGTTGCGTTAAGTGCAATAGCGAAAACTTGAAGAAAGACGGCGTGAAGGCTTACGTCACTTCGGCGGGTATCTATCAGATGTACCGCTGCAAGGACTGTGGGGCGACTTCGCGCGGTAAGCGTATTCGGGGAACGACGGAATTGAGGCCGGTTTAATGAAGCCTGTAGCGCAGCCTAATATGCTGCACCAAGTGATTGTGGGCGCTCTGCTGGACAATAAGCAGGTGTATGTCCCTGCCCCTAAGGGTGTGGATGGTCCCGGTCATTGGCGGGGCACGTTGGCGAATAACGTGTCGGAGCTGAATATGGATCGCGCGGCTAAGCGGTGGCTTAAGTGACCGTGGTCGCGGACCATGCGGAGTTCATGCCCGGCGGCGAGCATTTCGGCTGCCGGGTCATGTCTCTGACACCGGAGGGGCCTTGGCAGTGTGTCGGTATGCACTGCGCGTTCTGCGGTAAGCCGTCCGGCCCGCAGGGTCATTACTCGTGTTGGGAGAAGAACCGTGAGCAAGGCGGCAGCCAGGTATCGGCAGGAGCTACGCCGGTCTAATGCGGCGGTCCCGCACCGTAACCGTTACCGGGAGTTTAAGAGTGGAAAGGGTCGACATGGGGAGGCCATAGCGGAGGGTTTGACCGACTGTGATTGTCATGCCCGCTTGATGCCGGGGTTGCACTGTTCGTGGTGCGATCCCGACGATAAGGGGGAATGTCGGTATGCCGGGGAATCTGCGGAAGAAGGGTGGGACTGGCAAGACTGAGCGTGATTATCTTAGGGCGCGTAACCGCGTGCTGAGGCAGTCTCAGATTTGCGCACTCCCAAGTTGCCGTAAGGCGATTGACCTAACTCTTAAGCCGGTCTGCCAGTTCGTGGATACGAGCAAGTACACGGTGGAGACGGCGCACTTGATTCCTTTGGACTGTGGCCCTGATTGCCGGGAGCTTAAGCATTATCGCAAGAGCAATCCGTGGGGTAAGTCCGCTAACCACAAGATCGCGGTGGCGTCGTTGCCGCCGGATTCACCACTGTTGGCGTCTGCTAAGAACCTTGAGCCTATGCACTTGAAGTGCAATCAGGAGCTTGGCGACGGCAAAAACGCTAAGCCTCGAAATAAGACTTCGAGAGATTGGTTCGCATAGTGTCGGATAATTCTTCGCCCGACGACCAGGGCAACATCATGGTCGGGGAGCTGCGCATCGTTCAGTACATTGACGGTGACGGCACCCTGAATACGGTTGACCTGTCTCAGGGGCCGGGGGGCGCTGAGCTTGAGGACGAGGCGTATTCGCAGTTGCTCGATTGGGGCCATGCGTTCACGTTGGCTCCGAAGGTTGCGGCGATTCTCGCTAATGAGTGAGGTTTACACGTCGGAGGTTTTCGCGCGTTGTGTGGCGTGTGATGATTCGATCCGGCTGGGCGATGAGGTTGTCGAGTTCGCGGGGGAGTTGTTTCATGCTGAGTGCGTCTGATAAGCAGTTCTTTTACCACGCTTGCCAGAGCGATATGACACCCAGCGCCATGAAGCGGTCGCTTGAGTCTGTGCAGTTCGTGGCCGATGACGCTGGTGTTGATATCTCGAATGAGAATGTTGAGCTGTGGGTTAAGCCGGGCCACTACCTAGTGGGCGTGTCGGTGAACTTTGACGACGCCGACGCGCGTTCGCATCGTGCCCAGATGGAAGCTGATGGATGGTCGCGCCGTGCCTAAGGTCAAGCGGCCTTGCGTGGCGTGCGGCAAGAGCGTTCCTACTGAGCGTTTCCATAAGCTGTATGGGCGTGGTTGGGGGAAGCTGTTTCATGTCGAGTGTGCGCCAAAGTAACTGGACTGATCACATGCGGTCCCTGCTGGGTGAGCAGGTGGTGGTGGTGCTAAACCGTGAGCCGCTGGCTACGGCGGTGGGTGAGCTGCTGTCGTATGACGAAGGCGGCGAGGTCGTTATACGAGACGACATGGGCTTTGTGCATTACTGCTGGCCCGCCCTTGAGGCTAGGGGGACTTCATGGAGTTCAAAGCTAAGTGCTGCGCGTCGGGCCATGACTGGTGCGATCCTTGCTGCGTGTGTGGGGAGCCGGAGGGCATTAACGAGCGACCTGATCTTGCGCCGCCGTCTAACCCGGTTCCGTCGCGGATAAAAAAGCGGAAGATTAACAATCCTTGGCCGACTGAGAATCGTTGGAAAGGGTAGCAGTAAGGCCACCTTAGCTCAGTTGGTAGAGCAGCGCCTTCGTAACGCGCAGGTCAGCGGTTCGACTCCGCTAGGTGGCTCGTGAGTGAGCAGAAGCCCACGGTTGGGCGTGTAGTGCATTATCAGGCGTATAGCACGCCTGAGGGTGAGTATCCGTTGGTGCCGCGTGCGGCAATCATTACTGCGGTTGACGTGGACCCTGAGTCCAGTAATGCGGCGGTGGTGTCATTGGCGGTGTTGAGTCCGACTGGACTGTTCTTTGATGAGTGGGTGCCGTGGTCACCTGTTCCGCAGGCGGGGTTTTGGAATTGGCCTCCGCGTGTATAACTAAATAGAGGAGATTATTGTGGGTTTGATTTCTGATCCGGTTGAGGTTGATCCGATTCAGGTTGGCCGGGATGAGCTTGGTTGGGTGCAGGAACTTCGGGACCGCAAGGCGTGGCCTAAGGCCGAAATTCCTGAGCAGGCTAAGAAGCCCGCGAAGGTCGGTAACGCGTAAGTTTCAACAGTCATTGCCAAGGCTATGCTCTCTGGGTTGAGCATCCTCAAACCGGCAATGCGATCTGGCTGTAGCTCAATTTGGTAGAGCGCTGGCTTTGGGTGCCAGGGGTTGCAGGTTCAAATCCTGCCAGCCAGACGATGCAGGTTACGAACCGCTTAAGGTGGGATAGATTATACGGTCCCGCACCTGCTTAAAGGGATTACCCCGCCTCACGGCGTGCGGCCCCTTCGGTTAGTCCACCGACTGAACGGCTAGGAGAGCGGGCATCACGATGGGGGTTGGTGTTGGTTGCGGTGATGCACGTAGATGAACAGGTTGGGCGCTGTCTCCGGTATAGCCCTATAGCTCGGTAGCTCAATTGGTAGAGCAGCGGTCTCCAAAGCCGCAGGTTCCCCGTTCAAGTCGGGGTCGGGTTGCAAATGGCATACATGCCGTGTACGGTGATGCTCATGAGTGCAGCAAGAGACGACGCCCTAGCCAAGTACGGCCACATTGCGATGATGGCCGCGTGGGAGACGCCGGTCCAGTCCGCGTACGGCATCTACGACCAGGAGGTCGTAGCGGTCATTCATCGGCTGAACAACATTGCTCGAGGCCAGGCGCTCCTTAGCGCATTGGCTGATGAGGGATTGATGATTACAGCGATTCCGACGAAGCCTGAGCCGGTCGAGTACCCGATTAAGTGCGTGTGTGGCGAGCTGATTAGCCCTGACACGCCTTATGTCGAGGAGGACGTGCGTCCTGGTCGGCTGTGGCATGGCAACGCTGAGGGCGGGGGCCATGCGTCGGACGTTGGGGTAAAGCCATGAACACGCTTCCGTCGCAGCATTGCCCAGACTGTCCTGACGACGACCTGAAAGCTGTGACTAGTCAGGCTTTGCGTGAGGATAGGGACTGGCTCGTTACCGTTGCGCTTGAGTGCGGACATGAGTTCACGTTCCCGGCTGGCTGGCTGGACTACCTTACGTAGCGCGAAATTAGCGGTGGAGGAACGAATGGACATCGTTGACCAGATCGTGGCCGCAGGCGAGTTGGAGAAGCCGTGGACATGGGTACCTGATCACCCCGCGTATCACGACGGCTACCTGCACCTAACCCGCGAGCAATGGGATCGCGTGCTGACGATCTACCCACCCGGTCCCAAGCACTGCTTAGCGGTGTGGGGCATCCGTGTCAGGTTGACGTAAGGCAGATTTTATCGGCCCTCTAGCCCAATTGGCAGAGGCACAGGTTTTAGGTACCTGTCAGTGCGAGTTCGAGTCTCGCGGGGGCCACGCGAGGTAGCTTAAGTAGCAAAGCCCCCGACTGTGACTCGGGTGATTCGGGTGCAAGTCCCGGCCTGTCGCCATTGACCGCTAGCACAATTAGGCAGTTGCGCCGGAATCTGACTCCGGAGGTTCCAGGTTCGATTCCGGGGTGGTCAGCGGGCGGCTCGCGTACGGAGCTGCTGTACTCGTCTGCTGGTGCGACGTTAAACAACTGCCAGCTCTCGTGCTAGTAACCCATGTTGGCTGGGTGCCTGACTTCCAATCAGGATTTCGCGGGTTCGATTCCTGTCTAGCACACTCTTTGCATCGCTAGGACTTTGAAAGCTGCGGTCACTTATGCGTAGTCGGTGACCAGGCGGCGGGCCTGTCCCCCTACGGGGAAGCGTGGCGGTGCATTGACTACGCCTTGCCTCGTTAGCTCAGTTGGTAGAGCAGCCGACTCTTAATCGGCGGGTCACAGGTTCAAGTCCTGTACGGGGTACCACGGAGAGTAATGCAGCGGGGGTGGCCCGCGACCGGCCTTGAAAGCCGGGTAGCCGTTATGGAGCTTGGGGTTCGATCCCTCTGCTCTCCGCTCATGAAAACGTACTCATGCTGACTTACTTGGGGGTGGTCCGTGTCTAAGGTGCTTAGCCTTTACGGCACGAGGTCATCTAAGTATTGGTCGGAGGCTCCGGCGAAGATGGACGCGTTGAATCTGCGTGCGATCTTCCCGTCGAGCAATCCGTTTGGTTTCCCTGATCTTGAGCGTTGCGATTGGGTGCCCGATTACCTGGGGGCGTGGCATCTGCCGCGTCAGCGGGAGCGTGCAGCTCGGGAGAACGGGGCGATCCACTTTTTTTTGGACGACTACCGTTTTGAGACGGCGTTTACGAGCCCTGAGAGGACGCTGGGGCGAGTTACAGCGGTCGGCGGTGCCCTGACGCCAGATTTCAGTTTGTGGCGCGATATGCCGCGTGCAGCGCAGTTGTGGAACGTGTACCGGTCCCGTTGGTGTGGCGCGTACTGGCAGAGCCACGGCGTGAACGTCATTCCTACGGCCTGCTGGGCACGCTCAGACACGTTCGACTTCTGCTTCGAGGGTCTGCCTCGTGGCGGGCCTGTGGCTGTGTCTGCGGTCGGCGTGCGGGCGAAGCCGGAGGATCAAGCGCTGTTCCGTGAGGGCCTGGCCGCGATGGTCGAGCGCCTTGAGCCGGCGATTTTGCTTAGCTACGGGCGGCTTGTGCATGTGGAGGGTTTGGACCTGCCACCTGTGCGGGAGTTCCCGACGTTCTGGGATGAGCGCCGTAAGGCGGTTAACGCTTAGGGGGTGCCACATGGGCGGTCGCGGTGGTGGTGGCGGTGGCCCGGTGAGCGCCAGGTCGTCCACGGTGACGTTGTATCACCGGACTTCTGCGGATGCGGCTCGCGCGATTGTGGATGGTGGGTTTCGTCCTCAGTTCCGGCCTGGCATGGATAAGTCTTATCGGGATGAGAACTCGCAGTATGGGTTCTTTAGTAAGACGGCTAAGGGCCAGGAGGGTTACGGCCAGAATGTTGTGGCTGTGGAGGTTCCGAAGTCTGCGGTTGAGCGTGATCCGTGGTCGGGTCATGTTCGGGTGAGGGTGGAGGAGCTTAGTAACGCAAACTTCCGGCACTATGAGGGTAAGCGCCGGAAGAAGCGGTAGTGCCGTCATGGCTGAGTGGTTAGGCGTCGGACTGCAAATCCGACTTATCCCAGTTCGATTCTGGGTGGCGGCTCGTTTCGCAGGTATGCCCTACCGGCAGCACTAGGTAAGTGCGTAAGCAGGCAGGGCATATCGCAAGACACCATGAGTTAGCGGCCATCGTCCCAGTTGTTGGGCTTGATGATGCCCTTGCTCATGAGCCAGCCCTTGAGCTTGAAGTAGACGCCTACGGGCCACAGGAAACGGCCTAGGCCAGCCCAGCCGGGTTCGATGTCGTCGTGGTCGTGGTTGCTGCTCATTCTTCCTCCATCCATACATTGGCGTCAGGCATGATGCCCAACAGGTTGTGCATGAGCCGGTCCGCGTGGTAGTGACTTATGTCGCTTAGCACGATCCGGTCGTCGTCTATGGCGTCTTTCATCCAGACGGTCCACATGTTTATTCCTCCGTAGCTCAATTGGCAGAGCGCGCGACTGTTAATCGCGTGGTTGGTGGTTCGAGTCCACCCGTTGGAGCTTTATGGCCGCTTAAGTTCGATAGTGGCCTTGTAGCCGTGCTTCTCGATTTCGTGCTGTACCGCTTCGGCGGCGAGTCCGCGTATGAATGCCTTAGCGGATAAGGGGCCGACTAGCTTAAAGTCCTCTATCCACTCGTCCAGGTCTGTTGTGACGACGAGGGTAATGAGGAATTGGCCTCTAGGGCGCTGCATGGGTGCCCCCACTAGGGATCGAACCTAGGACCCGAAGATTAAAAGTCTCCTGCTCTACCAACTGAGCTATAGGGGCGCGGCGCATAGTGTATCAGACCGCTTCGGCGTGAGCGCATCGGTGGGTAGCAGTTGCAAGATGTAATCGGCCATGTCCAGCGCCGACATTTCAGATATACCCTTAAGTGACTCAAGGTCGGGGTATCCATACATGTCGAACGTGTCCATTATTGCCTTTATGAAGGCGTGTTCGTCGCTTACGTCGTAACCCCATAAGTCTCTGATCACGTCGTATGCCATTTCGGCGATGTCCTGCTGATTCTTCGCTGCGGTGCTTTCTTCGTCGCATCCGAAATGCAGAGATAGCGCGACTGAATTGAGTCGATCATAGATCGGTGCCATAGTTAGCTCATCCTTACGTCGTTGCGGCGCTTAGCGATCTTGGCGATTGCTCGCTCTGCGTCCTCGTCAGGCGCGTCGATATCACGCACGCCGTGCTCTGCGGCTTCGTGCCCGCTGGCGAAGAGTGGGACGGGGCTGCTGTAGTCGAATGTCGCGTCCAGCTCCTCGTGCGACATGGACCCGAACGCGGATGCCAGGCGCAGTGCTAGCAGGTTGTCGGGGCCGTGGGTTCCGACCCAACCGGCGCAGAGCCGGGCGTGCGGGTCGTTCCGTTCGTTCTGGTGGCACTGGAACAGTCCGGTCGGCTGGTAAGGCATGTCAGCGTCGTACTGGGGGAGCTTGACGTATTCCTGTTCGGCCCAGATGCCGCTTGGCACGTCGCGCCGGTATGGGCATGAGGCGCAGGGGTTCGGTGCGGGCCGGTTGATATCGCTCATGCGTTTACCGTACAGGCCGTATACTGACTAGTCAACACCTATAATGGCGAGAATTTCGTCGGGGGTAAGCCGCTCATTCTCTGCCTTAGCGTCAAGCGCTAACGCTTTAAGTTTCTCTAGCTTATTCTCTGCGACCTGACGGAGCGCGTGTGGGGTCCGGTCCTTAGCCTTGGCGACGTAGAACACCCACTCTTGGTTAGTGTCCTTCTCGCGCAGCGTGGATTCCAGGTAGTTGGTGCCCTCGGGGTACTGGGCGTGCCAGACCTTAGCGATTGCCACGAACTGATCGGCTAGCCAAGCTGGCAGGCCCAAGCTGAATGCGTTGGGGTCCAGCTCGCTAATCATCGCGTCGGTTTCGGCTTTCAGGTGTGCCTTGACCTTGGCGTACTTCTCGGCCTTCTTAGCGCTCTTATGCCGGTCCTCCGGTGGAATGCTGAGGACTAGCCGGTTATCGGAACGCCAGCCTTTATCGTTGCCGTCGTCCTTGATGACGGCGTGCGGCCAGGTTAGCCCGATAACGTTTATGAGCGTGCCGGTAATGTCGATAGGCAGCGGCAGTTCAATGCGAATGTCAACGTTGTCGTCGCTCATTTCCATGCACGCCTCTCGCCGGGGCCTACGAACATAAACGGCCCCATTGTCACCATAAACAGCTTCTCGTCTGACTGAGTGTTAGACGCTTGGGACATGGCGGTAAAGAACTGCCCCAAGGTCGCCTTAACGAGGCGCGGACGCCACTTGTTAATCATCTTCATTCCAGCGTTCTCCGGCATAGGTCGGGTCAAACCAGCTTGGCGGCTGGTCGGTGTCGGGGTAGTTCCGGCGGATAGCGTCAATCTGCGGTTGCAGACGTTCGACGTACAGCCGGTAGTGGCGCTCACAGCGCGGGTACGACTCTCCCGATCCGGAGAGGGACGCGTAGAGGCTCACTGCACCCTCGCAGGCTCCCAGTTCGTCAACGTGGTTGTGATCTACACACTCAGGCATTGCGACACCTTCCGTCACTGTGACATTTCTACTTCATGAGGCCGAGCTGGCGCAGCACGGCAGGTACGAACTTACCGGCCTGCGAGTCGCTGGAAATGCAAGGAATGTAAATCGAGTACGGAGGAAAGTCCTCCATGTCCTGTGCGTTGTTGATGCACGAGCCGTACCCGCCGGACGGGTGGATACCGCAGGCATCGCGCACGTCGGAATCGTGGGAGTGCATCGCGTTGAACAGGTGAGCGCGAAGGAATGAGTTGTGGGTCAGCGCGTACATGAACATGGACACGTCGAATGCCTCACCCGCTTTCTTAAGCCGCACAGCGGTACGGGCACGGTATTCGCTACCGAAACCACGCACGTACATGTCGACCCAGATTTCGGCCTGCATCCCAGCGGTTTCGATAGCTTCAACCAGAGCAAACATTGCCTGGCCGTTCTCCTTAATCGCCTTAGCGCTAATCGCCCAGTTGTAGGTGATGTTAAGGATGAGCGCGACAATCTTATTCTGGCCGGGTTCCTCGGTCGGCGTGAAGTCGACCATGCACTCCGGCTCACCTTCCATGTAGCGCCCCATGTCCACGAATGCCCCGGCAGTGTCGTGGTACTCGTTGTACGCGGGCCGGTACAGATCGCCCGCTAGCAGGGCCACTTTGTGCTCTGCAATGTTGATCGCCTCGATACCAGCTTTGGGCAAACCCTTCTGGCCGAGCTGGTCAGCTTCCTTCATGTCCTTAACGCCGTAGAACGACGGGTCGTCCATGTGCTTAGACCGGTGGTCTGTACCTTCGCGGTTATGGGTTAGCAGCTCATCGAACGAATCGAACGTGATAACGCTCCGCTTGAGGCTACGTTCCTTGTCCTCGTAACGTTGCATACGCATGATTAAGCCACCCCTTTGAGGTTTAGTAAATTTAGGATGCTTTAGCGAAAGAGGCTAAAGACAGAGAAGTTTGATGAATGGGAGACGGGCGGGGGATTACTCCCCCGCCCGCTCCAACATTTCGACCACCGTATCGGGGACGGGCAGGGTGTTCCCGTCCTCGTCTGCGCCACCGGTCACCACAACCACTCCGCGCAGGTGGTCGACGCCGGGCATAGCAGGGTTCGTGCGCCACCACAGCGTCGTTGCCTGCCAGTTCACCGGCTGATTCAAGATTCTACCTTCGTCGTGGCAAAAGAACGTCACGTCGAACACTTCCGCGTCGGGGCTACTCCACCCGTACACGGCTTCGATGTTGCCGCCCACTGCGTTCTGCATGGCTGTCAGCTCATGGGCGTGTGGCGCTTCCATGAACCAATGCGCTCCGTGGGGATGGAGGACCAGGGCGCGTGGGCTGCTGTCGTTGCTCATGTCACTCACGGTACACGGCTAGTACGGCTGTGTCAACACCGATCTTCTACTGAAAGTCGCGGGTTTTTACCTGCTGCAATGTTTTGCAATGTGCCACGCGTAAACTTAGTCGCCGCTTCTAGCTCGTTATATGAATAGCCCGTTTCTTTAGCGTCCCGTATGGCGTCGTAAAGTGCCACGGTCTCAGCAACTATCGCCTCGGTGCGGGCAGCGATGGCAATTAGTGTGGCGTCAGAAACCATGCTCGGAGAGTACACGCTCTCCATCGTTAACCTCCCTTAGACGCGCGTCGATTGCGTCGATGCGGTGCTGGTTGTGCTCAATCTCGCGCACTAGGCGAATGCGCTCTTGCGTCAAGCGTTGTCGTTCCTGTCGGAGCATGAGTGCTGCGGCGCTGTCGGGTATGTCTGGGAGAAAGCTAGGCACCCTTATTCATTCCTTAGCTTGAAATGCGTGTGGGCGGACCCGGTTATGTGATAACCAGACCCGCCCACCAAGTTACACCGGTAGACGCTAGTCCACGGCTTCTGCGAGAGCTTTAGCTAGGTGCTCGAAGTAGGGGAGCACCGGCTGGTTGCACGCGTCGAGCCTGACCAGCGTGTTCTTGATCTGTAGCTGCTCGGACGCGGACACGCTCTTGGCTACCTCTACCACGACGGCTACGGGGATCAGGTGCGATTCCCACTGGTGGCCGGGTGTTTCGATGACGAACGTGTGGTCAAGGTTCACGTCCTTCTCGTCTAGGAACGTGTCAATCCATTTTGTGAATGCGCTCATGTTTACGTGTCCTTAGAACAGTCGCAGAGTTTCGATCTGCACGTCAGTGGTGCCGAAGTCGTCCATTACGTGCATACGGCTGGTCCACTCGCCGTCCTTACGTTTCTCTGCCCACTCGATGCGGCCATCGCGGTCGAATCGGACTTCCAGCTCGAACATGCCGCCGTATCTGCCGGGCTTCTCGTAGACAACGACCTTGCCGTTGTCAAAGATCAGTTCCCAGTCCTTAGCGGTGGCACGCTCGCGTACCAGGTCGCCTATGTCGTAGGTGTGTCGGGTCTGTGTGGGCATGTCAGCTCGCCATCGCTAGTGCGTCGGCGGCGTCCTCGTCAGCCATCACGGCCTGGACCGCGCCCTTGAGGCCGAACTTGCCCTTGTTGGACGTGTCCTCGCGGGGGAGCTGCGGGTGACGCTCGGTCGGGAAGTCGTAGCTCACGCTGCCGTCCTCGTGTTCGTACATGACAGTGAATCCGGTGGGGCTGACCCACTTCACTCGGCTGTTGCTCATGGACCTCACAATACATGCCCTGTACCGAGTGTCAAATGTTCTTACTAAGGGGGTTAAGCATGGGTGGTCGCGGTGGCGGCGGTACCGGCGGTGGTAAGGGTGGCAGTAAGGGCGGTGACAGTGATCTAACTGTCGATAAGCGGCCTGCTGTGGATGCTTCTGCCGAGAAGCACAGTGACCCGAACGCGGCGGCTGATGCTCTGGGCCTTACGGGGTCCGACAAGGAACACTTTGTGAACGGCGCTAACGCTGAGGGCAAGCGGATACCGCGCATTGGGCGCGATGAGAGCAAGGTCATTAAGCCAGCGGATGCGGCTAAGTTGCTCGCGGCACATAAGGCGGCTGTGATCGCGTATGAGCGCAAGTACGGGCGCGGTGCGGCTCAGGCGTACTCACGTGGTGCGTACTGGTCTCTGGTGCGGTTTATCAAGACGGCTATGGCTGTGTCGTCCACGGTGACGCAGGCGGGTAGTGCTCCCGCGTTGGCGGCTGTGAATGCGGCAATGTTGACTGCGTACTGGGTGGATCGCGCGAAGCGCTGATTTTCCAATTTTCTCAATTCCGCAATTTTCCAATTTTGCAATTATGCCAATTCTTCCCCCCGGCCCCGGCTGGGCGTTTGGCCTGGTCAGGCGGGCGGGGGCGGTGGAGAACCGAGCAGCCCCCACGGCTGGGGCGGCCTTAGGCTTAGGTCGGCCCTGGTCAGCGGGTACGCAGCAGGGGTTAGGCCGGGTGGGAACCGAGCAGCAGCCTCGAACGGATGAGCGATTTGCCCGCTAAGCGATCGAACACCCGTTCGGCCCATTTACTTAGGCAAACGAAACTTTTTTCGGCCAAACCCTTAGGCTTGCGAACTAGTTAGCGGTAACCGCTAGTCCGACTTGTGCCAGCTCTGGTGAACGTGCCTTACGGCTAAGCGCGCTTAGGTTGCTTAGCGCCAGCGGCCAGGGGACCGGATAAGCCAGCCGGGTACGCGGCCAGGGCGACGGACCGGGGGAGCGTGCCAGCGCCAGCCGGGGGACGGGTACCGCGCCGGGGAATAACTAAGCCAGCCGGGAGCGCGCCAGAATGGCCGCTAGATTCAACGCTGGCAGACTTTTAGGGGCCGGTTAGGGTAACGGGTGCCCTAGAACGCGCTAGGGGCGCTTAGGGGACGCGCCAGCCAGGGCACGAAAAAAGCGCCAGGGCACTTGCTCCCCTGGCGCTTAGTGGACCGGTACCGGCTAGCCGATACCTAAGTCCCGTAGAACCTGCTTAACGGTCTCTTCTGCGTTGTCGCCCAAGCGCACGGCTGGCAAGTAAACCGCCCCGTCACCGTAGGTCTCAGGGACGCACACAGATTCCTTAACCACGTACCCGTAGCCGCTACCGACGTTGTACTTACGTTGCTCCGACGCGGGTAGCGCGTGCATGGCGTTGAACTTGAGAACACGCAGCATGGACGGGTCTGTAAACGCGTACATCACAGCGCCCATGTCTAGCGGCTGGCTGGCAGCCTTGATCTTGACGCTGATCCGGTAATACTCGTCAATCGTCTCGTAGCCCTTACGCGCTTGGTTGGTTGAGTCCGTCCAAAGCTCAGTGGACCGGCCCGACGTTTCAACTGCCTTGATCAGTGCCACGATCAACCGACCACGGTCCCGTAGTTCGTCCTTGCCGATACCGCCGGACGCGTTGATATTGCTAACGATGGTCACGACGGGACGGGTAACGGGCACTTCATCGAACGTGGTTTGAATCATGCACTCAGGTTCACCGGTAACGAACCGTCCCATATCGACGTATGAACCGGCTACGTCGTACGTGCTTTCCATGTCGTACGCGGACACTTGCCGCATGGCGCTATCGGTAAGGGACCGTGACGTGTCCAGAACCTTAACGCCATCTTCTGGCAGTCCGGCTAGTGCTTTGTCGCACGCCTCGTTAATGCTGGCCACGCCGGAGAACTCACGGTTAGCCGCTGCGCTGCGCTTGCCCATGTTGTAGTGCTTGTGGGAGCGCTGGTATTCGGCGAACTCTGCAAGGCTGGCGTAGCTGTGTTGGATAATGTTGCCCGGTTTGGTGACCTGCATTTTTCAATCCTCCCGTTTGGGCCGTGGTGACCTGCTACGGGTCAAGGTACAGCACGTGTACGTGGTGACGCAACCGCGTACGCGGCCAGGGGCCGGAACCAAGCAGCTCCGTCATGCTGGCTGGCACGCGCTAAGGCGTGCTTAGGCGCAAAGCAAAGGGACCGGCTACCAGAGCGGTAACCGGTCCCCTGTGGGCTAGTGGCTAGGCCACCTTACGCCACGTAGCTTCATCCATGCCCTTACGCAGCGACCAAGCGACTGCCTTATCCCAATCGACGTTACGCGCCAGAAGCGCGGCCATCTTCTGAGACGCACGAGGCGAGATAACCACCCCGGTCACAGCCTCACGCTTAACGTTCTCCCGAACGCGCTGCACGTAGGCAACTGCACGCTTGGTCACGTCAACCGGAGCGCCCTTAGCCATAGCGGCTGCCATTTCGATATCGGTATCAATCTCAATTTCCATTGCGATGAACCGGTCCATGAACTCAGCGCTGAATTTCTGAGCTGCCGGGTATTCCCACGTGGGACCCATACCCCAAGTGTTGGTAGCGGCCAGAATCACGTGGTTGTCATTGAGACGGACAATCTCACGGTTGGGGAGCGCAAGGAAACGGTTAGACAGGATGGAGTTGAGGCCAGCCAGGATACCCGCGTGCGCCCGGTCCACTTCATCGCAGAGCAGCACGCCACCCTCAGGGTTAGTCGCCCAATCGTAAACCGCCGTGGGCACGTACTCGCCCGTAGCGGACATGTAGCCCTTGAGTTCCGACGCCGTGCTCTGCAAGTGAAAGTTGACCACGTAGAACTCACGGCTAAGCGCTTCTGCCACCTGCTCACACACGTGAGTCTTACCGACACCGGGGCCGCCGACCAACTGCACGTTTTCACCGCTAGCGATGGCATCGAGAATGTCGCCGAACTGCTTATGAGTGACACCCTCAATCTCGCGGGTCTCGGTCTCGGTCTGGACATACGTCCGCGTCGGGTAAACGAACTCTTCCATCTTGCGCGAAATGATCGCCTCAATCTGGGTCTCGTCAAGCTGCTGCTTACCGAGCACCTTAAGCAGCAGTTCGCGCAACGCGTCCATTTCGCCAGCGTCGGCACCGTTAGCGCCAGTCGTGGGCACAGTCTCGGTAGCGGTCCCCTGCGTCGGCACGCTCCCCTGAGTGTCGGTAAGAATGTTGCGCCCGGTCTCGGTAGTGCTACCGCCGGTAGCGTCACCGTTGCCCTCGTTAGTGCCGAACGTTTCGACGCACACGTGCTGGAACTGTGCGGCAATGGTTTCGCCCTGTGCGGCAGCTTTGGTCAAAGCATTCTTGATAACCAAGTGCTCTGCGCCGTTCTCGTCAGAAGCAAGGTAGAACGGTCCCTCGTTTTTGCACTTGGGGCAGCCTGTGCGCAGCGTCCGCTGTGAAAGCTTGGTCAGGGTGGCAGTCATATCGGTAGTCCTTTCGCGGGCCGGTTGGTTGGTCCGGCTAGGTTGTGGTGACAAGAGACAAGTTACACAGCACATACGATGTTTGCAAACGATTAAGTACAACGCGCATAAAGTGCCTGATCAGGCTGTGTGTCCCTGTGTGTCACTACGTGGCCTTAGGTGGCACTAGGCCAGCGGCCAGGGCAGCCACGACGGAGCTGCTTGGTTCGTGTCCGGCTACGCCTGGCGCTCAGCGGCCAGGCCACAACGTAAAGAACCCGCTACCCAACCGGGTAACGGGTCCTAAGCCAGGGGAGCGCGGCTAGCGCGGTTTGTCCCTGAGACAGTCGCACGTGCGGCAGTCTGCGCAATGGTTGGCGTTATGTGTCATGCAACCGTGCCAAACCGGGATGAAACTACGCATGGCGTTCCCCCGTCACGTTGTCGCTGTACGTGTCGCAATCGTCTAGGTACACGTGACCGTCCACATTGGTCACTGTGCAGCGCAGTACGGGAGCGCTCAGCGTGTCCGCGTGCGGCCAGTACAGCGCCAGCGCGGCCAGGCCAGCGCCAAACGTGACCAGCGCGGCCAGGCGCATTACTCCGGCCCGCGTCATGCTGCGTTCTGTGGTGACGTTGATCGTTTGCGTGTTCATGGTGCGCTATCCCCTATTCCAGTCGCTCGGCAGAAAGCCACCACTTGAGAGCCAATCGTCTAGCGATTCGATCAATTCCGCGTATCGGCGCGAACGTGCTGCGCTATGCGGGTCACTGTCGCCAATCATTTCGCGCAATTCCCGCAATGTCGCGTTCGGGTCCATTGTTGTGTCTCCTTTTGTAGGTAAGTGCTGGTAAGGGACCGGCCAGGCAGGCTGTGAGCCATACCGGGCCGGGCAACGCTGGCTTAGTACCGGCCCTTAGCCGCTGCATAGTTGTTGTTGAGACGGTCAATCAACCGTGTTGCTTCGCCGATCAAGTGGTTAGCCTCACCCACTGCGTAAGCGTCGGTAGTGACCGTGAGGGCACGCTGAGCCGTAGCAATGGCGCTCTGCGCATAGCCAACCTTGCTGGACATGTAAGCGCGGTCAATCAAGCCGTGGGCACGCTGCATAAGCCTTGCAAACGCGCGCTCAGCTTCTGCCTTAGCTGCCCAATCGTGCATGTCTGCAATGTCGTCGGCGCTGGTGTCGTCTACGTCGTGCTCTGCGTACTGGCTAGCGCGCTCAGCTTCGATATCGGTAACAGTGTCCAGAAGCTGATCAATGTAGGTGCTCATTGTGGTGACCCTTCGGTAGGTGGTTGTGGTGACTGACAAGCGACACAGTACGCGCCGTGTACGTAAGGCGCAACATGCGCGTAGGTGAGGGTTAGAACCGAGCAGCTTTTCAGAACACAGCGGCCATACGCACAGCGCCAGCCGCACCACACAGCGCACAGCCCACACAGCCACGCGGCCAGGGCACGCACAACACAGCCTCACAGCCACACACAGCCACTAACACAGTGCGGACACACAAGCCGCTAGGGCACACGGCACAGCACAGCGCACAGCGCCACACAGCGCCATTCCCACACACAGGGCACGGCCACACACACAGCGGCCAGAGCGCCCAACACACAGGGCACGCCCTAAGCGCTAGCCCACAGGGCACACAGCCACACCCAAGGCACATACCTAAGCCATCGCACAGGGCAGCACTACGCACAGCGCTACACAGCCCACAGGGCACAGCGCTAACGCATGACTAAGGCCACGCCTAAGGACACGTTAGCCACAGGGCGACATGCACAAACACGACACACCAATAGTGTTGACATGGACCGTACACAGGGTGTACCATGCCCGACCCTCGACGTAGCAAACGATCAGCACATGTTTGCTGGCCCAGCCTAAGCCATTGTTTCGATCATAGCGACATATGCGCAGGTCAGAGGGTACGAGCTAAGGCCAAAGCGTGTGACTAAGGGTGACCTTAGCCTGAGCCGGCCTCTGCCAGCTAACAGAGAAACCGCAGGTCAGAGACTTGACCCCCCTGGGGGGTGTCGATTTTCGAGTCGCGGTCCCCTCCTCGATCAGCCAGCGTTTCTTCTCTCTCTGGCGATTAAGAACCGTTAAAAGCCCTGGAAAGTGCGACAAAACAGCAGGTCGCACCCACTTAGGAGGTCACTATGGGCGGTCGTGGCGCTCCGCACGCTCGGAACTACGGCGGGCGTGATCGTTCGTCTAGGAAAGCCTCTAGGGACGTCTACCAGGCGAAACCGCGCAACGCGATGGAGTATGCGCAGCAGTTGGGCGCTAAAGAGGGCTGGGAATACTCGGAAAAGCTGATGACTAGCAGCCCTTCGGGCGCTACTCGGCACATGTACGGGACGTTCACGAAGGGTGATGTGTCTATCGGCGTGCAGTACACGGATAGGCCGCGCACTAAGGGCCGGATTGCTGATGCGGCTGTCCGCAAGAACGGTATGCACACGAGCGATTATTTCGGCACTGCCAGCAAGAATAAGCGTAAAGCGATGAAGGAACTCTTTAAGAAGTACGGGTAGGGGGATTTATGCCACCACGTAAGCGGGCACCGGCTAAAAGCGCTGTTCCGGCGGGCCTTATGGAGGCTGGGGAAACGCTGTGGGTCAGCATTACTGCTGATAGGGAACTTGACGCTGCCACTCGGGTGCTTCTGGTCAATGCTTGCCGTATTGCGGACAGGCTGGATCAGCTTGATACCGAGATTGGCGGTCGGCTGCTTTCGTATAACCAGCGGGGCGATGAAGTGATTAACCCACTTATCTCTGAGCATCGTCAGCAGTACACGGCTTTGGCGAACATTCTGGGCAAGATGGGGCTGGGCGAGTTGCCTAAGCCGAAGGTCGGTGAGTCGAAGTGGGATGAGCTGGCGAAGAGGCGTGCGGAGCGTGCCGCGAAGGCCGCTGAGAAGGCGAGCTAGTGCCGGGGATGATGCAGTCCATTCGGTCTGGGCGCGGGGTTGTTTGTCCCTGCTGCGACGAGTGGACGGGCACTAGGGCGGCTGAGAAGCGCCAATGGGCACGTGAGGCCGACGGTGAGCGCGTCGAATACGAATACATGCTTAAGCGTGCGGCTGTGGCTGACGTTATTGATTCTCTAGAGATTGGATTTGGTGATGACTAATGCCTATGACGGTCGCAGAGCCGTTGTCGGAGGAAGAGGTCGACCAGGCGCGGCTTGAGGCGCAAGTATTCGCCGATATTGCGGACCCTTCCGAGAAGTGGCCGGAGCTTTCCGGTAATCAGAAGCCTCGTCTAAGCAACTATCCGACGTTCTTTACGTCGATGGCCGACGATGGTGTCGATTTTGTCGAGAACTTCGGCTACAACCTATTGCCCTGGCAAGAGGCGCTGTTTAGGCACTCGCTGGGCGAGACGATTGATGGCCTGTGGTCGGCGCGGCGCGTCGGCCTGATCGTTGTGAGGCAGCAGGGCAAGACCGAGCTGCTTGAGGCGCGGGAGCTGTTCGGCCTATTCGAGCTGAACGAGAAGATTTTCCACACGGCGCAGCAGGCTAAGACGGCAACCCTGTCTTGGCAGACGCTCCGGAACCGGATTGAGAACTACCAAGACCTGGCCGACATGTGTATGCGGCCTAAGAATGGTGGCGAGGAAACGTCTATCCGGCTTAAGGCCGGTAAGGGCTATCTGGATGGTGAGCGGTTCGTCCGCTACATTGCCCGGTCTCCCGATTCTGGCCGTGGCTTCCGTGACATTGACTTGGTTGTGTGCGACGAGGCTTACGCCCTGTCCCATGCCGAGTGGGGCTCGTTGGGTCCGACTCAGCGTGCTAACCGCAATCCGCAGACGTGGTTTACCAGTTCGGCGGGTACCGAGGATTCCGAAATGCTCACGAAGCTTCGGGACGTTGGTATCGCTAAGGCTGACCCGAACTTGCTTTTTGCGGAGTGGTCGCTACCTGAGGGTGCTGATCCGACTGACCGCGCGCTGTGGCCTGTAGCTCAGGCGTCGTTGGGTGCTCCGTTCTGCTCGCTTCGCAACCTTGAGGCCGAGTTCATGGGAATGGACTTTGTTGAGTTCGCCCGCGAGCACATGGGCATGTGGGATGACCCCCGCGTTAACTCCGTGATCCCGATGGACAGTTGGGAAGCCTGCAAGATTGACGATCTGCCTAACGGTGAACAGCCTTCGGTGGAAGTCGAGTGGACGGTCGCCTGTGTGGACGTGGCTCCGGACCGCGCTTGGGGTTCTATTGCGCTGGCGGGTAAGCGTCCGGATGGCCGGTCTCATGTTGAGGTTCTGGTGGCCGACGAGGGCACTAACTGGATTATCCCGACGATGCAGCGGCTTATCAGCTCAAGCACGCCCCCTAGGGCGGTCGCTTTGCAGGCTGGTGCGCAAGCTGGCGCGTATTACGCCGAGCTTGAACAGATCGGCTACAAGGTCCACATGCTGACGCCTCAAGAGGTTGCGGCGGCTACTGCGAAGTTTTACGACGATGTGGTTAGCGAGAAGCTGACTCACTTGGACGACGACACGCTTGTGTCTGGTTTGGCCGGGGCTACTAAGTATCCAATCGGAAAGATTGAGCACGGCGGCTGGGGCTGGCTTCGTAAAGGGACGAACGTCGATATCACTGGCATTGTCGCGTGTTCTTACGCCAACCGGATTCTGACCCTGGAATCGGCTGAGGAATCCATGACTAAGAAGAAGCGGTACAGGATGGTGTAAATGGCTATTGAACTTCCCGAGGAAATCTCGGACGGTGACGTCCGGAAGTTCGTTGAGAATACGTTGTGGCCGGAGTTTGTGCGTCGGCGCGACAAGTTGGACAAGATTGCTAACTGGGCGCGCGGCGAACAGCCAGATTATTTGATTCAGAACGCTAACCCTGAGAAGCGGGCGCTACTTAAGCTCGCTAAGACTCCGTGGTTGGGGTTGGTGGTCACTCATTTCACTCAGGCGTTGTTTGTGGACGGCTACCGGGCTGAGGGTTCTAAGGAGAACACTAAGGGGCCTTGGCAGACGTGGAACGCGAACAATATGCAGTCTCGTCAGATTGCGATTCACCGGGCCGCGCTGACCTATGGGTATGCGTATGCGCGCGTGCTGCCGGGTGAGGCGTGGGACGGTAAGAATCAGGCTGAGATTCGTGGTGTGTCTCCGCGTCGTCTGCTGGCCCTTTATGAGGATCAGATCAATGACGAGTACCCACGGTATGCGCTAGAGCTTGCCGCTAACGGTAAGTATGTGCGGCTGTATACGGACGAGTTCTATTACGAGCTTAAGATGCCGTCGCCGGGGAGCTTCCCTAACGAGCAGACGATTAAGAAGGTACGTCACGGCGTGGGCGTGTGCCCGTTTGTGCGGTACGTGAACATGATGGACCTGGACGGCTTCACTATGGGTGAGGTCGAGTATCTGGTGCCGGTGGCGTCGAAGATCGACAAGACCGATTACGACCGTCTGTTGGCTCAGCATTACAACTCTTGGAAGGTCAAGGTTGCTACTGGCATTGACGACCTGTCTGAGGACGCTACGCCGGAGGAGCAGCAGCGCGCGAAGTTGATCCTGGCTCAGGACGACATTCTGATGCACGGCAATCATGAGGCGAAGTTCTACACGCTGCCGGAGACGAGCCTTGATGGCTTTATCGCGGCGCATACGCAGGACGTTGAAATCCTCGCTAACAACGCTCAGGTGCCGGTGTGGATTCTTAATGGGCAGCTTGCCAATCTTTCGGCAGATGCGCTTACAGCGGCCACTAAGGGCACGATCCAGAAGCTTTATGAGCGTCAGGTGACGTTTGGGTCGGCGCATAACCAGTTGCTTCGGCTTGCGGCGCATGTCGAGGGTGATGCGGCGGGCGCGCGTGACTTCACGGCCAGTGTGTCGTGGCAGGACACGTCGGTGCGGTCGCTGGCTCAGGCTGTGGACGCTTATGGCAAGGCCGCGACGATGCTGGGTATGCCTAAGGAGTTCCTATGGGGTCTGATTCCGGGCATTACTAAGACGGACGTTGAGACGATGCGCGAGCACTTCAACGACGACGACGAGATGACGCAGATGCTCTTGTGGTGGACGGCTAATGGTCCTGGCGGCGAGTTCGCAGCCGAGATTGAGGTTGATACGCAGAAGCAGGTCATTGAGGCGCAGGGCGATGTCCAGAAGGCGTTGCAGGATGCGCAGGCTAAGGCTCAGAAGGATTTGGCTAAGCAGAATGCGGAGGCTCAGCGGAAGCAGGCTGTGGAGGTCGCTAAGGCGGCTCCGGCTCAGCCTGCCGGTGGGGCGGCTCCGGCTGCGCGCAAGACCAGCTCTACGTCCAAGCGGACGCCTAAGAAGTCCGGCGGGGTGAACGGTAACGACCCGTCGAGTAGGGCTGCATAACTGAATAAGGGGGATGGGTGGCCGAGGACGACCAGGACGATAGGGACGACAAGGCCACTCTTCCGTTGATCGCGGTTCCTGCCCTGGCCGCTTGGTATGCGACTCAGCATGTCGAGCGCCAGGAGCAGATCGCGGCGACGACTGCGGCGGGCCTGGCCCTGCTGTGGCCGATCATTAACTTTGGCGATCTGGACGGGTCAACTCCGTCTTGGCTGCACGCCACCACGCTACAAATCAAAATGGGCTGGGATGAATCCAGCGAAGCGGCGTTTGAGTATGTGCAGCGGGCTTTGTTTGCGAGTGAGCCAGACGCTACGCCACCTGTGAAGGCGGCGGTTAATTTTCCCGTGCAGGACATTCAAACTGCGATGCGGGTTCGTGGTCCGGTTGAGGTTAAGCGCCAAGTTGCGCGCGCTAAGCCTGAGGCGGAAGCGATGGAAGCCGGTAAGGCTAAGTCCGAAGGGACGGGTGCCACTAAGGCGACTGACGGCGGTCGCTCCGAGGTTTTGCAGTTCGTGCAGCGAGAGGCCCCCCGGCGTTTAAAGCAGGGTAAGGCTATCGGGTACGCGCGTAAGACCGACAACAATCCGTGCTACTTCTGCGCCATCTTGGCGTCACAGGGTGCGGTTTTCTACAAAGAGGACGCTTTCGCTGTCTCGAATCGCAAGGTTCGGGAGGTTAAGTGGTCCTCCAATAGTGACAAGGGCACGAGGCGCGCGTTCATCGGTGATGGACCGGCGAAGGTGCATGACAACTGTCAATGCACGATGCGACCGGTCTTTAGTGAAAAAGACAAATGGGATGAGCGCGCTAAGTATTTCCTTGATTTGTGGGAACAGTATGGTCACGGCAATTACGTGGACGGCAAGTATTTGTCGCCTGAGGCGAACTTTCGCCGGAACTATACGCCGCCCCCACCTTACAGCGCAGATGTGCTGGATTTAAGCGAGCGCCGGAAGATTATTGCCGACGTTCAAAAGAACCGTGAGCGACTTCTAGCTCGCGGGTTTAAGGCGGATTCGCCAAACGTCAAGTTCATTGACGATTCGATTAAGAGACTAAGCATCGCTTAGGACGCGGAACAGTCACGCGTTTTATTGACTGGCTTTTTGAGGAATTTTCTATGTCTGATATTGACCCTGACAACAATGATCCTGTCGAGACCGATCCTACTGGCGGCGATCCCGTTGAGAAGTCTGAGAGCACGTTTAAGGCGATTACCTCTCAGGATGAGTTCGATAAGGCTGTTGCGCGCCGGGTGGCGCGTGAGCGGAAGAAGTACGAAGGCTTTGAGGACTTTAAGACCAAGGCCGAGCAGTTCGACAAGCTTGAGGCTGAGAAGGGGTCGGATATCGAGAAGCTGACTCGCCGTGCCGAGAAGGCCGAGGGTGAGCTAACCAAGCTGACCGAGAAGCTGACTAAGGCTGAACGGAATGAGTTGGTACGCGATATTGCGGATGAAATGGGTCTGCCTAAGAAGCTCGCTAAGCGGGTTCAGGGAGATTCTGAGGAAGATATTCGCGCAGACATTGAGGATCTTCTAGAGGGCTTGCCAAAGAGCGAACAGAAGGTCGAGAAGGACGAGGACGGCGATAAGAAGAAGCCGCCTACTCAGTCCCCTAAGGCTCGCATGACTTTCACGTCGACTGGTGATCAGTCGGACGATGGTTTGGAGCTTAGTGCCGACGACATTCTTAAGGATATTCCTCGCGGCAGCGCTTAATTAGCAGTCAATAACTTAATAACAAATTAATAGGAGAAACATATGGCACACATTTTCGTGAAGCCGGAACTCGTCGCTGAGATTGGCGTTAAGCAGCTACAGCGCGAGATCGTTCTACCTGGCCTGGTGTGGACTAACCCGCTGACCAATTTCGGTGGTTCTAAGAATGACACGATTACCGTGCGCGTTCCTGCCATCACCACGGCTAACCGGCGAGACCTGCGCGATACGGACCGTACGGTCGTCGCTTCTGAGCTGGTTGAGCATTCATTCGGCGTGACGCTGGATAAGCACATCTACGCCGCGCTTAAGTTCACGGACGAGCAGCGCACGTTGGATATCCGCGACTACACGTCGCAGGTGCTTGTGCCGCAGGTCTCGGCTGTTGCTTTCGAGCTTGAGGATTACATTGCTGAGCTGATCGAGGGCGCTCCGTATGAGGAGACGATTCTGATTGATCCGTCGGATACGGTTCCGTCGTTCATCACGGCTGACCAGCGCATGGGTGAGGCATTCGTGCCTACCGATGGCCGTGTCCTGGTGGTCGGGTCTGCTGTGGCTGCGGCTCTGGCTAAGGATAAGCAGTTCCGTCATGCTGATTGGTCTGGCGATCAGGCCAACTCGGCTCTGCGTGAGGCCCATGTGGGTCGTCTGGCTGGCATGAACGTGGTTCGTTCGCTGGCTATCGCTCCGGATAAGGCTTATCTGTGGCACCGTACGGCCTTCATCCTGGCTTACCGGACTCCGGTTGTGCCTGAGGGCGCTAAGGCTGGTGCTTCGTTCTCGGCTAACAACGTGGCTCTGCGTTGGCTGGCTGACTACGACTACAGCCAGCTTGGGGACCGGACCCTGCTTGACGTGTTCACTGGCCGCAAGGTTGTGACTGAGGTCGACGGGTCGTTCGTCCGCGCTGTGGAGCTACAGCTAACCGCTTCGGGTATCTCGATTGTGGGTGGCGACTTCGCGCTTGCGACTCGGACGGGTACGCGGAAGCTCAAGGTGCGTGACGACAACGGCACGGACGTGACGGCTCGCTGCACGTTCCAGTCGGCCACGGCCAGCAACGCGACCGTTTCGGCTTCTGGCCTGGTGACGGGTGTTGCGGCTGGTACGTCGGTGATCACGGCCTCTTACGTTCCGCCTCAGGGTGGTGCGGCTAAGACGGCTACCGCTACGGTCACCGTTCCTTAGTCGAGGCTCTTATGGCGGGTCTAGCGTCCATTGAGGACTTGCAGACCCTCATGTCTCAGACGTTTGAAGGCGATGAGCTAGAGCAGGCCAAGCTTGTTCTAGACATCGTTTCTTCGTGGGCGCGGGTGGTGTCGGGTCGAGCGTGGCCCGACGCCCCCGCCGACGTTCCTGATGATGTGCGGGCTGTTGTGTTGCAGGCGTCCCGCCGGGAGCTTAAGAACCCTGACCGCGTGATTTCGCGGCAGATGGGTCCGTTCAGCGTCCAGTATTCCCAGCCACCGGACGGGTTCTTTTACCCGGCTGAAATGGCGATCCTTAAGCGCTTTAAGCGGTCGGGGGGTCTACAGACGGTGAGCACTTCTCGCGGCGAGGAAGGACGGCCTTGGGCCGGTAAGACGGCCTTTATCCGATACGGGGGCAGCATGTTCCCGTTCTGTAGCGAGGACGACGGTTACGGAGACGTGGTGCCCTGGTGAACGAGGAGACTTTAACCGTTCGCCGGGGCGATACGGATAAGTACGGCAATCCGAACAAAGAGGTTCACGGCACGGTTAAGGGCATTTTTGCGTGGGGGCCGGGGACCAGCACCAATAAGTTTGGCCGGAAGCAGAATTTCAAGGGGGAGAGTTCGAGCCTGACTGCGGAGCTGTATGTGAAGCGGGGCGCGGACGTTAAGGCTCGGGATCGCATCGAGCGTGGCAACGGCGAGGTTTACACCGTCGTTGGTCATTCGATGTGGGATCAGGGGCACGCCTTTGATGGGTACGACTTCGGCTATGTGGTGTTTCAGGTGGAGGCGGTGAATGGGTAATGCCTGCGGCTGGCACAACGATTGGTCACAGGCTTACTGACATTCACATTCCGGTCCCTAACCCTGGTTTGGCGAAACTGCTGCTTGGTCCAGAGATGGAACTGCTCATGGGCATTATCGGCCAGGAGGTCGTGCTTGCCTATCGGGCGGGTGTTGCTAAGCGGTCCGGAAAGCTTATGTCGTCTGCCGGTGCTGAAACGATCATTGGCGGTAAGAAGAATGACCGCTGGGTTTCGCACGTCACTGTTGGCGGCGAGACGGCTGTGTCGACTTGGCACAGTCCACGTAACCCTAATCCTGGCGACCTGTTCTTTTACGGCGTTCTTCATGAGCACGGCGACGGTGGTAATCCGCCTTCGGGTTGGGACTTCCCTGCGCATAAGGATTTGAAGAAAGCCGTGGCTGTCGTTAAGGCGAAGAACGGCGCTTAAGGGGGGCTTATGTCTTTGGTTCTGCCGGATTGGTACGAAAATAATTTCGTAAACATCGAGAACCTGTTTATCGACATTTTCACGAAACTACTGCCGAATTATGAGTCGGGGTGTTGGTTGCCTGACGACTGGCTTGATAATGCGGACCCTGACCCTACGTTGTGGTTCTTCCGGATGCCGGGGGGCCAGGTCGACTGGGACGCCCGTAAGGATGAGTGCCAGTTGCAGGTCATGGCCGTTACTGGCTCGCGCGATGATTCGTGGGAGCTTATGAACTTTGTCCGTTCGATCCTGCTGCCGATGCAGGGGGACAAGTTCAAGATGGCTGACGGGTACACGGCGCAGATTCGCTGCGATAAAGAAGTGGCCGGGCCGCAATTGCTAACACCGAATCAGAGGATCGACAACCGCGTTGTCACGGCGACGTTCCAAGTTTCTGTGTCGATGAAAACCGCTAAGAACTACAAGCAGTTTCTTTATGCCTTGTGGCATGGGCTGACGGGTAGCCCTTAGCGAATAATTGAATAAGGACAACTTAATATGACGGATTTTTACACGATTAAGGACGCGCAGGCCGACCTAGCGATTGCGCCTCTGAACCTTACCGTGCTTCTGGCTCCGTATTCGGCTACTCCTGCGCTAACGCTTGAGTCTGCCGTTGACGGGTCGCTGGAAATTCCTGCTGGCTACAAGTCTGTGGGCCATTTCCAGAAGCAGGCGGGTCTTACGCTCGGTAACGAGTTCGACTCGAAGGATATTGAGGCTTACGGCGAGCCTGAGCCTATCCGCACGATTATCAACAAGCGGACCACGACGTTCGATTTCTCGATGTACCAGAACCAGCGCAACGTGCTTGAGCTGATCTGGACTCAGGACTTCACGGACATCGAGCCTTCTGAGTTCGGCGGCATTGTTCTGGAAGCGCCTAAGGTGCCGAAGAACATCTACTACCGGGCGATCCTGGTTGGCCTGGATGACCGTAACGACCGTGAGGTTTGGGTCTACTGGCTGATGCCGAAGGTGAAGCTGGATCGGGTTGATAACCAGACGCTCAACGACGACAACGTTATTGAGTACAAGCCGACGCTTAAGGCGTTCCGTGACGATGTTGTGGGCTACTCGGTGGCTCAGGGCTTCGCGGGGCCGGGCTGGCGCGACATTGTGGCTACGGCTGGCTTTGGCCGGGCGCTGACCGCTCTGACGATTACGCCTAACGCTCCGACTGTCACGGTGGCTACGGGCGCGAGCCATACGGCTCAGCTTCTGGTTGAGGGTGACAACGGCATTAACTACACGCCGGATTGCACCTTTGAGTCGAGCGATCCGCTTAAGGCGAGCGTTTCGGCTAACGGTCTGGTGACCGGTGTTGCGGCTGGTACCGCGACGATCACGGCTAAGAAGGGGTCTCTGACGGCTACGGCCACGGTGACCATTACTGCTTAGTCGCAGTTTGGGGGGAATGAGGGGAGCGGGCTTAGGTTCGCTCCCCTCTCCCTTTGTTGTCTGAATTATCTAAGGGGGAAAGAATCTTATGGAAGAAAACAAGGTGCTGGACGAGCTGGTCGGGACTGTGTTTGCTGATCTGATTGCGTCGGTGCGGGTGCCTGATCCGCTGCCTGTTGCGCCTGGTCTGGTTGTTAAGAACCCGACTAAGAAGCAGGCGAATGCGCTGATCAAGGCCACGACCGAGGAAGAGGCTCAGCGCATCATCTTCGGCGATGACTATGACCGCGCTATGGAGCTGTTCGATCCTCAGCCTGTGCAGGTGTGGAACGCGTTTATGGCTAAGTACAACGAGCACTTTTTCGGGGATAAGGACTCGGGAAAGTAATCTACGCTGCGGACATTGTTGAGCGGTATTGGCGTGCGATCTGTTGGGATTTCCAAACGATCTTGCACGTCAATGCCCTTGACTACTTCGCAGCGCCGTGCCGGTGCGGGTATTGCCAGGAGCGGTACGGGAGCGATATGGGCGCTCGTTATGCGTCACGTCGGAACTGGGATCAGTTCATCATGTTCTACGAAACTCTGCTGCAAATCCGTGGCTCTTACACGCAGGCAATGTACTTGCAAGACCCTGACGTAATTGAGCTGCAAGCTAGCGCTAAGGATGAAGATTGGAAGGCTAGTAAGCCGCCGCTGTTTGGTTGGACGGCTGAGCTGGACGCTTTGTTCTACATCGCCGATCAGGTGCAGGCCGGTCGGGTGCGCAATGCGGACGACTTTAAGCCTTATCCGCGTCCTGAGCTTCCGGCTGAAAAGGAACGGAAGCGCCGTAAGGAGCAGAAGGTTAACACTGGGCTAGAGGCGGCTATGGCGCGTGGCGTTGAGTCGGCTAAGGCTAAGTGGGTCAAATTATAACTGAATAACAACTTAATAGAGGGGGCACTGTGGCTGAATATATTGCCGCCCAAGCGGGGGTACTTATGGTGCCCACGCTTGGGAAGGGTGCCAATAGTTTCCACCAGAAGCTACGGACACAACTACAGACGGTGCGCGAGTCTGTCGAGGTCAAGGTTGAGGCAAAGACCGCTGAAATGCTGGCTGAGATTGAGTCGGCTAAGCAGGCTGCCGAACGTGACCCGATCCGACTTCGGATTGAGGAACAGCAGGTTACGCACCAGATCACGTCGATTAAGCGGAAGGTCACTGACCTAAAGGATCAGACGCGGCGTGGTTTGACCCTGAACATTGCGGTGGCCGGGATGGCGCAGCTTTCGCAGCTCGGTTTGATTCTGGGGTCGCTGAATACGTCAATCGTGCAGTTGGCGCAGTCGTCTTTGGTTCTGCCGGGCATTGTTGGCGGTTTGGCGTCGTCTTTCGGGGCGGCGATGGTCGGCTCTCGTGGCCTGGCGGACGCGTTCAAGGCGCAGTCTCAGGCTCAGCAGAGCGCGGTGGAGTCTGCGCGTCAGCAGCGTGACGCTAACCGCGCGGTGCGGGATTCGACGCGCGATCTTAATAACGCCATTCGGGATGCTCGCCGGAATCTTGAGGATTTGAACGCGCAGATGCGTGACGCTCCGCTGGATGAAGCCGAAGCGATGATGAACCTGCAAGAGGCGATGGCCGAGGCTAACGACAAGGTTGGCAAGTCGGCGTGGCAGATGCAGAAGGATCAGCTTGGTATTCGCAGGGCTGAGGGCCAGCTTACGGAGACTCGTCGGCGGAATCTGCGACTACAAGAGGACGTAGCCGAGGCTAACGCTAAGGGCGTCCAGGGCAGTGACGCGGTGGTCGCGGCGACGGAGCGTTTGACTTCGGCGCTTGAGCAGGCTGCGGACGGCTCTACTGCGGTCAAAAAGCTCGTGGACGCTATGGGCAACCTGTCTCCGAATGCTCAGGACTTTGTTAATCGGGTGCGGTCGCTCAGTGGTGCGTGGCTGGACCTACGTATGGCTGTGCAGGATCGACTATTCGCCAATCTGGGGTCCGATATCCAGGGCTTGGCGGGTACGGGCCTGCCGTTGCTTGAACGTGGCTTGACGGGCATTGCAGGGGCCATTAACGGCAACCTGCGCGCGGCTATCTCCTCACTAGGCGATAGCAAGAATCAGGGATTCCTAGAGCGCCTGTTCGGTAACACGGAGGACGCGCAGAACCTACTCACTCGGGCTATTGATCCGTTGGTGGGTGGGGTGCTGCGCCTAACGGCGGCTAGCTCTGATTCGCTGCCACGTCTAGCGGACGCCTTTGGTGACGTGATGACGCGGTTTGAGAACTTCGTGTCTGCGGCTGACGACGATGGCCGTCTTGATAAGTGGATCGACTCGGGCCTTAAGGCGCTAACCGATCTGGGTAACACTCTGCTGAATATCGGTTCGATCATGAACTCTGTCAGTGAGGCGTTCACCGGTACGGGAGGCCGCGGCCTACTTGACTTGCTTAGCGATGGCACTAAGCGTCTGGCGGATTTCCTTAAGAGTGCCGAGGGGCAAAAGAAGCTTAAGGACTTTTTCTACGAGGCGCGTGCTGAGTTCCAGAAGTGGCGTCCGACGTTGGAGCAGATTCCGGGCATTCTCAAGAATGTTCAGGATGCGGCTCAGCGGTGGGCCAACATGCTGTTGCCGTTCCTAAATACGGCGGCGACTCTACTTAAGAACCATCCGGCGCTAATTCAGACGATCCTGTATGCGTGGCTTGGCTGGCGGACTATCCAGCCGATCCTAACGGGCGTTAAGACTGGGATAGACGGCCTCACGAAGGCGCTTGACCTGGTGTCGAACGCGTTTGGTAACGGTAGTTCCGGCGCTAACGGTAAGGCTTCGCGTTTCAGTAGCTTGATGGCTGTTGGTGGGCCTATCGCTGTGGGCGTGAGCGCGGTGGCTGCACTGTTGCTCAACCAGTACGTGAATGCGCAGCAGGAGGCCGCTGAGTCGACTGCTTACCACGCGGACATGGTTGCGCGGTTGCGCGGCGAAATGGATGCGCTGTCGGGGTCGTTGACGCAGCAGGGTTTGGCTGAGAAGTTGGGCCGGGCTGGTGGTTTCGTTGATCCTAACGAGTCGGATGCTAAGCCGCGTGATCTGCCGGGGTTGGCTCAGAGTGAGTTCAACATTAACCGGGAGCTGTTCGGGCAGGCGTTGACGCCGACGAATCAGGCTGCACGTGACCAGGTTATCGGGACGGCGCGTAAGGCGATCCTTGACGAGCTGAACTCTAAGCCTTTGGCTTCGTTCGTTGGTGAGGATGACGCGAATTTCCTTAACCTGCTGAATAAGCAGCGTAAGCCGGAAGCTCAGATCAACAATGATGTTCTGGCTCGGGCGCTTACGGGTGATAATCAGGCTCGGGAGCTGTTTGAGAAGTCGGGGGCTTCGTTCTCGCTTAGCGATCTGCTGTATGGCTACAACAATCCGTTGTCGTGGCTGCCGGGGTCGCGTAACGATGACACGCCGGGTCTGTCTCAGCGTGCTCGTGCGGGCGCGAATATCAGCCGGTTCGTCATGGACGACACCAACCATGCGTTGCAGGTTGGCGCGGAAGTGCGGTCGAACAACGAGGCGGTTACGGGCCGGGCGCAGTTCAAGCCGGGCACGCCTAACCCGTTCGCGGGTCTTGGCAGCCCTTCGCCGTACTACGAGCCTGGGGGCCAGGGCGCGGCGGGCGTGCGCGTCGATATGCGCTTCGGCGATATCCAGCGCAACCATCCGGACCTAGTTGAGAACATTCGTAAGAACGGTGGCCGGTTCGAGGAGCTGGCTGACGGCACGGTGATTCACCTTGACGCTGACCGCGCGGGCATGTACTTGCAGCCTGCGCCTACGGCGGCTACGGGTGGAATGCTAAGCGGGCCGGGCACGGGTCGTAGTGACTCGATTCTGGCGCGGGTGTCTAACGGCGAGTTCATCACTCGGGCCGATTCGGTGGCCAAGTACGGACAGGAGTTCTTTCACGCTCTCAACAAGGGCGAGATTGATCCGTCCATGCTGCCCGGTTTCGACGGTGGCGGTCTGGTCGGCAGCCCGTTTGATCCAGTTCCGTTGCCGATCAGTGGGTTTGCGCCTAAGCCGTTGGCTCCGGTTCCGCCTGCGCCGCCTGGTGCGTTTGACGCGCCGACGCCGTTGGACATGCTGCCTAAGCCGGTCATTCCGATTCCGGACCTTGCGAATCCTGGTCTCTTCGATCCGTCTACCGGCAAGTATGGTGCTGCGCCAGCGTCAGCGACTCAGCGTCCACTTAAGCCGGGTGTCGATGGCGACAAGGGGGAGTCGAGCGGGCCTAATGTGCCGCCGACTGATCCGCGTTCGCCTGCGTATCCGGCTCACGGCCTGGGCGGTTCGCCGGGGCCGGGCAACGGCATCCCGCATTTGACGGGTGCTGCGCCGGGGTCGACGCCGACTGTTGCTGGTTTGGCTCTGCCGGGGCTTACGCCTCAGGCGGGTATGCCGGGCAGTGTCCCGAATCCAGGTCTGACGCCTAGTGCTAATGACCCGATGGGATTGGCCGGTCTACCTAAGGAGTTGCAGCCGGTAGGCATCTTGGAGCAGATCGGTGAGATTCTGCTTAGCGCGGTGCTGGGCTTCTTTGGCATTGATCCGACGTACTTCAATATCGGTAAGCGCATCTTTACGGGGCTAACCGGAAGTAAGGACGATCAGAATAAGCCTCGTGATGCTGATCCTCAGGTTCAGCAGATCATTGACGGTTACCCGACCGATTTGCAGGCTCAGAATCCATTTGTCGGAACGCTCAATAGTGGGTCGGTATCTCCGGCTGCTCAGCGTGCGTCGAATATGGCTGAGTTGATGGCGGGTAAGCCTTACGTGTGGGGTGGTTCGGGTCTTGACGGCACGGACTGTTCAGGTCTGGTGATGTACGTTGCCGACGCGCTTAACGGTAAGCCGTTCGCGGGTCGTACGGGTGGTACTGGCGGGTTCGCGCAGGCCATTCCAGCTAAGGGTGGCGTGCTTATCGCTGATCCGTCGCAGGCTCCACCGGGAACTTACCGGATTGGCTGGAATGCTTCGCATACGGCGGCAACGCTGCCTGATGGCCGGAACATTGAGTCGAGCACGTATGGGAAGCCGATTGCGGTTGGGTCGGGGGCTTCGGGTTACAACGATCCGCAGTTCACGAACTGGGCGTACTTCCCGTTGCCTGGCTTCGCTAGTGGAGGGTTCCTGAGTGGTGCCGGTACGGGCCGCTCAGATTCGATGCTTGCGCGAGTTAGTAACGGCGAGTTCATCACGCGTGCGGATTCGGTCGCTAAGTACGGTCGGGGCTTCTTTGAGGCTATTAACTCGGGGCGGATTGATCCGTCGATGCTGCCGGGCTTCGCGCCGGGTGGTATGCCGTTGCCTCCGGTGACGCCGTTGCCGACGCCTCAGCCAGCTCCACCGCCGCCAGTTGCGACGGCTGCGCCGAATGGTGCGCCTGCCGATCCGGCTGTGCCTCCTCCACCGGTTGAGCCTGTTGTCCCTACGGAGACGGCAGAGCAGGCGCTTGGTGGGCTTGGTAGCGCGCTGTCTGGCACTAACGCCGGGCCGAGCGGGCAGTTGCCGGGTGCGGCTGCGCCGGAGGGTGCTACGCCGGGCGTTGATCCGCGTTCTGTTGCGGGGGCTGCGCCGACGAACCTTGACCACAACAACCCTGCCTTGAGCAAGGGTATTCAGTCAGGGTTTACGCATGTGGGCAGCTTGATTGCCACGGCAGCGTCTATGGGCGCTGGCGCGGCGGGTGCGGCTGCGCCGGGAGCTGGTGCTGCCGGTGGTGCGGCTGGTGCCGGTATTCAGGCTGGCGCGCAGATTGCGGGGCAGGTCGCTAGCGGCGCTGTCAACATTCTGTCGAGCTTGCTGGTGGGCACGCTGTCTGGTGGTTCGTCACCTAACGCGTATGGCGCTCCGGTGCTTCCTCAGCAGCCTCAGGGTGGCGGTCTAGGGGGACCGGCTGTGGTTAACAACTACGGCGATATCCACACGGCTTCTTATGACCAGTTCTATCAGGGTCAGCAGAGGCGTGAAGCTCAGACGCAGGCTCCATTCCTGCCGATGAAGTAAACACTCTAACGACGGGTTAGCCCCGCTCGAATGCCGGTACTACTCCGGTGGCCGGGCGGGGCTTTCCCGTTAGAAAGACAACTGAATAGTGAGCGATTACGTCAAGATTACTTTGACGGGTCGGGATGGTTCTACCTGGTGCTTGTCGGGCGCTGGCGCGGGTCGAGAGGGCGTAACCCTTTCCCCGAATGTCCAGAATCTTATTGATGCGCCGGTTAAGACTTTGTGGACGCCCGGCCCTTTTGGTGAGCAGTACGCCGGTAAGCGTGTGCGTCGGCGCGAGGTCATTTTCTCTGTCCAGGTTGGGCATGAGGGATGGGACCCCGATACGTGGGCCACGGTCGATTCCCGTTGGCGATGGGCATGGGATTACGACCAGGAATGCACGCTAACTGTCGAAACTTCCGATGGCATTAGGAACCTTAAGCTTCGGCTTCTAGAGGAACCTAAGGCGTACGGCGCGAAAGACCCGTTCCTTACGGGCGACTGCGAAGTGATGATGACGACGGTCGCTGAGTTCCCGTATTGGGTGAGCGAGCCGGACGTTTTCATTTGGAAAACGCCGAACCTTGCGGACCGCACGACGGTGTTTGTCGCCAATAACGGCGATGTGCCGGTGTGGCTGCGGTGGACGTTCACTGCGCCTGGTACGTGGACCATTCCTGACTTCTCGTGGGAAAACGACATGTTTGCGCGCGGCGAAATGGACCGTGGCCGAACGCTGGTGCTGCCTGAGCTTAAGCAGGGCGAGAGCATCACGGTTGATTCAGACCCGCGCGTCCAGACGATTGTGGCCGCTAACGACGCGCCTGTTCAGCACAGGTGGAAGGGCAACGATCTGCTGTACCCGCTGATGCCGGGTAAGAGCGGAGAGCTGCCGGTCGGGTTCAAGGCTAAGCCGACTGAGCCGGGTTCTGAGAACGGCGGCGCTTTCAAGCTAACTGTCCCTAAGTGGTATTCGCGTCCGTGGTCGCGTCCGCATGTGATTCGGACGGGGTACTAAATGTGGCAGGACAGTGACCTTTGGGATATTGACAAGTCTTGCGATTACTACCGTGGTCGGCACGAGTCGATGCGGAAGGCGCACCCGCTAATCCGTATTTGGATTAACGATCCTGAGAATAGTCATGGCGCTGTCTGTGTCGGGCGGGTCGACTTTACGGACACCATTAAGGGTTCGTTCCCATTTAAGAACAACACGGCCACGCAGGGCGTGTTGCAAATTCGAGACGATCATTACATCGCTCTGTTCCTTAAGCGGTTGCCGCAGGATGAGCGTTACCAGAAGAACGTAATGATCACGGTTGATTTTTACGGTGGCGCTAAGCGCTGGTCTGGGTTGCTGGATAAGTGGAACATTAAGACCACTGAGGACGGCGCAAAGTATTTTGAAATGACGTTCCAGGATGACCTGACGTATTTGCAATACCTGCTGTGTCCTCCTAATCCGTTCCTGCCGATTCCGGTATTTCAGTTTCCACGCATGTTCATGCTGGCTGGCCCTAGTAAGTGGGCTATCTCGATGCTTATTCTCCTTAACCTGCTAAGGGTCGAGGGGAACCTTTGGGAATTGCCAGACGACCCGTTTGATCCTGAGGAGTGGGACCAGATTCTTGATTGGTCCGATTGGCAGGTTCATATCAAGGGTTCGCCGTGGCTGGTGGACGACTCGTCTATGTGGACGTTCCTGTCTGCACGTATGAATCCGGTGGACGCGGTTATCGCTGATGCGCTGGACGATTGCCAGCTCACGATGAATTACCGCCGAGTCCTAACGGACGATGGCGAGGTCGCAGACGGCCTGATGGGCATTGCGGACGGCACGCGCGTTAAGAATGGCGCGCTTGTATTCGAGGTTGTCGATAACTCTAACGCGCACGCTTTCGACGGCACGTTCCTATCGGGGACGGTCATTGACGGTTTCGCGCGGTCCCTGATCACGTATGGCGGCGGGTTCGTTGAGGACGTGTTTAACCAGGTCGGGGAGGACTCGACTCTGCATCCGGACGAGTATTACCAGTCCGGCTGGTTGGGCACTATCGCTAAGCAGCCGTGGCTAGTTATCCGTGATAGCGAGTGGACGCCGATTACGTCGTCCGATATGTCGTGGGGTCCGTCTAAGAACGTATCCGTTGTTGTGGGTGGTGATAACCCGGCGGCGGACGCCATTGCAAAGCTGATCATTGAGACGACTGGCGCGCTCATTGGCTATTTCCTGTTGGCTGGGTTCTCCGGCTTGGGCAGTATCGCGGCGGACGTGATTATGCCGTTCCTGGTGGGAACCATCGCGGCCTGGCTGCAATGGAAGAACACTGGGCGAGCTAACGCGCTTGGCTGGATGCACTACTGGGAGCTGTACCAGGCCGGTGCCGAGAATAACTCTTGGTCCCTGGCTGCGCTTAGCGCACTGCGTGGCGGGTTCCTGGTCGGCAAGTCGGAGACGACGCACCTGGTGGCGCTGCATGATTCCTGGGCTATTCCTGGCCTGCATTTCGATGTAGGCCACCGGATTGGTACGACGGTGGATTCGCCGGGCGTGCAGGACATCGTTTGGGTTAACCAGGTCGAGGAAATGGTCGCGGAGTGGGATAACTCCGGCGATGGGCAGCCGTATGCGTGGGTCATTAAGGCTGGTAAGTCGCAGCGGAATATGAGCATCGGCGAGCGGCTGGCGCGGCTTTCAAAGAAGTTCCTAGATGCAATTAACAACGTTGGCGTTCACCTTGTTCAGGGTTAACGCCAGCTTAGGGGGAGATAAGTAATGCTATCGCAGAACGATTGCGACATGGAAAATCCGGAACAGTTTGCGGCGTGGGCGTTCGCTGCGGGGGTACCTGACCCTCGCGGCGAGCGTTACCCGAATCAGCCTTTGATTCCCGCTAAGTGCTTCGGGGGCTTGTCGCAGATGCTTTGGGATTTCGGTTTCCGTTGGCATGAGGATAAGCAGACTAAGTGGGTTAGTCCTCGGACCGGGCCGACGCGCAACTTTGAGGCGTGGGGCACTACGGATATCAAGCCTGAGGACATTTTGGACGATGTTGCTCAGATGGCGGTTGAGGAGTTCCCGCAGATCGCGGCGAAGGTCGCGGCGGTGACTCCCGAGAAGCACCAGGAAGCGCTTGAGGAAGCGACTAAGGACTTGCTTAGCAAGATCGAGCGCCTTAATGAGGCGCGGTCGCGCATGGAGAGCCGTTTGGCTGAGCGCGAGGACCGGGAGGTAACTCCGGAAGCGGAGGCGGTCGATGGCGGGTCTACCTAGTGGTAATGCTGGTCTAGACGACCCGAAGTATGTAGTTCAGAACACGGTCACTGCGCTCGCGCAGCGGACGCAGGCTAACGTAGAAGCTGAGCACCGGGCGGCGATTCAGGACGCGGGTAATCCGCTGTCTCCGGCCATGACGTTTTTCTTTAACACGATCATGGGCGGCTTTCAGACGCTAAGCAATTTCCTTGAGCAGATCATTCAGGCCATCACTGGCGCTGCCAATGGGACGTTAGCCACGCTTTCGAGCTTCATTACGGGCGTCGTGACCGACGTTGGTAACGCGTTGGGCTGGCTGGCTGACCTGGTGGACGATCTGTGGAACAACGCGGCGTCGGTGATCGGGTCTATCCCGCAGACGCTTGTGTCGGGCCTACAGAGTGCGCTTAACGGCATTAACAGCACGATCCAGGCGGTTATCGAAGGCATCATTGGCGCTATTCGGGGTATCCCGTTGGTGGGTGCTGGGATTGCTGATCTGGTGTCGATCCTTACGGGTTACCGCGAGGGTGTTGAGACTGATCAGATTGTTCAGCAGAACCTAACGATTTCGTCTACGAGTTCGGTGCAGCGGCAACCCGCGTGGGCGTCGGCTTACCCGATTTCGGCGGTGACGTATCCGGCGATCCTGCATTCGGATTTCACGGTCTATGCGGAGACGGTGGGGCCTGCTACGGCGGGCACTGCGCACTCGCATGAGATTCGTGGGTCGACTGATGACGCTTACGCTATCGCGCCGTTTTGGGCGTGTGAGCAGAACGGCAGCTTGGGCGGGTTCGTCACGGCGGCTGAGGATACGGTGTTCTCCAAGTTCGGCATGGTGATCTTCTCGGACACGACGCCGGTTCCTGCCGGGACGGTCTATTTCGAGGTCTACCGGGAGCAGCCGGGCGGCAGCTTGGAACGGCTGACGCAGACGGACATTTCGGCGAACATCACCGGTTCAAGCAAGCTTCTGGTGTTGCAGTGGACGGACTTCCGGATCGTTGCGCGCCGGGGCGAGCGGTACCTGCTGCGGATTAAGAACACGTCGAGCCCTAACGTCGTGCCGCGTTTGCGTGGCCTTGCGTGGGGCACTGGTGTTCCGGAGATTCAGTGGGAGACCACGAGCGCGACGGACACGAATAAGACGACCTACACGGCTGCGGAGGCGGCTGCGATTATCTCCACGTCGGGTATTACGCCGTGGCTGATGCTGGCGGCTGAGGAGTCCGATATCCCTGAGGCTCGGACGTGGGCAGATGACTTTAACCGTCCTGAGCTGGGCTACTTGTGGAACCACAGCAAGACGGATAACGGCGATCTAGTCATTGCGGCTAACAAGCTGACGTACGGCGGGACGACTAACGGTTTCCAGCAGGCTTTGTATATCCATCCGTTGGCTACGGACAAGTTCAAGCTAACGGCTGAGGTTTCAAACCTTGGCGGTACGGGCCAGGTGTATTTCATGTGCGCTGGTGGTCGCAATAACAACGTGTCTGCGGTGCTGGCAATTGGCACTACTGGTGTGTCTATTCAGACTTTGATCGGCACGACGGTGACGGTGCGCGCGCAAGTGCTCAGGGTCAATAACGCGGGTAGGTACACGTTTACGTATGACCCGGCATCTAAGACGTACAACGTTCTGCTTAACGATCAGCCTATCGGGCTGTCGTGGACCGACAGTGGCAACTTGCTAGATAAGGGTGTCCAGTTCCGGTATTTCCAGATTCAGATTCAGCGCGTTAGTGGCGTTAATGGGGGGCAGGTAGACAATTGGGTGATTCAGGACAACTAAGCAAGATGGGTGTTTACGTGCCGGATAAGGGCACGGAGGCGGTTCCCGATGATGTGCCGCAGAAGCCGTCCATTAAGGAACCGATTCTTTCCGCGAGTGCAGAGGTTCGTCAGCAGATTGCCGAAGCCACCCTTAAGCGCGCGAGGGCTGAGAAAGGGGGGCTAAGTGTCGCTTAAGAAGTTCACGCAAGACCCAGATGAGGTTTTGGACTACACGATTGATTGGTCGGAGTGGCTGGCTGAGGGTGACACGATCACCGAAGTTGCGGCTACTCCGGCTTCTGGGATCACGGTTGATTCCACGTCTTTCACGGTTAGTTCTACGACCATTTGGGTTTCTGGTGGCGCTGCGGGCCAGCGTTACGACATTAGCGTGCATGTGGTTACTAATGGCGGGCGCGAGGGTGACCGGTCGATCACGATTGAGATTAAGGAGAAGTAGTGACGAACCCGGTTTTCACTCTGGTGGCTTATGCCACTGCGGAGGTCACTCCGGCTAATACACAACTAAATATGGAGGACGGTAATGACGGTCGGGATTCACACGGTCAACCTGGCGAATAAGTGGCTTGGCATCCTGCGGGGTACGGCTTTCACTGCGCCTACTGGCATTTATATTCAGCTACATAAGGGCGATCCTGGCGGGGCTGGAACGGCTAACCTTTCGGCGGTAACGACGCGGGCGCTTGCGACTTTCGCGGCTCCGGCTTCTGGCGCTATCGCGCTTACGGGCACTAACCCATCGTGGACGATGACGGCCACGGAGACGATTACGCATATCAGCGTGTGGGACGCGTCGACTGGTGGGAACTTTCTGTGGTCTGCGGTGCTGGCTGCGTCTAAGAACGTGCAGTCGGGCGACACGTTGACGCTTACTACGTGCGGGCTGTCGCTGGGCGCTTTGGCGGCTTAAATGGCTATCGCGTTCAACGCGGCCACTGTTGGGAACATCGCCACTTCTGGGCGGACCGCTTCTGTTACGCATACGGCTAACGGCTCTAACCGGGCTGTAATCGTTATGGTCGTCGGCGGGTGCGGGCCAAGCAATGAACAGCCTTGGGGCAATGGCGACTCAGAGGGCTTGACCTGTACCTACGGCGGTTCGGCTATGACGCTGTTGGGCCATATCGGTACTAACGCAGGCACTTTCGGCGGCGTGGCGTTCTTCGGGATGCTTAACCCGCCTACTGGCGTGCAGACTGTCGCGTTCTCTAAGACAAATATCACGTGGTCGCTGCGAGCGGCGGCTATGTCGTATACCGGGGTGGCGAGCTTCGGGGCCGCGACTGCGACTTACGGGACTGGCTCGGGGGCCGGGCTGGGAATGACGGTCTCGGCAGCGGTGGGTGAGGTTGTCGCTCAGGCTTTCGTGACTCTCTTGGGCACGGTTACCAGTTGGTCGGCTACCGGCGGTGGCACGCAGCGGCAGATTGTTAACGCTACTGATTCTGGCGGCGGTGCTTACGGAGTTTTCGGCGATGCGCCGGGTGCGTCGTTGGTTGCGTTCAGTGGGACGCGTACCACTTCGGGTGACCAGTATGCGGCGGCTGCGGTTCGCCTATTGCCTGCGGAGGGCGGCGAGCCGGAGAACCCTGGCGAGTTAGCGACGTTCTCGACTACGGGCGCTTATACGTATGACATTCCGTCGTGGGCTACCCATGTCGATGTCATTGCGATTGGTGGCGGTGGCGGTGGTGCTGGCGGCGCTAACGTTGGTAACGGCGATGGCCAGGGCGGTAGCGCCGGTACGTGGCAGTCGTTGACGGTTAAGCGCGGTGTTGATATCCCGTCGGGTGTCACGCAGATTACGGGTGTTGTCGGTACTGGCGGTACGGCTGGCGGTTCAGGTAACGGCTCCGGTGGTGGTGGCAATGCGTCGACCGCCGTAGCTTCTGGGCTAAGCGTTTCCGCTGCCGGAGGGTCGGGCGGTTCGGGCACTAACCCTGCCGGTGGCAGCACAACGTATGGCAAGTCGCCGGGTAACCGGGTCTTTAACGGGCAGACGTATACGGGTGGTGCGCAGGCTGGCACATCGAGCAACCCAAGCGGCACCGGTACGACGGGTAATGCTCCCGGCGGCGGTGGCGAGGGTGGCGGCGGTGTCCTGTTCGGCACTGGTTCGCCTGGTGGCCCTGGCGGGGCCGGTCGGGTGTTCTTCTACGCGTATCGCGTCGGTGTCGACTATGACGGCCAGGCTTCGCTTGCGTTGGTGGTTTCTACGGAGGCGGCTGCAACGCTGCTTGCTGTTGCTCAGGCGTCGTTGGATATCAGCGCAGCTCCGGTGTCGGTGGTTTCGCATGGGCAAGCCATAGAGGCGTCTCTTAGCCTCTCTGCCGTCCCAGATGACGTGGCCCGGTATGACGCGGTGACTAACGCCGATTTGTTCCTAGACGTGGCTTTCACGGCTTCGGGCATGAAAACCCTGAACGGAATTGCGGTGCTGTCCCTCACTGCGGACACCTGGGCTGACGTTACGGAGTTCAGTGTGGCCGACGCGGAGTTGCCGGTGGTCGCTGACATGTGGGCGGAACTTTCCCAGTTGCAGGGGATTGGCGGGTCGCTAGCGGTCGGGGTTACGCCTTCGGGCGAAATGTCGCAGGGCCAGGACGTGGGCGCTGATCTTGAGGTCATCGTGTCGCCTACGGCGGCGATGCTTTACGAGGGCGCGGTGCGGGCGAACCTGGTGGTTAACGCAACGTTCGTCGCGGTCGCGGAGCGGGACGCTCTTACGGATGCGGACTTGGCTGTGGCGGTAATCGGCACGGCAGACGCTTCGTCGGGGCCGGTCGCTGGCTCGGGGCTGGCTGTGGTTGTGACGACTACGGCGGCGATGCAGCGGACGCAGTATGTGGACGCGAACCTGTCGCTTAGTGCTGTCACGGACGGCGAGCTGTCCGCGAGCTTCGGCATTGATGCCATTTTGGAGCTGGTCGCTAACGCGTCGGTTTACTTCGGCTCAGTCCGCGAAATTGTGGTGGTGCCTTTCCATGATCGGCACGCGGTTGTGCCTGAGAATCCGCGCTTAGTGGAGGTTAAGGGCGAGCTGCGCCTGATTAGCGCTGGGGGCGAGTACCGCATTGTTGGTGTGCCTGAGGTTGAGCGCGTGGTTGTGGTTGGCGATTCGGATAGGTCCGTGCTGGTGGCCCCTGCCGATAGGTGGGTTCAGGTCGCGCCGGTACCTAAGGCGGTGGCGGTGCGCTAAGGCCGCTTAACAACTAAATAGAGGGGGTCCAATGATTATGGATCACGCGGGGGAGCCGGAGGTTCGCTGCGTTGCCTGCGGCGACCGCAGTGTTGACCATCCCACTTTCAAGCATTGGCTTTGGAATTGGCTGGCGGCTTCCGAGGCTTTCGTGCGGTTTCACCTAGGGCGGGTGCTCTAGGTGAAGCACGAAGCTGTATTGAGCACGATCCCCATGTCGCGGGGGTCGGGATTTAAGTACGAATTGCGCGGTAAGCCGGGCGATTACTGGCCGGAGTCGGGCACCGCTTACGTGGTTTTCTACGAGTCGACTGGCGCGGTAATCGCAACCCTTGAGGGGTCGGTTAAGCCGGAGTTGCTGCTGTTTGAGGCTGAGCCGACTGAGATTGAGTTCATTCCGCATGGTGCGGGGTTTGAGCTGTTCGTAACGCCGGATGAGACCGGTGTGCCGGTGATGGTTCGTTATGGGACGGTCACGCGGCGGGAGGTCCGGTTTCCGGATGCGCCTGCGACTGACGTTTCGGATACGGCGCTGCTTTACGCGGACGATATGCAGCGGACGATCCTTGGGCCTCGGTGGCGCAAGGTTGGCGGCAAGGCTGCGATCTACGACGACTGGATTTCGCTGCATCCTAAGCGCGCTATCGGTCCGGACTTCATTTTCTTTGACCGGGCGTCGGTGTTGTGGTTTGCGCCGCTGAACTTGGATTCGGTGACCGTAAACGTAAACATCGTTAACGCGGGTGCGGGTAAGTCGACGGTCGTTCTGGCGTCTGACTACAACATGACTTCATGGCTTGGGGTCCAGTTCGAGACGGGCATTTCTAACAATAAGTGGCACATCGTGGTTGGGCATTCGCCTCAGGGCGACGACTACGAGGTTAAGGCCAGTGTTAACGCGAACTCGGACAACGGCAATAACGCGCTGATCAAGTTCAATCACGCTGCACGGCAGATTACGGCGTTCCGGAATAACGGGACTACGCCGGTTTTGACGTGGACCGATGAGAGCGAGTCTCTGCCTATTGGTGATGGCTTCCGCTATACGGGGTTCTCTTGGATTTCGTCTCTGGCTGCTCGTGGCGCGTGTTTCTACGACTGGTGGGCTAAGGACGGTATTTAGCAGATGGCTTTTGTTAGCAGGTATGGAAACTGGTATTCGGAGAACGGTTGGCGCATGTGTGACGCCAACGAGCTTGACCGGGGGGCGGTGCCGGGCACTTCGCTGGTGCTGCCTATCCGGAAGGGTATTGCGAACCTGATCCTTAAGGCTTGGGTGGCGTGGTTTCACCGCAATGTTGAGTCGTTGAATAACGCTCGCGGTTTCAGTGATGAGGGCGCGTGGACGCCGACTAATGACGTGGCGAACTCTAACCACCTGTCAGGTACGGCTGTTGACCTTAACTGGTCGGACCACGCCTTTCGGGTGTCGTACTCGGGGTTCACTCAGGCAGAGATTAACAAGGTCCGTGAGGGCCTAAAGCTGTTTGAGGGGACGATCTGGTGGGGCCAGGACTGGAACTCACCTAAGGACCCGATGCACTTCCAGCTTAACTACGGCGAGGGTGACGCGCGGAACGCGGCTTTCGCTACCAAGTTGCAGAACGGATATCTCGGTATCTGGTCTGGCGGCGGCGGGGTTATTGATCCTCCGGCGGGCGTGGATGACATTTACGCGGAAGAGGGCGACTCGGGCGACCGGGTGACGCGTTTGCAGCAGTTCTTTAACGACAACTTTAAGAGCTATTCCCGGCTTGAGGTCGACGGCGATTTCGGACCGGCGACTAAGGCTGTGGTTGTCGAGTTTCAGAAGCGGGTTGGTGTTCTGGCTGACGGCATTGTCGGGCCTATCACGCTGAACGCGATGGTGAAGCACGGCTTTAAGTACGGCCTTAAGACTGAGAGTGAGGTAAAGGTGGCGAATCTGCCAGAGGATTGGACTGACCGTCAGGTCATTAACGATATCTGGGAGCAGTTGCGCGGTCCGGATGGCAAGGGCTGGGCACAGCTAGGGAAGAACGCTAAGGGCGAGAACCTTTCACTGGTCGATGCTATTGCCGAGGTTAAGAAGCGTCTAGAGGCGGCCTAATGCCGCTACAGGTTGGCTCGCAGGGCGAGCTAGTTAATCAGTGGGTCCGGACGATGAATAAGCGGTTTTCGTCCTACTCGCGCGAGAAGGATGGAACTCCGCTTAGGGTCGACGGCTATTTCGGTTATCCGGACCGTGACGTTCAGCAGGAGTACGAGCGGCGCACTAATCAGGTACAGGACGGCATTGTTAGCGATGGCGACTTGGCGGCGCTGGGGTTGATTGCGACTCCACCCGCCGAGGAGCTGCCAGTTCTGTTCACGGTTAGCGGGACGTTCGCGGACATGTGGTCGGGTTACCCGGCGGATGTTGCTCGCGCGCTGGCGGGCGTCTACTACTGGCAGCCGGTCAACTATCCGGCGGCAGCGTTCCCGATGGGGGCGAGTGTCGATGTGGGCGTGCGTGAGCTTATCGACCTGATTAACAAGATGAGGCCGGGCCGGAAGTTCGCGCTGTGTGGTTACAGCCAGGGCGCAATCGTGTGCTCGCTGGTGCTGATTGAGATTCTGTTCGGCAGCCTGTCGCACCGTAAGGGCGATCTGCTGGGCGGCTCCATGATCGGTAACCCGATGCGGCAAGGCGGGGTGTCGTTCCCTGGTGGGCGCGATCCTGGCGGGCGCGGTATCGCGTCGGAACAGCTTAAGGTGACGCCGCCGAACTGGAATGAGTACGCGGACCCTGACGACATTTACGCGGCCACGCCTACGGGCGCTGGGGGAGAGGAAATGTCCTCAATCTATGCCGTGGTGATGGACCCGCTTAAGGGTGCGCCGAAGCTGGTGTGGCAGATTTGGGAGCTTTTGGCTAACCCGGCTGCGGAGACTCCGGCTCTTGTTAAGGCAATCGTGCTGGGGCTTAGGTTCGCGGGTACGCGGACGGCTGCGCATGTGGAGTATCACATTCGTCAGGCCACGCCAGGTACCACGTATTTGCAGCACGCAATCAATCATTTACGAAGCATTAAGGGGTAATCCATTGTTGATTTATGACGAGCAAGTGCCGGTGTTGGACGACACGTTTGAGGGTGACGAGGTTGCGCTACTTGCTGTGCGCGGAGGCCGCGTGGATCGGCATTTCCGCCGGAACTACGCGTGGGCTAAGCACGCAGCGGACCGGGGCCAGCTAAAGAAGATCGTTGTGAAGGTCGCGGTCAATAAGGACTCGTGGGTTCACACGGTGGGTGCAGTTACGTCGGCCCTTTCGGGTCAGCGGTTGCATCCTCTGGCGGCTTTCAATGTGGACGCGGACGTTCGGGATATCGGTGGCGACAGGCTAACGCAGGTGTTGGAGGCGCTTAAGGAGCTGGCACCAAAGCCAGCGGCCTTTATGGCGTCGAATGCCGACGTTAAGGCTCTTGTACGGGCGCAGAACGCGCAGGCGAAGAATGCGCCTAAGCCGGGGCCTAAGGGTGATGACACTAAGGACGTGAAGGACGGTGAGTAATGAAGATTCTCGGGCACAAGCCAAGCGAGATTCGGAAGTCAATTGCGGGGTTCGCGGCTGCCCTGTTGGTACTGCTAGTGGCGTTGCCTGTGGCCGGTCTACCGGTAGGTGTTGCGGCTGTAGTGGCGACTGTGACGGCCTTCCTGACGGGTGTGAGCGTCTACCTCGCTAAGCCCAATGTGGCTGCGGTAATTGATGGGCTGGACGTGATTGACCCGCCTGTCGAGTACCCACCTTTTATTGAGAAGTCATAGCGATGCCGGAGACGGGCGAGTGGATTGGGGTGCTGGTCACTAACTGGCCTGAGCTTGCAGTTATTGCCAGCTTAGTGTTCGGCGTTTATATGATCGTTCGTTTCCTGGCGGGCACCTTTGAGTCGTTTAGTAGGGCGCTAGGGCCGGTGGGTAGGTTCCTCCGCGCTCAGCGCGCTATTAACAAAGCTGAATCAGACGACATGCGGAAGCGGATTGCGTACCTGGATGAGCGGGTTACGCGTCTGCTTTACCGCGATCAGTGTTATTTCGCGTACGTGTTGGCTGACACGGAGTGGCATCGCAGGCATGAGCTTAAGGCGGCGGCACTTGGTTGGGTGTTTGAACCGCATGTGTCATTCCTTGAGTTCCGCGACCGCTGGATGCGCGAGCGTGGACTAGATAAGGAATTGGACATTTGGAAGTAACGGTTTACTCACCGGAGACCGCTTGCACAAGCTGCATGGCAACGAAGCTGGCCTTTAAGAAGCAGGCTATTCCGTTTACGGCGGTAGTCGCTTCTGATGCACAGATCGAGAAGTTCAGGGCGGATGGTCACACGTCATTCCCAATCGTGATTGTGGATTGTGGCGATGGCGCTACGTGGACGTGGAGTGGTTACCGCCATGACGACATTAAGCGACTTAAGGAACTACGGCAGGAACAGACGCCATTGGCGGCTTAAATAGACTCGGGCACTCGCGCTCCCCTCTTTCCCCTGGGGTTGAGCGCGGGTGCCCGTCTTTTTGTGTTTCTAGAGCTTGGCCGGTGGGAACTTGCCGTACGTGCCGTCCTCGAATCCGGCCAGGGTCCGTTCGTGTTGCCAGTCGGCCCGCTCAATGAGCGCCTGGTCTTGCTTGGCCCGTTCTGCCGCCTGAGCGTCCTGCCGCGCGATGATCTTGCGCGCGGTGAGGTAAGCCAGCCACACGAGCGTTACGCCCAGCAGAAGCGGCCACAGGACTTTGACCACCAGGACTACCACCACGGCGATAGCCAGCCAGACGGCGAACTCACTCATGACACTTGGACTCCTGTCGCGTAAATAGCAGGCTCATGCTCGGGGCAGTAGAAGGCGACCGCGCCGCTAAGGATGCCGACCGCGAGGGCCTTGTCCCCTAGGAGGTTGGTGTCGTCGGCCACGATGTCGGGCCACGTTGCGCCGTCCGACAGTTGGGCGCAACGTGACTTAGCGATTGGCACGGCCATGTTGCAGTTGACGTTGCGCCCCGTCTGGTCCGTTAGGTAGGTGCAGAACTCGTAGTCGTCCTGCGGCGCGGCGGCGGCTTGCGGCGCGGCTAGGACGCTGAACGCAAGGGCTGCAAGCCCCACGACTGCGCGTGCGTGTCGATTAACCATTGGTCGATCTTGGCCCGGTTAGGTTCGTCTGGCAAGGAAGTCGTCTGCTCAGCGCGTTGGATCATGGCCCGCCAGTCCGCGATGTCGTCTAGCACTTGCTCCTGGGCGACCTCGCCGTTGCGGATGCTGAGCAGGTAGTCCCGCCTAAGCTCCATCATTGGCATCTGCATTTCCTGGTGGACCAGCATTTCGTGGCCCTGCATGAGCAGACGGAGCGCGTGGAATGCGGCCTTAGTGTCGTAGCCGTGTGCCTCGATTAGCTCGGGCCGGTTGGTGCGCGGCGCACGTTCGCCGGTTAGCCGGGCACTCATTGAGTCTGCGTATCCCATGTGCCGGGCAGCTAGCCGCTTGCTTAGGAATAGGTGCCGGTTCTCTTGCAGCCTGATCATGTCAGGGAAGATCAGGTTAGGGGTGAACAGCAGGGTCATAACCGTAGGGTTGCCCTGGCAAACGAGGCTCACATATTTACGCAGACCGTAAAACTGCGTCTCGGAGTCCCCGGCCTCACTCTTAACGCCTTCGGGCTTGTCGCGCCGACGCACAGCTCCGACCTGCGGCTTAAGGCCGATTAGCGCTTCTGGCGGATCGGCGTAGATGCCGATGTAGTCATGGTCGGAGTCCTCACGGTTTAGGCCGTGGGCAAACGATCCAATCTCGCCAATGATCAATGGCCTTATCTCAGCCATATTCCCCCCTTAAACAAAGCTAACCCCGGTTGGCGCTCCCCCTCCCAAGAGAGCGGCCAAGCCGGGGCCAGCGGTCCGTGTTGCCGTTAAGCCTGCCCGGCGGCTGAAAACTGCGGGTCGTCTTTCTTCGGTGCCGGTGCAGCTTTCTTAGCTGGCGCGGCTTTCTTAGCTGGCGCGGCCTTCTCGAGTTTGTCGATTTCTTCGCCGACCGGCGAGCCTGCGGCTTTCCATGCCCGCACAACCTCTGCGGACACGCGGCCACGGTCAGAGACCTCGATCCCGCTGGCCTGTGCAAACCGCCGGATTTCGGCGAGTGGCAGGCCGGGTTCTCCGCCGGAGAACGTGTTCTTGCTGCTAGAGCGCTTGCGTCCGGTTTCTTTGCCGACGCGTGAAGCCACTTCCAGCCACTTCGCCATGTCCTTGTCGAACTGCTTAGCGTTCTTCTCGGACAGGTCCAGGTGGTAGTTGACTCCTCCGACGCCGAAGTCGCGTTCGACCTCGGCTTCCAGCTCCGGCTCGTAGTCATCGAACAGTGTGACGGTTACCCGCTTACCCATTTCGGTACCCCTTCATTTTCGTGTTTCGGGTATGTGCTGCGTACACAGTAAGCACCTTAATCATTATCCGTCAACTTCACCTGAGCGGATTAGTCGCTAACTGGACAATGAACAGGACGAACAGGGTTAGCACCACAGCCGCGACGATACCGCCGACGATGAGCTGAGTAGGCGATACGCGCCGATAGAACGGGACGTAAAGCTTTTGGCGGGTCAAAGCAGAGGACCAGTTGAGTTCTAGGCGGTTGAGGTCGGCGGCGAGCTGGTCGTACTTGCGCTCGTGCTGCATGTATTCGGCCTGCCGCCAGACGCCGGGAGTGCGCTGCCAGTCGTTCAACGCTTCCCGGTATCGCCGGAGGGCGTCGTCTGCCTCGCGTAGCGCAGGTACGGACGTGTCACGCCGGATGGCCTCTTGTAGCGCCTGGATGAAGCTGGGTGACTCGATGCTCATGCGCGCGTGTCTCCTGCCGGACTTAGGTAACCACTAGTTACGAGGACTGTTCACTTACTCAACGTGAGTTGCGTTAGAGCGTGATTAGAAGATTTCGTTTAATGACCCAGTGCCCAAGGTGACGTTTAGCGGGTTGTTGTCGTTGCTTGGCCGGGGAACGCTACTAGCGAGTGTCTGGATATAGAACACCAGGAATTTCGCAAATTATGGAAATATTAAAGAAAACCCACAGCCTTCCCACAGGGGTGGGGGGTTGCCTGAACGTGTCCGCAGGTGTACGTGCCGCAGTGCTCCGACCAGCGCCGATCTGGCTCTTAGTTGATACTTTTGTTGATACCTCGGAGGAAAACGCCGTCTGACCTGCGCGTTCTTAACCTCACCAGAGGATTAAAAGTCCGTAGCTCTACCAACTGAGCTATAGGGGCGCGAGAAGACAGGGTACAAGATGGAGGAAATTGGTGTTGCGACCACCGGGTTTGAAGATTTGGGCATCCGTACCCTAAGCTATCGAAGCTCCCAACGGACACGTTGTGAACGCCCCGGAGAGATTCGGATTAGGCCCCCATCGTCTAGTGGCCTAGGACGCCGCCCTTTCACGGCGGTAGCACGGGTTCGAATCCCGTTGGGGGTACGTGACAACGGTAACGTTGGAACATATGTAGTACGCAGGAAAAGCAAGGCCCTGTGGCGCAGTTGGTTAGCGCGCCGCCCTGTCACGGCGGAGGTCGCGGGTTCGAGTCCCGTCAGGGTCGCCATCACGGCGAGGCAGTTCGGTTTGCGAGAGCCGGTGCCTTCCGGCCAGGTAGCTCAGTTGGTACGAGCGTCCGCCTGAAAAGCGGAAGGTCGCCGGTTCGATCCCGGCCCTGGCCACCAAGAGAACCACCTGGTAGCAGGTGGTTTTTCTGTATCTGGAGCACGTTGCTCGGAAGCCTGAATCTGACACATGTGACACATCGGCTTCCTTATTCCTCCGCGTCGGCCTACGAGGTGACACGAGATGTGTCATGTCTCCGGCCTACTGTGCGTCCTTCTTCTTCCCGGTCGTGATCGAGCCGAGCATGGCTGCGGCATCGGCGAGTGCGTCGTGGTTCGAGTGCGCGTAGGTCCGGAGCGTGAAGCCGGGATCTTGGTGGCCGAGCCACGCCGCGATCACCACGGTCGGCACACCCGAGAGGTGCATCAAGGTCGCGCAGCTGTGCCGCGCATCATGCAGCCGCACGTGGGGGAGACCGGCGTTGGCGAGTGCCTTGCGCCACGCCGCGGTGAGCGTATCCGGGTACGGCGCGACCCCGAGCTCGTCCACGATGACGTAGCCGCTGTCGGTCCACTTCGACCCCAGCGCGAGCTTCTGTTCCTTCTGCCGCTTCCGGACGCGGCGGAGCGCAGCGGTCAAGTCCTCGGGCATCGGGAGGGTGCGCACGCTGGTCTTCGTCTTCGGGGCTCCGGTCGTGGCGCCACCCGCCGTGGCGAGCCGCGCGGCCGTCACCGAGAGCGTGCCGGCTTCGAAGTCGACCGCGTCCCACCGCAGCGCGAGAATCTCCCCGCGGCGCAGGCCGAGAACCGCCAGCCGCCAGGCGATCCCGAACGGATGGGAGTCGGTCGCGGCGAGCAGCTGGGTGACCTGCTCGGCGGTCAACGTCGTCATCTTCCTCTCGGAGTCGGTGGCGAGCGGCTTCACCAACGCGGCGACGTTCCGGACAAGCACGCCCTGATCCACAAGGTCGGAGAACACCGAGCGGATCCGGGCCAACATCGGGTTGATGGACGTGGCAGCCCAGGGGGAGCGCACCTTCTTCGCGGACTTCTTCAGCTTGGTCGGCGCGTTCCAGGTACCCATATTCGACGTGCCCGCGCGCAGCGCCTGCACCACACCTTCGATGTCATCCTTCGTGATGCTCTGCACCGGCCGTGAGCCGAGGTGGTCCACGATCGGTCGAAGGCTCGTGATGTACGCGCTCATGGTCTTGGATCTGACCCGCTGCCCGAGCAACCAGGAGTCGACGGCCTCCTCCACAGTCAGTTCGCTGGGTGCAACGTGGATGCCTCGACCGCGGTCGCCAGCGATCGCGGTGTAGTGATCCACCGCCTCCTTGAGGGTCTTGAACCTCCGTCGCTTCTGCCGCCGTTTGCCGTCAGCGCCGGTGACCTCGGGTCGCACTTCGTAGCGGCGGCCGCTGTCCAGATCGATGACCTTCACGTAGTCGGGTATCCGTGCCATGCGCTGAAGCATCCCAGGCGATTCCAGCGTCCGACGTGCGCTCTGCGCGACACGCCGAGCATTCACGTGCAGTAGATGCGGTCGCCGCTACCGACTACGCATGTGTTTGCCAGCTCGGCGGAGGCCCCCACATGCCCTTAGCCTGACGCAGTGGACCCAGCACACGTTTGGAAAGTGCCGCCCTACGAGAACTATGTGCAGCCGCCGTTGACCGATGAGCTGCTCGACGCGACCGAACAACGACTGGGTGTGCGCCTGCCCGAATCCCTCGTCGCCCTGCTCCGTCGCCAGAACGGTGGCTATCTCCAGGTCGGCTTCCCCGAGGACCGGGACTACAACACGACCCACGACATCATCCGCGGCATCGGAACGAGGTTCCCGCGCCTCGAGAAGGACGCGTGGTGGCACGACGACGAGGACTTCGAACCCAGGCCGTCCGACGCGGAGTGGCTCGTCCCCTTCGACGGAGACGGGCACTGGGATCTGTGCCTCGACTATCGGCGGTCACCGACGGACTCGGCTAGCCTCCGAATCGACGCGGCCGTGGTCGTGATCGACACGGAGGCACGCGATCCCGACGTCGAGTCGTTCGTCGCCGCGTCGTTCGACGAGTACCTGGCACAGCTGGTGCCGACAGGCGACGGTGAGTCCTAGCGCAGCTGCATCTCCGCGGTGAGCTCCTCGGCCGACGCCGGCCGCAGATTCCACGCCTCCAAGCTCACGCAGATCGACCGTTTCCCCGACCTGCGTTCGGTGGCGTGCGTGTGTCCGTGGATCAGCCACATGCCGAGGTCGGGAAGCTGGTACTGGTCGAAGCTCTTGCGGGAGAACCGGTCCGGTGTCCCCGCGTACGGGAAGTGGCTGAGCATCACGCCGTGCTCGCCCACCTTCGTCCGCGCCACCTGCTGCACGCTCGCGAACACCGCCGCGTAGTCGGCGAAGTGCTTCTGCCCGCCGCGATACATCGGGTGCACGGGGTCGTGATTCCCGGTCACCAGGTGCATCGGCAACTGCAGGGTGGTCAGCTGTTCCAGCGCCGACTCCATGGAGGCGATGCCGCCCGCGCAGATGTCGCCGAGAACCCACAGCACGTCGGTCTCAGGGTTGAGTCGGTAAAGCGCCGCCATCACGGCAGCGTCGTGCGCGGCGACGCTGCCGAACCCGCGCAGGCCCGCGAGCTTCGGGTGCGCGAGATGCAAGTCGGCGGTGAAGTACTGCACGGGCGGCGAGACTACGCGTGCGCGGGGACAGGCGAAATCGAGTTTCCTGTCCCCGGTCGCGGCTACCGTCACCACGTGGCGTGGGCCGAGGTGTCACCGCGTACGTGCGAGGCGTGCGGGGAGCGCTACGGGACTGGACATTCTCTGGTGGGGTGGGAGCCGGGCAACCCGGGACACCGCATCTACCACTGCGGGAGCTGTGGGCACACCACGCGGGTGCCGGCGAGTCAGGTCAGGTTGCGATGGGTAGCGGAGCGATCACGGCGGCGTCGTGGGTAGCCCACGCATTCCGCACCGGGGATGCGCCGACTCGACGTAGATTCCCAACTGTGACCGCCGCGTCCCTCATACCTGTCGGAGCCGCCTTCGCAGGTGCAGTTGTGGGTTGGCTCGCCTCGTTCTCGAACGAGCGGGTCAAGTGGCGGCGAGAGCGGGCGGCGCGCTGGGATGAGAGTCGTCTGACCGCTGCGGTCCGGTACAGCGGGGCGGTGAAGCGACAAGTCCAACTATGCCTCCGGATCGGTGCCGGCGAAGGGCTGGGAACGATGGACGTCGTCCGCCTTGATCGCACTGCCGGTCTGGATCTTCTCAACGCAGCGGAGGAGCAACGCTCCGAAGCGTTCGAGGAGCTCCTCCTGCTCTTTGAAGACCGCACCATCGAGGCCGCCCGCCGGTGGCAGGAAGCGGTCTGGGAGCTGGTGGCCGCGGTGGACGGGCGACGCACCGTCGAGCAGGCGGAGTTCATGGAGCTGTTCCGTGCGGCCGGGATGGTGCGCGACCAGTTCTACGTCACGGTGCGAAGCAGCTTGGCGATCACATCCCGATTCCTGCAGAGCGAAGCCTTCGGCACTACAAAGACCGCGTGACTGCGCGACGCTCAGAGCACGGGCCAGACGATCTGCCCGAACCGAGGACCAGGGTCGACCACCACTACGGCCTTCTTGGCGAGCTCCTTGGAGGTCGCGGCAAAGCCTGCCCGGAGGTAGCTGCGCACGGCGGCAACGGGATCGGCGGAGGGAACGGCCTCGAGGGTGCGACCGAGCAAGTCCACGCGTCTCCCGACGAAGCCGTGATCGTCGGGATGCCGGCCGAGCTCCGACTCCCCGAAGTCGCCGGTCCCGATGCGGCGGTACGGGTATCCGATGCTGGGATCCTTGGCGTAGAACGTGTAGACGTCGAGGTCCTTCACGCCGTTGGTGCCGTTGACGAAATGCAGTGCGGCGCCTTGGCACAGCGCGGTGAGCACGATGCGGTTGCGGTACACAGCCAGGTGCGGTTTGCGGCTGAACAGGCCCTCACGGTCCGTCTCGGCGATCTCCGCCAAGCGGCGCAGGTGCTCGTTCGTCAGCGGAGCCATCGACCGTTCGACGACGTTCACGTTCAACAGATTCCGTTGTCCAGTGCCGCCGACATGATCGCGGTGGATTCGTCAGCTGAGTACCCGTAGTTCTTGATCACCGCTTCGGCGGTGTACCGCGACGTCGACTCGTACATGTTGCAGGCGTTCAGCGCCACGTCGTTGAACAGGTTGTTGCCGTTGACGTTGTCGAGGTAGCCGAAGCCTGTGCTTCCAGTTGCCGGTAAAACCCCTCGATGTAGGGGGATTCGGAGTGGCGCTCGCTGACCGGCTGGGCACCCGCCGATGGGGCACCACCGAGGAACGCGAGGAGCGCACGCGTTCCAGCGATCAGGATCTTCACAGCGGCAGTATGAGCGTCTAGGCCAGGGCGGGATGGTCGTACTGAAGAATCACTCGGTTGACTTGCCGGAGGCCGGTCGGGCACAGCTACTCACCGCCGCCGTGGGCCTGCACGTACTCGCCGACCTCGGCCGGTTCCATCCCGCACAGATGCATCATCGCCAGGGTGATCAGTTCGTCGTCTCGATAGTTGGCGAAGTCCGGAATGAGGTAGCTGGTGGGCCGGGGCTTGTCCGGTGGCCACAGTGCGGCGTCGACGTCGTCGTGGATGAACTGGTAGTCCCAGCCCTTCTCCACCTGGTCGCAGACTCGGTATCCGGTCTTCAGTAGGAGATCCGGACTGTGGACTGTGAGACTCTCGCGAGCCGTCCGCAGGTACGTGTTCTCGTCACCGGTCGCCCGCTGCGGCGTCTGGGAAGGGGCGCCAGCTTCTGCGACGGAGGGGACGGAGACAGAGGCCGCCGGTTCCTGGACCGTGTTCGGAGAACAGGCCGTGATGGTCAGTGTCGTCAGCGCTGCAGCAACCAGGCGCACGTGCGGATCGTAGCTGCGGACGAGCGGTCGTACGGCACGATTCGACCGCCCCGTCCAGGTCAGCTTCAACAATCTGCTGTCTATGCGGCTGCAAAGTGTCCGGTAACCTCACGACCAGGAGTTCGCCGGTTGGGGGATTGGCATGGCAAACGAGTTGGAAGTCGACGCGGGCGGTCTGCGGGTAGCGGCTGCCGGCAGTGACGGCCTCGCAGCTGGGCTGGCAGGTGGGTCCTTCGACGCCGCGGCATCGGCACAGCCCAGCGGCGCAGGTGTAGCCGCCATGAACGCGGCGCTCACCTCCGTGAAGAGTCGCCAGTCGGCACGGATCACCGGCCAAGCCGATGACCTCTCCGTGAGCAGTGCCCGCTACGACAGCACCGACACCGATGGCGGGGACGCCATCACCGCGGTGTCGGTGTGAGCCCTGCGGCCGCGCCCGCTCCCCTACCCACGAAGTCGGAGATCGAGGAGTGGAGCACCTCGCACCTCTCCGAGGCGGCAACCACCTGGCGGACCGCGGCCACAGGATCCGAGAACGCCTTCGATGAGCACCGGCAGAACATCTCGTCTCCGGGCGGCACCACGTGGACGGGAGACGCCAAAGACGCCGCGCTCGACCGGGTAACCAAAGACGTCGCGGTGGTCGGCCGCCAGAACAGTGTGCTGCGCGAGGCCGCCACCCTCGCCGAGAACGGCGCGCACGACATCAAGGCCGCCAAGGACAAAGCGGTGGAGGCGATCACCGCAGCTGAGAACGACGGGTTCAGCGTCGGCGAGGACCTCTCGGTGACTGACACCCGCGAGTACGACATCGACACGATCGCCGAGCGCAACAGGGCCCTCGCGGAGCACGCCGAGGACATACGTTGGACCGCCCAACAGCTCGTGCAGGCAGATCAGCTCGTCGGCAACCGATTGGAGGCGAAAGCCGCTGATCTGGAAGGGATCCGGTTCGAAGGGGAGGCTGAGGACACCTCGTCCGGCCGTGTGCATCTGGCCGACCACACGGTCAAGCACGACGCCGGGGCCAAGGACCAGCCGGAGGAGAAGAAGCCTGAGGCGCCCGCTCAGGCTCCCGGACAGATCGGCCCCTTTGCGGTGCCGAAATCCGTTGAGGACGCGGCGAAGAAGTCGGGACTGAAACCCGACGAGAAGCCTCCCGTGAAGAGCGACGTCGGAGGCGATCTCGGAGACCTGTTGGGTGCGGGCGATCTTCCGGCGGCAGGGGCAGAACCGAAGCCCACAGCGGTGCCGATAAGCCCGCAGGCAGTCGAACAGTTCAAGACTCAGGCTCGGAACCTGTTGCGGCAGCAGGGCGTACCACCGGACCAGATCGAGTCGCGGGTCAACGCCATGGTGGCGGACGCGCAGCGGATGAACGCCACGCTCGCGGACTCAGCTGCTCACACGCCGGCCAAGCCGGACACCACACCGGGTCCCGCGCCCGTCGACACGCGCAGCCTCGGGGAGAAGCTCGGCGACAAGTTCAACAACTTCGTCAACGAGGCCCACGACCAGTTCTACAACCGGCTCGACTCCACGGTGGAGACGCTGCAGAACCTCACCGGCACGGGTGGTGAGGGCCGCCCCGGTGTCCTCGAGTCGTGGCAACAGCTGGGGGAAGCCGCCGCCGCTCACCAGAAGGAAGACCCGTTCCATCTGCGCGACCCGCTGGGGCCGCTGGGACCGTGGGGCGCAGTGAACGACGTCGTCCACGACATCCCGGAAATGATCGACAACCCCGGCAAGTACGCCGGCGACAAGGCGTTCGACGCCACTGCCATGGCCGCCACGGCACCGCTGGGGGCGGAGGGGTTGCTAGGCAAGTCGGTGCTGCCCGAGCTGGGTGCTCTGGAACGTAGCGTGCTGCCCGAGGTAGGTGCGCTGGAACGTGGTGCACCACCGGTGGTTCCGCACACAGCTGAGCCGCCGGTGGTTCCGCACACAGCTGAGCCGCCCGTGGCGCCCCGCACCGCAGAAGCCCCGCCCATCCCGCACAGTGCCGAGCCTGTCGTTCCCCACACTGCGGAGCCGCCTCCCGTCCCGCACACGGCAGACCCGCCGGCCGGGCACCCCGCACCTTCAGCCGATGCACCGGTGGAACACCCTGCGCCGCCGCCCGACACCCCGGCACACCACGTCCCCGACCAGGTGCCGTCACATCCGCTCCCGCCGCCGGATGTGTTCGACCCGCATCAGGGGATGCACTACAACTCGGGTGATCCGTACCATCCTGGTGGATGGCCTCCAAGCACGCCTGATCCGACGTGGACCAAGGGCGATACCACTCCCGGATGGGAGCACATGAACCGCGGGCCGGAGAAGCCGTGGATGCCTTACCAAGAGCAGATCACCGGTATCGAACGAACACCCGACGGACGCATCCCTGAGTACGTTCTGGTCGACCCTGACACGGGCGCACCGGTCAGGATGGACAGCGGACCGGTCATGCGCGGCGATCAGGAGGTCTTCCTAGACGCTAAGCGTGAATACGAGCCGCTGTTCAAGTACCCGGAAGCGCCGTGGGTCGACAACATCAGACAGGATCTGCTCAAGGAGGCGCAGCGGCAACTGAACGCGTTGCCCGATGGGGCGATTCTGGAGTGGCATGTCGCTAACCCCCAGAGCGCGGCGATAATGCGCGACCTCCTGGAGAGCCGCGGGCTCGACGACGTCCACGTGATCTACACGCCTCAGAAGCCATGAAAGTAGGGTCGACAGTCATGACATCCACGTCTCCTGCGCAGCCCGTGTGGGCGGGCTCCGCGTTCGTGAATTCGGTCTGGGCCGCGACGGGTGAATCTCCCGAGTGGATCGCCGACCGCACCGATGCACTACTGGGGCAATTGGGAGACGCCTTGGGGATCACGCACTGGGACACTTCCCGGAGCCAGCACTGGGAAGGCTCACCCGCACAGCTGGCAGACATCGTGCGCAGAAACCAGGTGCACGAGGCGCTCCCGGAAGGCGAGGAAGGTGAGGTCATTCCAGCTGAGGGCTACGCGATGGTCCTGGCTGGCGCCGGCCCCGCGGTGGCTGCGAAGGTCTGGATCGATGCGGGGTCGATCGGTATCGGCAGGAGGGTTCCTAGCCACCGTCTCCATATCGACTTGCGGGAGACCTTGTCCGGCGGCATCACGAATGAAGTAGGCGACGCGGTGTGCGCGGCCGTCGCGTCCGCCTGGCGACCTGCGACGGCGACGCTCACCGACTCCGCGACGAATCGCCTTGCGCGCCGCTCCGGTTGGAAGATCGGAGCCGGCTACCGCACCTGGATCAACTCCGAGGTCGGGACGGTGAGTCGGATCGCGGAAGGGCTCACCGCGTCGGAACTGGCTGGGGGAACGCTGATCTCGGCGCCAGACGACTGGCCCGGCGAACGTGTCGTCCAGGCGATGACGGAGACGCTCGCCGCGAACGGTCTCGACGAAGTGCCGCACTAGGCCAGCTGCGGTGACCAGTTATATCGAGTTCATCCCCCACGCCGGAGCGTGCTTGGCGACGACCAACGTCATGGAGCGTCGCGGCAAGGTGCGGTGGATGGTGAGGGTGCCGTCCACGGGCGGTGCGGACAACGGCTGGCAGATCATGAGCCACATCGACACCACTGAGTACCTCACCGACAAGAGCAACTGGCGGATCGTCGCGTTCAACGACCTGTGCAACATCGAGCCGGCACTCATCGGCATCTACGACTTCCCCGTCGGCTCTGACCTGCAGATCGTTCGCGATGAGCGCGGCATCAGCATCTACGACACACCCACTGGGCGGCAGATCCCCGTTGAGGAGTTCTACGTGCCGCCCCAGTTCCGAGACTGAGCGCGACCGGGAGGCATGGCGATGGAACTGGGGGGACAGCTGCTCTTCTTGCGGTCGTCGCGGCGCTGACCGGCGGCTGAGCGTCGAGGAGCTTGTGCGCCAGCACTTCGCCCGTGAGCGGGCGTCACGAAGGTCGATCAGCTCACAGCCGGTGGTGTAGCCCCCTCCATAGGGCGCAGCACCTAGCCAGGTCTCCGGAGCGCCCGATGCGATCGTGAACATCAGACTGTGGAGGGGTGACGGTGGCTGACGAAGATTTCGAATTGTTCCTCACGAAGCTCCCGTTCTCGATCCCCGGGCCCGCGTGCACTGACGAGCACGTTAAGGCCTATACCGGACTCGTCCCTGACTGCCTGATCTCCTACTGGCAGGAGTTTGGGTTCTCCGGGTTCGGGAACGGGACGGCCTGGTTGGTGGATCCGATCGAGTGGAAGGTGACCACCGAGGAGGTCCTCCTCGATCGAGTTCAGCACCCACAGCTGGGCGCGGACGCGCGGTACATTCCGTTCGTCCGAAGTGCTTTCGGGAAGGTGTGGTTCTGGACGCCCGGGTACGGGATATCGCTGATCGTTGATCCGGCGCGCGGAGAGCTGTTCGTCAAGCCGCCGGCGAGAAAGCTCTCCCCTAGTGGATTCGAGCGGGCGATGCTGTCGTTCTTCGGCGCGTCGACCATGGAGCGGTTCGAGTTCTTCGACAAGAACGAGAGGCCCATGTTCGAGCGGGTCCACCAGCAACTCGGAGACTTGCGGTTCGACGAGCTGTACGGATTCGCGCCGGGTCTACTTGTCGGCGGCCCTGCGATTGTGGAGGCCACCCACCTGTTCCAGATTCATGTCCACATGGCGCTCCTGAGATCGGTCATCGGCGACGACTGGTATGTGGTTGCGTAACGGCCACCGCTCGAAGATGAAGGGACAGCGACATGGTGACTGGTTCAATCGCGTGACAGACCAACCGCCGTACATGGTGCAGCTGGGTGACGCACATACCGCCGTGGTGCAGGCGTTGTTCGACTCCCTGCCGACCGGCGGCTGGACCAGCTGCACGGTCGAGTACCGCCAGGCCAACACGGTCGCCGAGTCGCGGGTGAGCCTCACCAGTAACGAAGGTGTGACGGAAGTCGTGAAGTCCCCGGTGCCGATGATCCTCGCGCTCAAGCGGCTCCGGGAACTGATGGCGGGCCGGGGTCAAGGCGCGTGGCTCTCCGCAACGGTCACCGCCACGCCCGACGGCAAGTGCATGTTCGACTACAACTACAACGTCCGGCCCAACTGGACGGTGCAGCCCGCTGATGAGACGTACATCGAGGACTTGAAGAAGTACCCGCGGTCCGCCGACCAGATTCCCGACTGGTACCCGCGCAGCTGATCAGTCGGAGCTGAGCCGGAGGCGTCACGAAGGACCGCGGCACCGGGGGTTGCTGGACCTCCTACCGACACGCCGACATGTAGACCACGCAGCGAGGTGCACTCCGCGCGACACGCCGAAAAAGTACGCGATTCCGGCTGGCTTGGAGGTGTCCGAACTCCGTGGTGCGATAGAGACATGAGCGAGAACCAGAACGACCTCGCCGTCGCGATCGCCGCGTTGCTGGCCGCGGTGGGGCAGACGCAGTCCGCGGCGCCGGCCGCACCCGTCACGATGCTGACCGTCGCCGAGACGGCGGAGCTGCTCCGCTGTAGCGAGTCCCTGATCTATGCACAGATGAAGGACGGCCGTCTTCGCGGCGTGAAGGTGGGCAGGCGTCGGCTGGTGCCCATGACCGAGATCGACCGACTGATCGCGGGTGACATCGCGGCGGCATAGTCCCCGTAGCGAACCTCAGCAACAGCCCCCGACCCAAGCGGTCGGGGGCTGTTCCTGTCTCGGTGGGTCAGGCGTTGGCGGCCTCGATCGCGGCGACGGTTCCCATGATCTGCACGCGCTCCGTGATCTCCGTCCACCGGTTGCCGACGGCCATCGCGAGCGAGGCGCGCGTCGCCTCGTCCAGCTCCTCGCGCGCAACGGCGGCCACGGGATCCTCGTCGAGGACGGCCCCGATCACAGCGGTGGCCGCCGGATCGGTGCGCCCGTCGATACCCGCTGCGAGCCAGCGGGCATGCGCCACTGCGAGCGCGGCGCCGAAGGCCAGCGTGGCGGTTGACGCGTCGGCGTCGGACTCCGCGAACAGTTCGATCGTCGCGCGGTGGTACATGCACTCGGTCTCGGTCAGCTCGGGCACCGCCGTCACGGCCGCGAGTTCGGTCACGTCGTCCCACACCGCCGTGAGCCAGTCCTGGAGCGTGAGCATCGTGAAGGGGCCGACCGCCACAGCGGCGGCATGGGTCACCGGGTCCGTGCTCAGCTCGGTGATCAGCTGGCACGCGACCGTGGTGCCTTCCAGCTGCGCGCGGTGCATCGCGGCGGCCACGGCACCGGCGTACGCGGTGACGGCGGCGGGCGCGTCGCTGTCCTGGGCGATGGCGTAGGCGGCGTACCGGTAGGCGTTCTCGTCCATGGTCTTCTCCTGGTTCCTGTGGCCCGGCGGTCGGGGCACGGCACCCGCTCAGGTGGCGGATGCCGCACCCTCACCGTCGGGGTTAGCGGTCGGCGTCGTCGTCGGTGTCGGCGGTCTTGCTGGTGTAGATGCCGAACGGATCGCCCAACGGCACGTCGCCGCGGGAGTTCGGATCCGGCGTCCAGGTGCGCTGCAGGTTCTCGTCGTTGTTGGGGTCGGTCATGGTCTTCTCCTTGCTCGTTCTTCTTCATGGTCCGGCGGACCCCGCGACCACAGCTCCGGGGAGCTGCAGCACGGCCGCTCGTCGGACTCAGTGGCGGTTCGGGTCGGGGTCGACGCGGCAGCCGGTGACCGCCGTGGTCGCTTCGGCGGGGGCGGGCTCGAGCGCACCGTCACCGTCGCGGTCGGGCAGCAGGTACATGCGTCCGTCGACACGGAGCACCCGGACGCAGCGGTCGCCGACCGAGACCCGATCGGTGACAACGGCGGGACTGCAGGTGTCGCCGACACCGTCGACGCGGCGGAGCTGCTGACTGCCCTGCTCGGCCGTCCATGTCCGGCCGTCGAACCCGACCACTGCCACCTGACACTCCGGTCCGGCCATGCGGTGCGCGACCGCGGCGGGCGGAGCGACTCCCTCGACCCGCGGCGGGAGGAACGCGAGCACGACCAGGGCGCCGATGGCGAGCGCCAGCGCGGCGATCAGGGTGGTGCGGCTGGTGATGATGCTCCGCAGCTTGTTCATGTTCGTTCTCCTTGTCAGTTCGCCGGGACACCGGGAACGGTCTCGCCGTTGGTGCAGCCGTAGCCACGCTGGACCTTCGACAGCGCGTCGCCGGCAGCGCGCGGTCCGCCGGAGCGGTTGAGGAACCACTCGGTGCCGTCAGCGAGACGGACCCCGACGTTGCAGACCGGGTTCCCGCCGTCCGGGATCGCGTAGATGAAGGGGCGTCCCTTCGCCTTCGCAGCATCGGCGGCCGCGGTGTCCATCGCCGTGCCGGTAGCCGGAGCAGGGATGGAAGCCGGTGGGGCACTCTCGCTCACGCCGCAGCCGTAGGTCTGCAGCCGCTCCGCCATGAGCGCGTTGCCGGCGACCCGGACGGCGGACTCGTTCAGGATCCACGGCCGCGCGTCGCCGGGGAGAAGCAGCGCCGAGTGGCACGCCTCCACGCCGCCGTCGGGCAGGCCGACCAGGAACGGCTTGCCCGCTTCGAGCGCGGCACGGGCGGCGGCGCGGTCCATCCGCTCGGCGCCGTACGGGACGACGCGGCGGAGTGCCTCGTCGGCGGACGACGATGCGGCGGTCGCGCTGCTCCTGCTCGACGCCGCCCTGGTCTCGGTCGGCGCACCGCACGCGGTGGTGAGCATGGTCGCGGCTGCGAGGGCGGCGACGCCGACGGGGGCGATGTACTTCTTCGTGTTCATGGTGTTCTCCTTGTTCTCGATCAGTTCGCGGTGCGCAGGGCCACGCCGCGTTCGGGGATCGCGTCGGGGATGACGAAGACGACGCCCTGGACACGCACGAGGTTGCGGCCGCCGTCGCGCCAGCGGTACGGCGTCTTCACAGTCGGATCGTCGGCAGTGGGGATGCCAGCGGGCTTGTAGCAGGTGCGGTCGGACGCCACACCCGGATGGAGCCGGAACCACTCCTCGTCGTCGCGGGCACGAGTGAGTGCGCCCTCGCCGCGATACAGGGGCCAGAGTCCGGCATCCCACGTCCGCAGGTACTGGCACCCGTCGCGGTAGGTGAACGCGAATGGCAAGGCCCGCCGTGCCGCATCCTCAGCCGCGATCCGGTCGACGGTGCTCGGGATCGAGAGGACGCCGTGGAGTGCGAACTCGCGCTCGCCGACCTGAGCCTCAGCCTTCTTCACCTCGCGCGCCCCGAAGGGCGAGGCCGACGCCGGGGAGCTCGGCGCCGGGACCGGTTCGGTGGCGGAGGTGCACGCGGCGGTGGTCAGGGTCAGGGCCGCTGCGAGCGCGGCGGCGCTCAGGGTGACGGTCTTGTTCATAGCGGTGTCCTTTCTGGACGGAGTGGGGGATGCACCCGGTGCCGGTGGGTGGCGTAGCGGAGGTCTATGCGAAGGCCGGCTCGGGTTCCTCGGCGGTGGTGGTGTCGAGTTCCTCGCGCGCGGCGAGGATCTTCGACACGGTCCGCTTGTTCACGGGTACGGCCTTGGCGATCGTGTTCTGCGACTCGCCGCGGTCCTTGCGGGCGAAGACTTCGGCGATGCGCGACACAGGCAGTTCTGAAGCACCGGCCTGCACCACCGCTTCGGCCTGCGCCAGGTGCACCGGCTGCACCACCGGGGTCTCCGCTCCGTCCTGCGCCGGTGCATCGGTGCGGTGCACCGCGACGAGGTGGGGGCGCTCCACGGTGTGCGCCGGCTGGGTCTCGGACTCCTGGTGCACCGGTGCACCGGGGCGGTGCACTGCCTCGTCGTCGCTGGTCAGGATCAGTGCACCGGTATCCGACGCAGGGGCCGGTGCATCGTCTGCGGGCTGGTGCACCGGCTGCTCCGCGGGCTCCGGTGCAGTCTCCGTGGACTGGTGCACCGCCTGCTCCACGGCGGTCTGCTCGATGCTGTGCACTGGCGCGAGCCACGTCAGAGTGTCGGGGTACTCCGGTGTATCTGCGTGCTCCGCGTCGCGGTTCGCGGTGGTCTGCACCGCCTGCACCGGCTCCGCGTCGGCGGGGGTGCCACGCCACCAGGTGCGCACACGCTGCGGGATCGACGGACGAGCGGCCCGCTTCTCCTTGCGTCGCGGGCGGGTCGCGGCCACTAGTCCCACAGTGCACACCGCGATCAGCCCGTCGAGGATCAGCGGGAACAGTGCGGCGTCGAAACGGCCGTAGTTGTAGTGCAGTGCGAGGTCACGCAGGGCCGCGAAGCTGAGTCGGAACGCCGCGCTGGCCAGGCCGATGATCGCCAGGAGGTAGAACCAGAAGATCGCGAGGCCGGCCCCCTGTACCCGTGCCCACGCGGCCATGAGGTGGAACAGCCCCAGCAGTGCGGTCGGCCCCAGCAGAGCGAGGACGACGGGGCCGATCGTCGCCCAGTGCAAGCCGTGGACGATCACCGTGTGGGCGATGTTCCCTGCGATGCTGGCCACCGTCGCGGAGATCAGCAGGGTCCACAGGATCGCGCGTACTTCACGCAGGGGGTCCGAGATCTTCTCGGTGATCTTCATGGTGTCCCTCCTCGGGGGCGGCTGCCTGATCGGCTCTACGATCGGCTTCATGCGGTGTTCGTGGCTTGGTGATCGGCTACGGGATTGGTTCGTCGGCTAGGCGATCGGCTGCTGGATCGGTTACTGGCTCGTGGATCGGCTTCCTGATCGGCTACGCGATTCGTTCACGCCGCAGCGCTCCGGGGCGACGCAAAACCCCTGGTCGAGGCCTCGCGCAACGGTGCCCGCGGGCCTCCAGCCGTGCGGGGCATCGGGGTCGGGCACCAGGTGCTCCCCACGCAACCCGCGGAGGTAGGGCGGTACACGTCGCGTGAGGGTGGCGGTAGAGATGCCCGATCGGCGGGCGACATCGGCGGCGGACATGCCCCCGAGGATGCAGGCGGCGGCCAGCTCGATCACCGCGTCATCGATGCTGCGCTCGGCGGTGCGGGCGGCGGCCAGGTGACCGCGTCGGCTCTCCACGTCGATCGCGGGGTCGGCAGCGGCCTTCAGGCGCTCGGTGACGGTCGCGGACAGAGCGGCGATCCGGCGCAGAACCTGCGATTGGATGTCGCGGCTCGCGGTGACGTTGCTCGGGGTCGGCCGGCGATAACGAGCCATCAGGCCACCTCCTTCTTCTGCTTGCGCGGGGCGCGGTGCATGATCCGGCTGAACTCCGCCAGGGGTGAACCCTCGGTTCGCACGGCGTCCTGGAGCGCGGTCCTGCCGATACCGAGCCCTGCGCAGACCGCGTCGGGATCGTCACCAGCGGCGATGAGCAGCAGAGCCATGCGCCGTCGGAAGCCTTGCGTCTCGCCCGCGGCGGTCCGCCAGGCCTTGATCGCAGCCAGAGCGGTGTTCGTGTCGGTCGGGGCCTCGGCGGCGGCCAGCAGGTCGGCGACCCTAGCCGCGTGGACTGTGCCGAGGAAGTTCGCCTGCGAGGCGGTGGTCGGGGCCGTCTGGGCGGCGAGCTCCGGGGTGACCTTGATGAACGCCATCTGTCTGTCCTTTCCTGCTGGACGGTCTGAGAATCGGTGTGCCGGACCGTCTTAGAACTGGCTCGGGGATTGCGGGACGGTCGCGCTGTCTTCACGCACGCGCGCTGCCCCCGGTTTCCTGGATTCCAGTGACCGCCTCGTTCACGGCGGCCGCGACCAGGGCCGGATCGAGTTCGGGATCGGCGGGCTTGTACCGGCCCACCTCGGCACGGGCGACGGACCATCGACCGTTGCCCCCGTCCACCAGATCCGCCCACCGCGCATGAGCGAGTGGCTGTCGGGCCAGTCGGCGCTGAAGCGTGTTCGGATGCACGTCGAGGGCTTCGGCGAGCGACATGCGCCGCACGCCGCCGAGGACGAGGCAGGCGAGAACAGGGTCGAGCGCACCATCGAGAGCGGCACGCGAGCCGTGCAGGTGCAGCACCGACTCGAGGGCCTCATCGACCACGGCGGCCTCGGGGACGGCTCCCTGACTCACCGTGCTGATCGGCCGAAGCGCAGACGCGTACGCCCGGCCGAGGTCGCGGGCCGCGGCGATCATGCTCTCCCTCGCGGCGCGGCGGCTCACCTTTTCCTTTCGACCGAACATCCCGTAGTGCAGCTCCGGCACGGCGGGCGCAACGGGAGCAGGCGCGTCGAGGCGGTCGGTGAGCGTGCTGTGACGGATCGACATCAGCCGAGCGAGCTTGGTCGAGCTGATGCCGGCGCTGATGAGCTCCCGGAGCAAGTCGGTCACGGCGTTATCGAGCGCGGGCTTCGCGCCGATCAGGTGCAGTGCCGCGGCGAGAGCGTCCTCGACCGTGGGCGGGGCGGCGACGGTGCGGCCGGCGACCTTCGCGAGCGGGCGGAGCGCATCGAGGTGCGCCGCGCGGACGGCGTCCGCGGCGGCGATGATGCGGTCGGTGGTCGTGGTCATGGTTGGAACTCCTGTCGGATCAGCGCCGGGGAGTGGCGGGGACAGCGGCGGCGAACGTCTCGGGAAGCAGCGGCGTGAACGCGACGGGCTGGCCGTCCGAGCCGATGAACACGCCCGAGAAGCGGTCACCCTTCGCCGACTCCGCCTCCGCCACGACGTCAGGCCACTGCACGTTCGAGAACATCCGGCCGATGTGTCGGGTCACCTTGCCCAGGACGATCCGGTTCGACATCGACGCCAGCAGCGCGCCACTGATTCCGATCACGGCCTGCGTGGCGAGCAGCAGGTGCACGTCGCTTACTCGGCCGGTGTTCGCGATGTGGCGGAGCAAGGTCAGGATCTCGGGGGGCATGCGGTGCTCTGCGTAGACGCCGAAGTCGTCGATGCAGAGGGCGATCGGTCCCCGCTCCGGATCCGGGTTGCGCTCGGACCGGCGGTGCCGCAGCTCGTCGTGCACCTCGGCGATGAAGTCCTCCACGCCGGCGTAGATGCCTTCGACGAGCAGCACCTTGCCGTTGCTGCCGACCTGCCGTTCGAGGGCGCCGGCCATCTGGCGGAGCAGCGTCGACTTACCGCAGCCGGCGTTGCCGGCGAGCGTCAGGTTGGGGTGCCGGCGGAGATCGACAGCGATCGGGTCGCCGTCGGGGGTCGAGCCGATGGGGACGGTCAAGGTGGCGTTGGTGTTCGTGATCATGGTGGTCTCCGTTCGTGGGTCAGTTGACGTTCTGGAAGGCGGCGGACAGCGGCGCCGATCCGGGGTTGTAGGCAGGACTGGTCATGTCCCAGGCCGCGGCGCCGGGATCGGGTTCCAGCTCTCCCGTGACTGGGTTCAGCCGGTCCAGGACGACAGTGCCGAGGTCCTCGACAGTGCCGTCCGGCTCGAAGGACTTGTCGCCCTCCCACGCCCCCCACGACTGCCACGCACCGTGCGCCCCGGGGGCGTCGTCTTCGATCGGGAACTGGTGTCCCCACCGCTTGAGGCGCGGGGTACCTGCGGTGTCGCGAGCGAACTTCGCGGCCTGGTCCGCGTCGTTGTAGAACGACTGGAACTGCACCACTTCGGCGTCGTCGGCCATCACGATCCCGCGGCCCTTCTGGCCCGGGAGGATCCCCTCACGCGCGGCCTTCGCGGCGTCGCGATCCTGCTCGTCGAAGAGCCGCTGGATGTGCGTGTCGGACGCCTTGCCGAGCACGGCGCGGATGCTGAGGTGCTCCTTCACCTTGTTCGGGAGCGCCGCGACGTAGACGTGCTGTCCGGCCACGATCAGGTGCACGCCGTAGGCGCGGGCCTTCGCCCCGATCTCGCCCAACATGTTCACGGTGGCTTGCGCCTGAGCCTTGGCGACCTTGTCGCCGCCGTCGCTCAAGGCGGTGTTGAGGAACTCGCCCATCTCGTCGAAGATCAGGACGACGCGCGGCCAGAGGATGTCGTCGACGCCGAGGCCTCGGTCCGCGAGCTCGTTGGCCACGGCCGCGCGGAACTTGTACAACTCCCGCAGCTTGTGCACGGTGGCGTGCATGAGTGCGGGAGTCGCAACGCTCAGGTGCGTGATCCCCGGGACGTTCTCCTTGTAGAGGCTGCGGAACTCCGGCGTGCCCTTTGCATCTGCGAGCCACACTTCGGCGCCCTGCGCCGCGAGACTGCGCGCGAGGATGACCATGGTGGTGCTCTTGCCGCTGTTCGTCATGCCGAAGATCGCGGCGTGACTGCGGTCCTTGAGCCGCGGCGCGACCACCTCTCCGGTCTCGGTCACGCCGAGGAACAGGCGCACCTCGTTGCTGACGGCGTAGCGCTCGGCCTCGGTGCGCGGCAGCCAGAGACGCCCCGCCGACAACGGGTTCGACTTGGGGAACGCACGCACCAACGGCTTCGAGTTCAGGTGGATCGTCGGCCGCAGTCCGTCGCCCGCCGTCACCGTCAGCTCCGGCATCGCCAACGCTGCGCGCAGCGCCGGCTCAGCTGCGATCACGTCGCGCGGCAGCATCCCCGGCGGCAGTGTCAGCGTCACCGTTCCGCCTCGGTCGTCGGATCCGAACTCGCGCTGCGGGTACTTGATCTCGCCGGTCTTCGGGTCGATCACGCGGAGGCCGACGAGGTCGAACAGCTCCTGGTGGTAGGTGCCACCGGTGGTTGCGCTGCGGTAGAAGGCGCGCGTCTTCGGATGCTCGCGCCAGCCGTTCGTGGTGTCGAAGGCGTTGGTGCGGACGAGGAAGAACTTGCGCTTGTCCTCGCCGGGCTCCACCTCGTAGTCACCGAGGTTCTGCCGGCGGGCGGTCTCGGCGAACATCGTCTCCGCGACAGCCTTGCGTCCCTCGCCAGCGAGCTCGGCGGGCACGGTGACCTGAACGTAGAGCGTGTCCCCTCGGGTGAAGACCTCAGCGCCGAAGCGTGCGTCGAGGCCGAACGCGGCGTGGTCACCACCGAACAGCGCGGTCTCCCAGGCGTCGATCACCCAGGCAGGACCGGTGAGCTGCGGAGCGGCTTCCTCGGCGCGAGGGCCCTGCGGGCGTGCCGCACGGATCTCGGGGAGCAGCGCCATGTACCGGTCGGCCGCGGCCCGTACCTCGCCGTCGTGGTCAGCCTGGCTCCGCTGGGGTCGGTCAGCGGCGGGCTTGATGGAGGCGTCGGCGGTCTTCGTCTTCTTCGTCGGCGCCGCGGCGGTGGTGGTGGTGGTGGACGTGTCGCCGAACAGTTCGTCGAACCCGGTCATCGTCACGCCCACCTCGGGTCGATGCGGGGGCCCTGCACTTCCTCCGCCGCGGGAGCGGTCGCCTGCCGTGCGGCAGGTGCGTCCATGGACAGCACAGTGATGAACCAGTCGCGCGCTGCGTCGCGCTCGAACGGGGTTGCGCTCTCCACGCGCGCGGTGCGGAGCAGGTGATCGCGGACGCTGTCCAGCTGCTTCGCGCCCACCGTGTAGTCGCGGGTGTCTACGGCGACCCAGGCGTCGCCGGAGCCCTCGATGCCGTTCACGCGCACGACCGTCGCGGCGGGGGTGAAGGCGCCCTGCTCGTCGGTGTCGCCCAGGCCGGCGAGGCGGCAGGCGTCGACCCATGCCTGCTCGATGCGGCTGATGTTGCCCGACCGGCTCACGGCCGCGGCGAACGCGGTCCCGGGGGCCCAGGGCACTGCCCACCCGAACGTGGCGTACCGCTGCAGATCCTCAGGCGTGGTTGCGGGTGCAGCCGGGATCTTCGGCTCGGGCATCGGGGGCGGGGCGAGGCCCACGTTGTGGGGATCCCACACCTCACGCGGTGGGACCTGCGCGGCGGCTTCCGCGTGCGCGCGCTGAACCTGCTCGGCATGTGCGGCCTCGGCGATGGCACGTCCGCGGGCCAGCTCGGCGGCGCCGCGCTGCTGCTTCTCAGCGGCGCTCTCGCGCAGGTTCGCGATCACGACCCAGGCGATGAACGCCGCGAGTCCTCCGAAGAACACGAACGCGCCCGCGGGGCTGTTGGCGAAGTCGCTGACCCAGCCGCTGAACCCGCCGCCGGAACCGCCGGACGACGGCGCCGTGGTGGTCGACGCGTCGTCGCACAGCGCGCCACCGATGTAGTAGTCGCTGCTGGGGTCGCAGATGTCCGTGTTCGGCGTGTTCGCGTGCGCCACCGACGTGTTGAGCGTCGCGACCGCAAGGCTCGCGAGGGCGAACCCGCAGGTCAGGCGGCTGCGGACGCCGGGGGACGTGACACTCAGCCCCTGGGAGCTGCGGCGGTCGGTTCGCGTGATCATGTCGACCATGCTTGCCCGTTCTAAGACGGTCCCGCAATGGCGAACGCCCTGGTCAGAGCCATTTCTGGCACCTCACGACGGCGTATGGCACCGCGTGGCGATCGATGCCGCGTCAGAAAAAAGTTCTGGGACGCGACACGCTCCTGACCTGCGGGTTTCATCTGAGTCGTCGTCTGGTGGCGGCTTCAGCCATAGTGCTGCGGCACACGGCGCTGCGAGGCGCTTGGAACCACGGAAGGGCACGAAGTGAAGCAGAACAACATGGTGAGGAAGCTGGGCTACCGGCCGCGCGAGGTGGTCGAGGCGACAGGCTTCAGCCTGCGCACCGTCCAGCGCAAGATCTCGTCGGGGGAACTCGTCGCGCACCGGTGTGGAAGCGCGGTGATCGTCTATCCGGAGGATCTCGATGCCTGGTTGGGCTCGCTCCCGCGTGTGGTGACCGGAGACGCGGCGTGAGCACCGAAGGAATCCGCGCCGCGGCCGAGAACCTATTCCGCGCAGCCCATCCCGCCGACCGCCACGGAGCCCTCATCGCGGGATGCCGCGCCGCAGCACGCGTCGCGGATCCGGATCACGTCCAGGCGTTCACCGTCGGCAAGCTCGCCGACGAGGAGAAGGAGAGGTCCGCGGAGATCGACACCTGGTTGGACCTGCATTGGGCGCGGATCGCGCCCTAGATACGCGAAAGGGCCGGTGTCGGCCGGCCCGCTTCGCTTCGAGTAGTACCCCCCGCCCGCATCACTGAACGGAAGGACGTTCTCATGATGGCATACGAAGCCCTCGACGCAACCCTCACGGACGACACGCCGAAGACGGCGTCGAGCCGCACCATTCTCCTGAACCTGCCCGTCGCTGGCGTTCGCATCACGGATCAGGACCAGCTCGAGCCCTACCTGTCTCAGCCGCTCGCCCACGGCGAGCGTATCGCCGGCCTGGTGATGACCAGGGAGGGGATGGCTGTCACGGTCACCGTCGCCGATGGAGAGGTGGTGGCGGCATGAGTTGCATCGATCCCACCTACGACCAGCGTGGCGACCTCTGGGTCGGATACCGCCGCGCTTGGGAGACCGCCGAGGCCGAGGTGGTGGCGCGGTACGCCGGCGTGCAGATCGACGTCGTCCGCTCGGGACGCCTCGCCGTGACGCTCGACGAGGTGCGCCGGTACATGGCCGCGCACGGCATCCCCGAGCCGACGAGCATCCCTGAGAAGCTGTCGGCCTGCACGCCTGAGGAAGCGGCCTTCTTCGTCGACGCCATGCTCCGCGCTGGCCTCGCCCTGGTGCCAGCGCGGGTCGGTGACAAGCCTCCGATCTCGGAGTGGTGGACCGAGCGTGCCCCGATCGGTCGGGACGAAGCGATCGCGCACCTGGTCGCCGGCGGCAACCTGGACTACGACGCGGGACAGAGCGGCGTCGTGGTGATCGACTGTGAGGACGCGTCGTCCACGGCGTCGATGAAAGCGCTGGGCATGGTGCCCGACGCCATCACCGCGAAGGCACAGGACCCCACCACCTCGAAGTTCTGCGGTTCGCACTTCATCGTGCCGATCCCCGATGGCGTCGACCGGGACACTCTCGAGACGCGGACCGCGATCAAGCTGCCTGGCGGCGGTGTCGTGGACATCCTCGCCGGTCCCGCTGATCCCAAGCTGCGCAGTACCCGCGTCGTCGTGGGCCTGGGATCGCGACTCGACGTCGCGCCCGGGTACCGGTACGGACACACCGCCGATGGCGTGTTCACGACCGGCGAGTTCCAGAACCGTGGTCTCGCCGACTGGCTGTTCAGCAACGAGGTCGAGTGCCCGGAGTCCGTGGTGCCGCTGCACGGGATCCTCCTGCCTCGCCAGAAGCGGGAGTACACCCCGAACCCCAATGCGGACAGGATCACCCAGGAGGTCGACGGCATGGACGTCGACGCCATGCTCGCAGGGCAGAACCGGGTCTGGATCACGGAGTACGACTCGGACGGCTGTTACGTGCTGGGTTCGGACACCGGCTCCACCAACCGCTCGGCGGTGATCCACGACGGGTGCTCGGTCGGCCGCGGCGTTCACGCGTGGTCCGGTCACCTGCAGGAGGAGTGGGGGCGGCCGCACGGCAGCCGCCTCCAGTTCACCGCGCTGATCCACGGCGAGTCCGAGGCAGACGTCGCGAAGCGGTTCGACATCGACCTGAGCACTCCGCTCACCGCGGTCCCCGCGCCGGAGGGGTTCGAGTACCAGGAGCAGGATCAGGTGGCGGCGGAGACGCCCACCGCGGACTCCACTAACACCAGTGAGCAGCAGCGCTCCGAGAGCGCCCCCGCAGAGGCCTCGGATGACCTCGACGACGGGGACTCGGACGCCCAGGTCACCGCCACCGCCGAGGAGCTCGAGCAGGTGCGGCGGCTCCGCTCGGAGATCCAGGTCCGCGAGCGGCGCCTTGCCCTCATGACGCCGGGGCTGGGGCGCGCGGATCACTGGGCCAAGTGCACGGGCGTGTACCTCCATGGCCTGGTGACCGCGCTGATCTGCCACAGCATCACGCTGGTGCCCCCGAACGTCGTGCTCCCGTCGCGGCAGGGGCTGACCTTCTCCAAGGCGATGGGCGTGTCGGTGAACGCCTTCGGCCTGCTGAACGGCCCCTCGGCCGCTGGCAAGACGGTGACCATGGGTGTCGCCAACGCAGCGATCCCGATCGGCGGCCTCGGCATCAAGCCGATCAGCGACGGCACCGCCGAGGGCATCTGCCGAAAGGCGCGGAACGCGGATCACGGCTGGGTGGAGATCACCGCGACGGGCCTCCTCGTGGCCGCTGATGAGTTCGACTCCGTCGCCGAGGAGATGGGCCGCAACGGCTCCAAGTACGACGCGTTCACCCGCAAGATCTGGATGGGCGTGGAGGCCGGGTCCACCGCCAGCGATAAGAAGAAGGACGCTCAGCTTCCCGCGCACAGCACCCGCGTCTGCATGCTCTACGGCGCCCAGCCGGGAGCGCTGACCCCGCTGATCGGGCAGGCCGGTCGGGGCACCCCGCAGCGGTTCGACTTCGGACTCGCCGGCGTGGTGCACAGCAGCGAGCGCGACGAGCTGTACGGGAAGCAGCCCACCCAGCCGATCCTCATGCACCAGGACCGGCTGCCGTGGTGGACGCCGACCGGTCTGCCGCCGGGGTACACGCCGCCGGAGCCCGACGAGGACGGCAACGTGGTCACCGTGGGTGGCCTGCCCGGATATGACGAAGCACCTCCGATCTGGGTGGGCGTCCCGGAGGTGGTGCAGAAGATCATCGACGCGGAAGGTGACCGCGCTGCTCTGCGGGCGGCGGACTGGGACCGTGCCCGACGCGAGGACGAGGCAGGCATCAGCGGCCACAACGTCCTGCTCCAGGAGCGCATGGCGTTCGCCATCGCCATGTGGGACGGAGAGCACAACATCGCGCAGGAACACTGGGGCGCTGCGGAGTTGCTCCTCGAGATGCGTCAGCTGGTGTACGACGCCGCAGTCATCGAGTCGCGCATCACCGCGGGGAAGACGAAGACGGCCGAGGGGGTGGACCGCGGCATCGTCAGCGCGGGCGCCAAGGCCTCCGAAGCGGCTACCACGGCACGACACCTGCAGTCGGCCTGCGACCGCATCATGGACCTCGTCGACGCCGCGGCGGGTGTCAGGGGAAAGGCTGCGCTGCGCAAGAAGGTCGAGAAGGCCAACCCGCGGCTGTTTGAGAATGGTGCCGTCCGGGTCGCGTACCTCGATGCCTCGCTGTCGAAGGTTCAGCGCGGGTTCGCTGCCACTGCTGTCGCGCAACTTCGAACCCAGCAGGTCATCACCGGGGAGGAGTCCGTGACCCGGCGCCCAGCCCTCACGGTCGCGCCTCCGATCGGAACCATACCGGCGCCCGCAGCGTAGGTTCCACACGTGCTCCACAGCGTGGAGACCCCGCAGCCGAACTCCTGGCTGCGGGGTCTTCCGCTTCCGGGCGAACCGAGGTAGTGGCGGCCACTACTTACGCAAGAACCAGGACAGGAAACCGGTTCCCACCTGCGGGTATGTGAGTAGTGGCTGTAGTGGCGGCCACTACTGGCTGCCCCGCGCTACGAGCCACTGCTCCACTGCCTCACACGAAAGTGAGAGTCTGATTCATTATCTTTAATTTCGGTCACCGATCGAGGGCCGTAGACCTGCTGTGGAGTACCGATTCGGCGCCGTTTCGGCGGAGGGCGCGGGCCAGGGAGTAGTGGCCGCCACTACAGCCACTACTTGTATCAGCGCAGGTGAACGGTACTTTCTAGCAGTGGCTCCGGCGCAAGTAGTGGCCGCCACTACGGACTTTGTGATCTTGAATCGCAGACGTCCCGTACCTGTTCGACGACCATCCCCGTCACCGCAGCCGAACCCGGAGTCCACGCCGCGCATCGAGCTCTGGAGTCCACGCCGCGAGCGACTCGTAGCCCCTACCCGTCGTCGCCTCCCGGCACCGGCGGCCGATCCGCGAGCCGTCCCTCGAGTGCCTTGTCCCAGTCGATCGCCGTGCCGGCGTCGGGATCCGGTTCCTGGTCCGGTGCCGACAGCCGGAACACGATCCAACCGTCAATGCCCGGCGGCGGTTTCCTGCCGCTGGGTTCGAACAACTCGATGTGATGCGGGCGTCCGTTGGGTGGCCACCGCTCGGTGAGGTACGGGATGAACGCGTCGACATCGTGGAGGGCGAGCGATTCGCCGTCGGGCAAGTCCTCCAGCGAGAACGGGACCTTCACCTCGTTGAACACCAACTGATTCTCTAAAACAGAGAACAGAAGCGGGTGGGGACTCGCCGATGTGTGGGCAGTGCGGCACCGACCAGTCGTCACCGCGGGCCCGAGCGGCGCGCCGCCGCCCATGCCGCCACGAAGCCCTGGAGAGTGTTCGGCGTGGGTGACGAGATGCCGGCGAAGTGGATCCCGAAGCGTGTGACGCAGGCCGACCACGCCGTGGGAGCAGTACTGCGGCGCGTGCGCGAACGCGCAGGACTGACGCTCGATCAGGCAGCCGAGGCGTCCGGCATCAGCAAGCCCGTCCTGAGCAAGACCGAGCGCGGGGAGCGAGCCGCGAGGGTGACCGAACTCCTGCCGCTCGCCACGGCGTACAGGGTGACCGCCGAGCAGATCGTCGCCGAGATCGCGGCCGACCCCGAGGTGCAGGCAGCGGGCGACCAGTAGCGCCTACCCGCCGCTGCTCGGCGGCGGCCGGTAGTTCTCGTCGATCAGTCGCTGGATCTCGCACGCCGGGATGAGTGTGCGACCGCCGAGTCGCATCGGCACGATGACACCTTGCCGCATCAACCTGAAGAAGTGCGTGCGGCTGATCCTGAGTACGCGGATCGCCTCAGGGATGGTGAGAAGCCGGTCATCGGGCTCCATGTCGGGACACTAAACCCTGATCAGGATGCATAGCGAGGTCCGATGCGATGCCGGTGCATCCGCGTAGGCACCGGTGGATGCATCCGCGACCCGTCCCCGTGGCCCGAATGCGCGTTACGCGAACTCGGCGAGGTGCCGACGCACAACCTGGAGATCGCGCGCATGGTCACGATCGATCCGCCGTGACTTCAACGTGAACGCGGACTTCTCGATGACCGCCAGCCGAAGCCCGTGCTCAGGGATCAAGATGCGCTTGCGTTCGTCGTAGCGGCGGCGCTGCTCACCGCGCCCCATTCCGGAGACGGTCTGGCGGCGGTCGAAGAACGGGGACGGCGCCGAGTGTTGCTCCTCCTGGAACTCGATGACCAACCGAAGGTCCGGCCAGTACCCGTCGACTGGGAGCTTCACCCCACGGGGCAGTCGGGGCGTGGGATCACCGCGCAGCCAGTCGAACCGCGCCTGCCGAACCCCGGGCACGCCGAGCACCTCGTCACAGAGGGTGAGGATGTAGTGCTCGTCGGAGTTTGCGCGGCCGGCCACGGCTCGATTCTGCACTCGGCGGTGTTGCGCCGCCCCACTATGAACTAGCTCTCCCACCGCTACTTCTCAGGTCATAACGCCTACACTGGTCGGTAGGTGCATCTAAGGTGCATCTTATGGACAGGACACCATGAGCATCGACCCACACACTCTTCACCCAGCCGAGGACATCCCTCTGGGGGACCTCCCGCCGGCTGATCCGACGCTGCTCGGTAACGCCCCGCTCGAGGTCGCGGTGATCGAGATCCGCTACACCTCGTCCACCCCCGAGATCTCCCCGGAGACCGCGGCCGCCTTCCGCGACGAGCTCGTGGAGAACACCGGCGTCGACTACCCGAACATCCAGCCCACGGTTCAGCAGCAGATGCGCATCGACTTCGGGGCCAACGGCGTCTCCCAGGTCGCCGCGGAGTCGCGCGGGTGGCAGATCGCGTCGGCGGACGGCACCCTCATCACCCTGATGCCCGACATCCTGATCATGCAGATCAATCGCTATGAGCGCTGGAGCACCAGCGTGAAGCCCCCGTTGACCGTCCTCGTCGAGTCCCTCGCCCGACTGGTCAAGCCGTCGCTCGTGCACCGAATCGGTCTGCGTTACGTCGACCGCTTCCACGACAGCGGGTTCGACTCCGCCGCGGCGTGGCACGGCCGAATCCATGACACCCTGCTGGGCCCGGTACTGAATCCCGACTTCGGTGCCAGGGTCCAAGGAGCCCAGCAGCAGGTGGAGATCCGCATTGACGACCACCACGGCGCGTTGCTGCGTCACGGCCCGGTCCGTGACGACTCCGGCAAGTGCGTGCAATACCTGCTCGACACCGACGTGTTCCGCCACTCCTCGTTCACGTTCGACCCAGGACAGGTCGTCATCTCCGCCGAGCGACTCAACCGCACGGCGCTGTCGATCTTCCAGTCGTCGGTCACCGACACCTACCTGAAGGAGCTCCGGGAGGGAGGCGAGAGATGACGATCATGCAGCAACAGCCGACCGGCTCCCGCGTGCTCCGGTCACCGTCCCAGGTGCGTGAGCGACGGCATCGGCATCCGGCGCCCTGCGATTCCAACGTCTGGTTCAGCACGTTTGTGGAGATCAGTTCGTCCTCGGGACTGCGAGACGCTGTCGCGCACTTCTCCGGCGCGCTCGATCCCTGCGCCTGGGATCAGTTCCGCGTCGAGGTGTTCAAGGGGCTCGACGGTCAGTTGAACCTCTCGGGCTCGGCGCTGTGGTTGACGGCCCCGTACACCTTCATCGACACGGTGATGGACACCGAGACCGACAGCAGCGTCGACGAGACCGCCGATGTCGTCGACGCGTTCGAGCGCCTCCGCGCCGAGCTGGGCCTCACGCAGAAGGAGATGTTCAAGGCGACCGGCATCAGCAAGCGCACGTTCCACTCCTGGTCGGACAAACCCGCCGGGAGCCGTCCACGCGTCGCCAGCCTGGGACGGTTGTGGGAGCTGGCGGACGCCGTCGACGATCTGCGCGAGACACTGGATCAACCGCTGAGCCGGTGGCTGCGCGGCGATGAGAAGCGCATCGGCGCCCTGCTCGACGGCAGGTTCGACGAGCTCGTGGACCTCGCCGTGGACCGCGCGCCGTTCCCCCGACGCGAGATCGGCACCTCGGTCTACGAGGGCATCGCCGCGGACGTCGAGACGCCGATCATCCGTGGCTCGGAGCCGCTGGTCACCGAGGATGTCGAGGACGGATTCGCCCGGTGACGATCGATCGGCTCCTACCGGAGTCATGGACCCCAGAGACGCTCGCCGCGCTGGAGCGGTGGAGGCAGGGGCACCTCATCGAGATGGACCGCGGCGCCTGGATCGTCCCGGCATGGGTGGACGACCCCGTGACAGGTGAACCGTCTGCCGGCGGCGCGGTGGGCGAGGTGCGTGCGCGTTCCGCCCCTCTGAGCGACACCGGGTACGCGGTGGTGGTCTCGCAGACGTGCGACATCGCGGGCGATCCGGCGCGGCGGCATCCGCTGGTGCAGGTATGCCCTGTACGCGACATCTCGGAGTTCTCGCCGGAGAAGATTCAGCAGGTCAAGGACCGCTTGGTCTCCGAGTACGTCTGGCTCAGTAAGCCGCCTGTCGAGGGGGCGATGTGGGCTGTGGACTTGCGCGCCATGGTCTCGGTGAGCAAGGGCCTGCTCGCGGCGGTGGAGCCCATCGAAGGCTTTGCCTCGATCGAGGATGAGCTGATCCTCGGGCAGCGCCTGGCCAGCAAACTCGCCCGCCCGGCGGTTCACGACGCGCTGGCCGGCCCAGTGTTCGACGCTCTGCGCAAGTTCATCGCAAAGGCCAAGAAGTCGCAGGTCTGGTGCGACGACGTTGAACAGTTGCGACTCGAAGTCGTCGAGGGGACCGCACTGTATCCGAAGCGGGTACGGCTGCTCGTCTTGACGGATCACAAGTTCGGACCCTCCGAGAGGAAGCCGCTACGGGAAGAGTGGAAGGCCCACAGGAAGGCGTTGAAGGACGCTGGGATCACCTGGGAATCAATCCACTTCGTTACCGTCGACCATTGCTCGGTGAGGTTGTATCGCGCCACTATTCCGATTGAGGTTCTCACGTTGGAACGGGGAAGGTTCGCGTAGATCCCGACTGCGGGCTTGGGAGCCCGTCTCCTCCTCGGTTGCGAGGAAGCGATCTGACACAGCTGGTCGCGCGTCTCGCTCGATCCCAACCGACACGCCGCGCCCTCCACAGCTACCCGACCTCGAATCCCCACGTGATCGCGCGGGCGAGACTCGGCGAGTAGTACGCGCGGTCGGCTGTCTTCTTGAACCGCAGGGACCCCGGGTGCTCGGGGAACAGTAGGTACGTCAAGTCCGGTTTGGACCAACGCGGCTCATCGAACGGCCACGGCAGGTGGTGTCCGTCGGGGTAGCGCTCCGTCAGTACCTTCTCCGCGTCTTCGCCGAGACCGATGATCAGACGCGGCGCCACAACGTCCAACTCCGCGTCGAGGAAGTGTCTGCAGTTGTCGATCTCGTACCGCCGCGACTTCCGGTCGTCCGGCGGGTGACAGTGCACCACGTTGGTGATGAACAGTTCGGACTTCTTCCGGTCGATGAGCCGCAGCGCGCGGTCGATGTAGGTTCCACTGCCGCCGGTGAACGGGATCCCCGAGTCCATGCATTTGCGGCACAGGCTCTGTCCGACGATCGCCACGGGCGAATACTCCGATCCGTACCCACGTGCGGACCCCGTGACGCCGGGCACGTTCAACTCGTCGCAGGCCCGACACGCCTTGATCTGCTTAGCGATGAGGTCCAGCTGTCGCCGTCTGGTGTTCGTCGCCATCGCCTGATCGTCGCACCTATCCCCGACGCGACGACTAGGAATCCGAGAGGTTCCCCCGCACATGTCGGTGCCCCGTGTCACGCTTGCGCGCATGCCCCACACCGCCGAGCAGCTGCACTCCCTTGTCGCCGCCTGCGAGCAGTTCCGCGGCGCCAAGGCCCCCGACGGCTACCGCGACGGCCTCGCCCTCTGTGTCGTCGACTCGGTGCAGTCCACCGGCGTGAAGTACTCCAGCGTTGAGAATGTGGTCGCCCGATACCGGGCCCACCGCCGCGCGCAGGGCGGTGACCCGAACGCCGACGGCGTCCCGGAACTCCTGGCCACCTTCGACGAGCTGGACGGCCCGGACGGCTGGGCGCAGAAGATCGGCAACAGCAACCGGACTTCCACCCGCGGCGGGGTGCTCAAGTCCCAGGCGATTCGAGATGCGGCACGCGTGCTCGACAGCGAGGGAATCGGCGACACCGTCGCCCTTCGAAAGTCGGCCGAGGACGACGTGCGGCTGGAGCAGGTACGCAAGGCATGGTGCGCGGTGAAGGGGCAACGCTACGGGATCACGTGGCACTACATGCAGATGTTGGCCGGCATCGAGGGAGTGAAGCCGGACCGGATGATCTGCCGGTTCGTGGCCGACGCACTGGGTCTGCCCCGACGGGGTGTCATGCCGCCGTTCGCCTTGGCGGTCTTGACTGCCGCGGCCAAGGAGCTGGACATGTCACCAACCAGCCTCGACCACGCGGTGTGGCAGTTCCAGCGGAACCGGAAGTAGGTTCCGCTCTCCGACCGCTTCACTTCCCGCACCCGCCACGGACTCACCCCGTCGCAGTGGCCGTCGGGCGATGTGCCTCAGCTCAGGTGACCATCCCAGACTCCGTGTCCGCCCGCGAGCCAGAGCTGTGCGAGTAGGTATCGCCCCTCGGTGGTTGTGCGGTACGGGTTCGGTCCCGTCATTCTCTGGCGACCGGCTTCCTTCCCGTCCTCCCACGCCTGCCGCTGTTCCTCGGGAGTGGTCTCGACCCCGTCGACGGAGTTCCCCATCAGCGTGTCGATGAGAAGGTTCAGCCCGCCAATGGCGGACTTCAACACCTCGATGTAGTCGTTCGCGCCGTCGTCGTAGAACTCGTCTGACATCGGGGCCTCCTCAGGGCGGTCTCGACGGAGCGTAGACGCGGCGGGCGCAGTCTTTTCGGTTCTGCCTGTCGGCGCCGCCGAGTAATCTCCCACCTATGCGAGCAACCTCGGCCGGCGGTCTCGAGAGACCGCGGTAGCCCCACCCCGTAGCGGATCTGCGGGACTCGGTGGGGCGCCCCAGTTTTCGAGGATCCGCCGTGTCCCGCACCGATGCTCACGCACCTTTCCGTGTCCGCGTTGCCCGCCGCGAAGTCTCCGTCGTTCCCGTGCACCGCTGCGCCGCCCGCGAGTGCGACCTTCCCGACCTCGACCCCGACTGGACCAACGGCCGTGTCGGGCGCTGCTACTGGCAGTGGATGTTCACCGGCATCGAGGTCTGTTGCTGCTGGATGTGTCACTGGCCCAAGCGCCGTCACCCTCGCAGGTCCGGTCGCGGTGCGCGCCGAGCTCAACTCCGTGGAGTTGCCCGGGAGTGGAACGGGGGAGACGCGGAGGCTGGTTGGGAGGTGTGACCGGTGGCTTCACATCTCCACCGCGGTGAAGCACCAGCCGAGCGGACGGAGGTGGTACCGGCCGGCGTTGTCGGGCGGCACCTCCACCAGGTAGCCGTCTCCGTTGATGATCGCTGTGTCACCACCCCAGCTGAGCACCGCGGTGTCGCCCGCCGTCGCCACCACGGCGACGAGGGTCTCCCGGTCCACCACCGGCTGGTCGAACCCGTTCCAGGGCTCGTCGAAGCGGTAGGCGAAGAACTCCTCGTCGTCGGTCGCCGGGTAGCCGTCGATCTCGAACCGCAGTGTGGGAGCCCCGGCCGGGAACACCCGCTCGAAGCCCCACTCGAACTCCATCGCGTACCGGTCGGCGTTGTACGGGTCCGGGTACACCTCTTCGCCGTCGATCAGCGCGATGTTGCCGTCCCAGGACAGCTGGGTTCCGGGGCGGGCGTCCACCACCGCGGTGAGGGTGTCTCGGTCCACCACCGGCACCAGGCAGTCGTTCCACGGCTCGGCGAAGTGGTGGGCGGTGAACGCCTGGTCGGTGCCGGTGAACGTGAACTGCTTGCTCATGCGGGTGACGGTAGTCGGGGCTGGTGTCGGGTCAGGCGCACTTGATGTCGCGGTAGTGCTCGCAGCGGTCTCGGACCAGAATGTGGCTGTGGAGGCGAGTTGGGCGAGCAGTGCTGCCACCCGCGCGTCCATGGTGGCCAACCGGCGCCGTGACACGAAACCGGAACTGGCCGTGAGGCGACTGGTCCACGCAACCGGCCTGCGATACCGCGTCGACTACGCGCCCCTACCCGGCAACAAGCGCTCGCGGGCCGACCTCGTGTTCACCCGCGTCAAGGTCGTTGTTTTCATCGACGGCTGTTTCTGGCACGGCTGCCCGCAGCATCACACATTCCCGGCCACCAACGCCGACTACTGGCGGTCCAAGGTCGAGGGGAACCGTGCGCGGGACGCGCGGACCGACGCCGCGTTGCGCGAAGCGGGTTGGACGGTGCTGCGGTTCTGGGAGCACGAAGACCCCGCCGTGGTCGCGGGACGCATCGTGGAGACCGTTCGCGTATCACGCCCGCGGTGAAGGGCGGTGCGGCGCGTCGCCGAATTGTTGTCACCGCGGACCGCTAAGGTACGGCTCAGAATGCGGCAACCGGACGAAAACTCTGGCATCATCGAACGTATGTTCTATGTACTGGCTGTACGACCGGGATCGAGGAGGTGGGTCGGTGGCAGCGCCTAAGCCACGATCGCGGAGCAAGGCCAGTCCCGACGCCCTCCGGGTGGCGAGCTTCTTCGCCGGCATCGGCGGGTTCGACCTGGGGTTCGAACGCGCCGGGATCCAGACGGTGTGGCAGTGCGAGAAGAAGCCGTTCTGCCTCGACATCCTGGAGAAGCATTGGCCAGACGTCCCGCGGCGGGACGACATCACGGAGGTAGGCGCAGATGACATCCCCGAAGCGGAGATCTGGGCGGGCGGGTTCCCGTGCCAAGACGTCAGCCTCGCAAGAATGGGTCCTCGAAGTGGACTCCGAGGGAAGCAGTCAGGACTCTTCTACGACTTTGCAAACCTCATTGGAGAACGTCGCCCCGAACTTGTCGTCCTCGAAAACGTTGCGGCACTCCTCTCTTCCCACGATGGACGAGATTTCGCAATCATCCTTCGGTCGCTGGCCGACGTCGGGTATGGCGTTGCGTGGCGAGTATTTGACAGTCGACACTTCGGCGTCCCCCAGAGTCGCTCAAGAGTCTTCGTTGTCGGATCTCTTAGAGGTCCGGAGACCGCCGCTTCGATACTTTTTGAGCCCGAATGCAGCGACCGGAATACTGAGGCGCGCCGACCGGATGGGGAGAAATCTATTTCCCCCTTTGCGATCCGCGTTGGAAATTCTAAGCAGGGGTACGTAAAGAAGCTCGCTCACTGCCTGTACGCGGAGTCCGCCCGACACACGGGAACAGACTGGTCGCGCAACTACGTCTCCTACCCAGAAGGCGCCGTACGGAGGCTGACCCCACTCGAGACCGAGCGGCTACAGGGCTTCCCGGACGACTGGACGATGCCGACACACCTCATGCCCAATGAGGACACTCTGGACTCAGCGCGGTACCACGCGTGCGGCAACGCGGTGTCGGTTCCAGTCGCCGAATGGTTGGGACACCGCATCGTGGAGGCGATGGCCAGCTCGCACCTGGATGCTCAGGTATCCCCTCTGAACGTCACGCCCAGGTCCGCGTAGAGCCTCTGCAAGTACTTCGGACTCGGGCGCAGCTTCGGGTCCACAGGTAGCCACTCTTCGGGGATCGGCGCATCCTCGGCGCCGATCCGCGCGACGCTTTCCGGCTCGAGAAGATCAGCGAGCGTGGTGAACCGGATGCGGTAGCAGCCGCTGTCATGAACCGGCATCACGATCCCCGCGTCGAACGCCCAGTGGTGGAGCTTGCACAGGGCGATGCCGTTCTGAACTACGTCCAAGTCGTGTTTGCTCCAGGCCAGGATGTGGGCCGCGTCGATGCCTGAACGAACCCCTGGGATGCCGCCGTATCTGGCACCGCACATCACACACCGGTGGTCGTAGACAGCGCGTACAGCGGCGCTGAACTTCTGCCCTGACGGGCCGCGCGACTTCGCGAGGCGGTACTGGTGCGCGGAGCGAGCGCTGACTTCCGGGGCATCCTCGCCGAGCTCATCCGGCGGCGGCAGGGTGGGCCCGGGCTTCGGCCGAACGCCGAGCATCCTCTCCAGCGCCGGCAGCGGATCAGTTCCCTCCACGTAGGGTGCCGCCGCCGGAGACGCCGCCAACTGCTTGATGATGTTGCTGACCACCGTCGTCAGCTTCCCGTCCACGACCTGTCCGGAAGCGAGGTAGTCCTGGTGCTGCTTGATCAACTGCTGCAGCCCCGTGGGCAGTGACTCGGCGGCGGAGTAGACCGCGGTGATTCGTTCCCATCGCGCGGCGACGCCGACGTCGTCCGAGTTTCCCTGGTTGGCGATGGTGATGAACGATGGCACGAATGTCACGAGCTCCGCGTTGCCGCTGAACTCGCTCTCGGACCCGAATCCCACTTCGGTGACCGTGTACTGCTTGGACCGCGCGATCGGCAGGTCGAAGGGCGTGCGGCGATACGCGCGAGTCGCGTCCGGAAGCAGCAGCATCGGCGCCACGATCCGCCCGATCTGGATCTGCGGCGTCAACATGGAGCGAAGCCGCGCCTTGCCGGAGTCCGCCGGGTCGAGCCAAAGTCCCGTGTCGCGCACGATGCCGTCCGGCCAGCGCATCTTGAACGTGAACCCCTCGAGGCTCAGCGGGCTGAAGGAGGAGTGGCTGCCGACTACCTCGTACTCGCCGCGGCCACCGGAAGTGCGGAACCCGATGTGCAACTTCGCCCCTCCTATTCAGACACGTCAGTTTCTCACCGACGGTCCCAAGCGCTGGGATGGACACGAACGCCGCCAGGGATTTCTTCTCCGGTCCGACAAGGGACATGGCGCGCCCCGGACGACTACGAGGACGGCGACCGGCACGCTGACGGTGCTCGACCGTAGGCTTCGCGCCATGACCCTGGAACTCGTCGACCACCGCGCCCCCGCGGCAGAGAAGCGCTCGTGGACCCCGTTCCCATCGTCCGACGGCTACGAGCACCCGGACTGGTGGAGCAGTGCCAAGGGCGCGGTCGGAGACCCGTGGTTCGTCCAGGTGATGGAGGACGGCGTCGAGGTGGCTCGAGTGCAGCTCGACGAGCGCGGGGGCATCAACCCGGAGTACGCGGGCGCGCCCGCGATCGACAGCGACGAACTCCTGGAGATCCAGAACATCGAGGTGCGTACCACCGCCCGCCGACGCAGGGTCGCGACACGGGCGCTGCAGGCCCTCGCCGAGCGGCACCCCGAACGCCGGCTGATGGCGTACAGCAAGGGCGCTGGCGCGGACGACTTCTGGAACTCCCTCGGCTGGGAGGCGTTCTACTACTCGCAGCGGGGCCTGACCGGAGGCATCCTGTTCATCCAGCCCCCTACGCTGGAGCCATGAAGGGCATCGAAGGCATCGAGTGGACGGGCGGCAGCGTGCGCTCGGACATCGCGGCGAATCCCGATGTCCTGCTGCACGCCGTGGGCTTCATAGGGGACGTCCCCGTCGCCACCGCCGAGGCGTTCCGTAACTATGTCGAGAACTGGATGATGGGGCCCGACACGGTCATCGAGGGCGACGGGGCCCTGATCCACGACTCCTACACCGACCGCTTCGTGTTCCCCGCCGTCGGCATGGCCGGCGGGGTGCCCGTCTACGCGATCGAGGGCTACGGGACCTTCCAGCGCTGACCGGGCCGATGGGCTACCGCTGCATCCACCGCCTCAGCTCCGCCCGCGCCTGCCCCTCGTCCATGGCGCCGGTCCCGCGCAGCAGCCGCCACCAGGTCCGCTCCTCGGCGAAGTAGTCCTCGACCCACGCCGGGAGTTCCGGGGCGGTCTCGTCGTCGTCCATGTCGAATTAGACGCACGCCGGCGTCGATCGGTTCCTGCAACCCCGATCGGCACCCGAACATGCATCGCCGGAACCCGCTTCCAGCCCGCCGCGAGCAGCGTTACCGTGGCGGCCATGTCCGCCGACGACCCCGCCGCCGACCAAGAGACCTGGATGCTGGCGCTGTCTCCGGCTGACCAGGCCGCATGCGCACGCGACATCGCGGCCGCGGCCACCGATCGGGGCGCGTTCGACATGGAGCTGATCGCGTGGCGGGAGAGTGCCATCGCCGCCGGCCTCGACCAGACCGCGAACCTCGAGTGGCTGGACGGCGACGAGGTTGTGGAACGGCCTTAGCGGCCACATGTCGCTACGCGGCGTCCTCGTCGGGTCGACGCCGCGGGTGGTCCTTCTGAGCGATGGTGCCGCCGGGAACAGCCGCATCAACGGCGGCCCGGCCATGGAGGATGTAGGCCTCTTCGCTGCCCGAGGCGAGAGTGGTCTGCTCCTTCTCCTTGCCCGCGCCGCCGCCGGCCGGGCCACCCATGCCGCCCATGGGGCCCATCATCGGCATGCCGCCCGCGCCCATGGGCCGGGTGCCCGTAGCGTGAGCCGGGGCCGCGCTCGTACCGGTACCAGTCGCCGAACTCGTCTTGGTCTCCGGGCCCACCGAGAACGCGGTGCGCTGCTGCTCGGCGGGGCGACCGGAAACGTCCGTACTGGTGTTGAGGTTCGCCGCCGACGTGCCGCTGGTGACGGGCTGAGTGACGGTGCCTGCGCTGAGACCAGTCGCCGACGGGGCGCTGGCCGCCGGAGCGCTCGGTGTGACGGTCGCGGCGGGAGTGCTGTGCGTGGATGTGGTGGGTGCGCTACCACCGCCGAGGGCCACAGCAGTGGGACCGAGGGCGCGCGCCGCATCATCCAGGCCGAACACGCCGTCCGAGCCCAGGATCTTGTCGAGCGGGGAGGTGCCGGTCTCCTTCTTCTTGTCCTGTGTCGGCTGACTGCTCTGCGGCACCTGCGGGGTGGCCGCGGTGGGAGTAGTCGCCGCGGCGGGCTGTGCCTGGGCCTGCGCGGCGGGCTGCTGCTGTTGCTGACCGAGGAGCGCTGCGAGAGCGGCGGCGGACTCCGGTGTGGCGGTGTTGGTGGTGGTCTCGGCCGGCTTCGCGGACGACGGAGACGGGGTACCGCTCGGAGTGGCGGACGGCTTCGCGGTACCGGCGGGGGTCTTGCTCGGGTCGGTGCGCTTGCCGGTCTCGCCGGAGGGTCGACCGGTACCCGTCGAGGGCGCAGTGCTGCCGCCGGTGCCGTTGCCGTTGCCGGTGCCGGGAGTGCCAGTGCCGCTGTCGGCGGAGGTGTCCTCCGGCGTGATCTTGGCGAGCTCCAGGTTCGCCTTCTTCTCCGCGTCGTCATACGCCTTGTCGGCCTCGCGACGCTTGCGATGGAGCTCGCCCAACTTCTTCTGCGCGTTCTCCAGCTCGGTCGAGGCTGCACTCGTATCACCACTCGCAGTGGCCGCGTCCTGCAGCTTCTTCTTCGCCGCGGCGACTGCCTCCTCCGCGGCCTTGATCTCGCTGTCCTTGGGTGCGTTCTTGTTCCACGCCTTCGCGGCGTCCTCGCGCAGCTTCAGAGCCTTTGCAGTGGCAGCCAGGTTCGCGGAGAGCTTCTCCGCGGCGACCGCCTGCGCGGTGAGCGTCTCGCACCGAGTGGCGACTGTCTTGCCCGCGCCAAGGGTGTGCAGCTCCGCCACCTGCTTGCGCAGGGCGATGGCACCGTTACTGGTCGCGACAGCGGCGGCGTGAACCGCGCTGTACCCGAGATCCTCCGGGCGGTGTTCTCCCGACGGCGCCATGGTCAGGCCTCCAAGACGCGGGTCTCGGCGGTCGCATCGGACCCCGTGACCTCCTTGTAGACGGCGCGCAGGTCGGTGACGGCACCGGCGATGGCCTTGTCGCTCGCGGCGAGAGTGGCCTGCGCGTCCGCGAGGATCTTGGCGACTGTTGCAGCACTGTCGCTGCCGTCTGTCGCCCCCGGGATGTCGGTCAGGGCGTCGGCCAGCGGGGCGAAGCGCACCTCGTCGATCGCGTCGAGGGCGGCGAGGAAACCCTTGCGGTCGTGGATGGCAACGTCAGTCTCATCGGTCATGCATCCATTTTGCCAGCTCTACCAGCAAAAACGAGCCTGAGGCGCTTTACTGAGCAACGGTTACAGCGTCGGAGTACCGCGGATCCGTACGCGGATCGACCGCGGCGGTTCGAGCGGTGAGCACCTTCGCGCCGAGCTCGTCGAGGAGCGGGTCCAAGTAGGCCCCGAAGGTGAAACCGCTGGAGCGCTGCTCCACGATGCCGATCAGGGTGGCGGTACCGCGGTCGCTGACGAGGAACAGCGGAGCGCCGGAGTCACCGCGCTCGATGGAGAGATCGAGGTAGATGCCGGTCTCGTCGTTCTCGACCACTGTTCCGCATCGGACGCCGCTGATCGTCCCGTCCATGCACACGGGCGTGTGCTGCTTCAGGCGCTGCACGACGTCTTGCTTCAGCACGCCCGCGACCCTGAACTCGCCACCGGCCACAGTCGGCGGAGCGTTCGACGTTCCCCACGTGACGGTGACGCCGCGGTCTCCGCGTCGAGTGTCGGTGTATGGCTCGACGGACTCTCCGCCGGCCGAGACGGCGGAGCCGGGTACCTCGTCACAGTGCCCCGCGGCGACGAAGCCTCGCTGCGTGGGGGTAGATGTCGCCGCGACGGCCGGCCCCGCGGTGCAGCGCGCCCCGGAAGCCGTCTGCGTGAGGTCGATCCGCTTCGGTGCCGCGGCGGCCTGCTCAGCGGGGATAGTCAGCCAGGTGCTCTCAACGCCGGCCGAGGGGTCGGCACCCTCCGCACCCGCCACCGTCGCGCTCGGGGACGCCGGCACCGCAACCGGTTGCCCGCCGGTCGCCGTCGAGCACGCCGATATCACCGCCGCGGCGGCTGCCACGGCGGCGATCGCGAACCCGGTCTTCCTGCTCATGTGTTCGATCATCCCAGGTGGTGCCAAACGAAACGCCGAGTCTGCTGTCACGCCCCCCACCCGGATGCCTTGAGCGCGCGCGGGATTCATCGACGCTCCGCTTCGGCGAGGCGCTGTTCCACGGCGCGAAGGTCGGCTACCACGTCGGTGAACTTCTCCGCGTCGGCACCGGTGTCGCGCCCCTGTTCCAGGAGCTCGACCACGCTCTGGAGCCGGGTGCGAGCTCCTGCGACGTCGTCGTGGATCGACGTCGTCAGGTTCGTGATCAGCGGTCGGTAGTCGGTGCTCATGTCGGGCACGGTGGCACGGCACCGCGGTGAGGTGATGTACGCGGCGCGGGTTCAGCAGGTGCGCACCGAAGTCGTGCCGCATTCAACGGGCCGGTACCGAGCTGCAGTAGGAACCGTTGCGCTGCAGACGGTTCCGAAAAGTTGGAACAACTTTCTGATTTTGTCCCACCCTCGTCGCTGACCAGCGGACTCTCGATTATCGAGACAGATTTGGGGTCTGATCAGGCACGATGCAGCGGCTTCGTTGCGCACCTCTGTCCAATGTGCTTGCTACAACTTGAGCTAGTTCGAGTAACAACCACGACAAACGACAGGAGCTGATGATGAGGATGCTCAGCGTGCCGGAGCTCTCCGAGCGTCTTGACGTGTGCCCCAACACCGTCCGCGCCATGCTCAAGCGCCAGGATCTTCCCTCGATCCGGATCGGCGGCCGCTACTACAGGGTCCGCGAGGCCGACCTGGAGGCCTTCATGGCCGGCGGTACCGCCCCCGCGAACGCCGCCTGATCGACCCCAGAAACGAGACGAACCCGGTGCGCCAACACCGGGTCCTGACTTCTCAGTTGTTTGCCCCCGCGTCCCGCGACAGAACCGAAAGGCACCTTCATGATGGCATACCCCGCCAATCTCGCAAACCTCACGCACGACACGCCGGCCACCGCGGCCCGCATGGACTACCTCGGCGCGACGGCCGCCGGAACCCACACTGCGGAGGAGCTCGCCGCGCTGAGTCGGCTCGCAGACGAGGCCGACGCGGTGATCTACACCCCCGTCACCGCTCCAGCCGAGCCGTCGTCTGCGGCGCCCCCGGACACGCTCGCCGCGTGGAGGCCGTACATCCCCGAGCACATCAACCAGTCGTTCGCACCGGTCGAAGGAAGCGCGTGCGCCTGCCCGAACAACGGGAAGGTGGCCCTCCATGTCGAGGGCTGCTCCCAGGGTGTGGCGGGCAAGGCGCAGGCCATCGACACCGACTTCTGCGCGGAGTACGACCTGCCGCTCAACGCGCCCATCGACCCCGTCGTGCTCGGAGCTGCCCTGCGCGGCATCACGGTGCAGGGCCTCGCCGACGTGATGCTCTGGGAGGCCGAAGACCGTGAGTTCGCCGCCGTGCTCCAGCGCGACCGGACGCCGGAGGAGCTGGCGGTCCGAGCTGCGAACCGCGAGGCCTACGACCGCGATCCCGCTGTCCGCGAAGAGTTCGACAGGGACCAGGCCGAGTCCGAGGCTGCCGAGGAAGAAGCAGACGCGTTGTTCGAGACGCTGCGCAAGCGGATGAGCGTGGAGGCGTACGACCAACTGTTCGACGACCTCGACGTGAGCGATCCCGACGCCGTGCTGTCCCGGCTGCGCGCAGAGGTGGCGGCGCTGCCGGATGTCGCCGACGCCGCGTCGGTTCCTCCCGCCCCGACTGAGGCGTTCACGGTCCCGCCGGCGCCGGGGGCCACTGTGCCCACGGCTCCGACCGCCGGCGCGGCGCCGATCCCGGAACTGGTTCCGCTCACCCCGGAGGAGGCCGTCCTCGCGGAAGCGATGAACGCGCGTCTCATCGAACAGACAACCCTGACCACCGACCTCGCCGCCTACCTGCGCAGGATGCCCGACGACGACGCTGTTCAGGCGGAGATCAAAGCGCTCATGGGCATGACCCTCGCGGACCGGGCAGAGGCCATCGAAGCCGCGAAGACGGGTCAGCTCACCCGGCTCGGTCTGCGGGCGGCGTACCTGTCGGCCATGGCCCCCGGGTCAAAGCAGAACTGGCTCCGGCTCCGCGAGGGAGCCGCCGCCGCGTGGGCCACCACTGATCTCGAGCCGCTGAGCGACGCCGACCTCGACCGCCTCCTCGACGCGGAGCCTCCGACGCCGACCATCGGCAACGGGCTGTTCTACGACCGCGGACTGCACGTGCTGGCGGGCCCGGGTGGCTGCGGCAAGACCTGGGTGGCGCTCGCGGCCTGTGTCACGTCGGTCCCTGCAGTGCACGTCGGCGACGCCGCCGGCGGCCCGGCCGCGGTCTACCTCGACCTCGACCAGAACCTCGAGCTCTACCCGCGACTGCGGGATCTGGGCCTGTCGCGCACCGCGATGAAGCGCCGCGAGGTGGTGGCGATGAACGTCGGGGCGCTCGCTGCGGAGCGAGGCGAAGGGACGGTGGCCTGCCTCCGGTCGATCATCGACGGGCTCACCGAGACCCCGCCGCGCGTGGTGATCATCGACTCCCTGACGCGAGTGATGGCGGAGAGCGGGGAGGACTCCAACGACAGCGACGGGATCACCCGCGTGCTGAACATGCTGAACCGACTGGCCGCGGTCTGCTGCGTCATCGTCCTCGACCACGTCGGGCACGCGGAGCCTGATCGGCCGTCGGGCGCGGCGGCGAAGATCAACGCGGCCCGCGTCGTGCTGACCATGAAGCCGATCGAGTCTGACGCGGACGACTACCCCAACACCGTGGCCGCGGCGGTGGTGGTCCGGACGAAGGACCGCGACGGCGGGATGAGGAGGCACCTGGCACCTGGCGACCGCGCGCCGCGGCCCGATCTGGGGCTCGTCACGGTCGACCGGGACGAGGAGAACAGCGGCCACACCGAGGTGCGGTTCATCCCGGCATCCACGGTCGCGGCGGCGAAGGAACGCCGCGAGTCCGACGAGGGCGTGGCCGTCGCGCACGAGGCGCACGATGCGATCCTCACGGCGGTGCGTGGTGCCAAGGAAGCGCTCTCCTCGAACCGGATCGAGGAGCTCGTGTGGCCGCTGTTCGCCTCGCGGAAGGGGTTCACCAAGGCCGACTTCCGCGCCGTGATCCGACACATGACCGACACCAGCATGGAGCTTGTCGCAGATGGGTCGGGCCGCGGTGGCGGGAAGCGGTATACGGCCGCCGAGTGACCCTCGAACCCCTCCGTACCCCCGGCTTGGAAGTCCGCCGGGGGTTCGGCGGACTTGATTCATAGTCTCACCTGCGGAAACGCGGTTGCCAGGTCGAAGTCCGCCGGAAGTCCGCCAGATTCTGGGCGGACTTGATTTGCCCTCTCAGCTGCGCAAACAGGAATCGGTGACGCTAGCCCGATGCGCCCTCGGCGGACTTTCGGAAGTCCGCCGAGCCGAGTCGCGAGCCACTGGCCGATCTCGGCGTCGATTATGGCTCTCACCTGCACCGATGTGACTTCGCAAACTCCGCCGATACCGTCGGTATCTGAACCTTCTCGGCGGACTTCGCGGCGGAGTTTGATCCCCCCTTTCACCTGGGCATATGTGGCGCTGAGGGCGAAGTCCGCAAGTCCGCCGGGGGTCTACGTAGTAACCCCCGCGGCGGGCGGACTCTCCCCTCCGCCTACGCCGCGGAATTGATTGCTGAAGCTAATTACTTTCCCGGGTGCCGCTCCTCACCGTCATGGTCGAGAGGTGTGCCGCTGTAGGCCTTCGTCGAGTACCGCCACGACTCGCGGTGCTGCCACAGCAGGCGAGCCAGGCGGGTGTCGATGTCGTCAGGTGCGAGCAGCCACGTCGCGGCGCCGGCCGACTCGTAGGCGGCGCGCAGCAGGGCGTACTGCGGGGCGGTCCAGTCACCGTTGAGCATCAGCAGGCACGCGGCTTCGATGTTCTCGGCGGCGTACACAATCCCGCGGCGGGCGACGGTCGCCGACCAGATGTCGGGGAACCGGGTCTCGTCCGCCGCGAGGTCGCTGTCGGGCTCCGCGTGGTGATCCGGCTTCTCGTTGACGACCTCGACGATGGCGAGCACCAGCGCTAGTTCGTTGCGGATCCCCGCGTCTGTGGCATCGCTGTCCATTGGGTTACCGATACCAGGCAGCGACGCGCCGGGGGTCGGCTTCGTCATCCCGGCGGCCACACCGCCCGCGTTCTCCAGCTCGATCCCCGCAGCGCCGGCACGGGCATCACTACCCGCGCCGCGACCGACAGCAAACTGTCAGCAGACCCCGCGCGCATCTCCTGGTTCATGCGCTAGTTGCCCCGCCGTTCTCTGTTTTAGAGAACATTATCGCTGGTAGAAGCGCATTTCTTCCTTGCCAGGTATCGGTACGGCCAGTAGTATCAGTAGCAACAGGCTGAGCAGTCTCAGCAAACAAGGAGAACCAGTGACCACCACCGAGACCATCGCCCTGCCCACGGCCACGCTGACCGACGCGGAGTGGATCGAGCAGCACGCCCTCACGAACTGCGCCGGTCGCGCCGCCGTGGCAGTGCTGCTCGACGAGCCCGGCCAGCCCTACTTCCAGAAGCTCACCGCCGCAGAGGCCGCCGCCGCGAGCTGGTACGCGCGGTTCCGGCAGGCCCGCGAGGTCCGGGGCCTCGACCGCGAGTCCGCCGCGGAAACTGCGGACGACCCCATCTCCCACCTCGCGCACGCGGAGCTCGGTGAGGCCGCGGCGAGCGTGCAGTCGACGGTGGACCGCTACTGGGATCTGATCTGCACGCTCGCTGACGTGCTGCACGAGAGCGCCACCCGCTGACCCCACCCCATGCTCCGGTCGCCGCACCCTGCATCACCGCGGTGCGGCGGCCGGCACCAACCCCAAGGAGACCTCGACCATGACGATCACCGTCCTGACACAGCCCGGGTGCGCCGCTTGCACGTGGGTGACCCGCACGCTCGACGCCGAGGGCCTGCCCTACCAGCTGCGGGACGTGCGCAGTGACCCTGCCGGTGCCGACCTGCTCCGAGGCATCTACGCCCGCCTCCGACCCGACATGCACCCGGCCACGCCCGTGACGATCCTCGGAGACGACGGCGTGGTGTTCGGCCCGGACATCCGATCGCGTCTGCGTGAGTTGCGTCAGGCGGCCGCGGCGTGAGCGGCACCATCCGCCGCCCAGCACCCGGCGGCGACACCTTCATCACCCGCCCCGCGGCGGCGCACCTCCGTGGAGTGTCCCGGCGCCGGATCGACACCCTCATCCAGCGGCGGGAGCTCCCGGCCTACCAGGTCGGCAAGCACGTGATGCTGCTCGAGGGCGATGTCCTCACCGTCGACCTGCCGACCGCGCCGCCCGAGGGCTACGTGACCAGGTACGCCGCCGCGAAGGCCATCGGCTGCACTCACCGGGCGGTGGGGCTCATGGTGGCGCGCGGAGATCTGCCGGCCGAGACCATCAACGGCCGCGTGTACCTGCGCGAGGCCGATGTGCGCGCGTACGCCGAGCCGAAGCGGATCAGCCCGAAGGAGAAGCCGTGAGCGCACTGAGTCCTGCGTCGACCACGATGCTCAACCCGTCCACCGCCGGCCGCACCGTCGTCGGCCTCGACCTCAGCCTCACCGGCGCTGGTATCGCCGCCCTCGACCTGCTGACCGGTGAGCTCTCCACCGCGGTGCATCGATCTCCAGCGCCGAAGGACGACGTGCTCGGCGCACATGTTGCGCGGCACCGTGCACTCGTGGACGGCCTCGTGCAGCAGACGCTCGCCTGCAACCCGGCGCTCGTCGTGGTGGAGGGGTTGCGCTTCTCCGTGAGCGCGCAGGACAGCAGCCTCTCCCGCCGGGGGTTCCTGTGGTGGGCGGTCGTAGAGGGACTCGTCGCCGCGGGTGCACCCGTGCTGGAAGTCACCCCGTCGCAGATCAAGCAACTCGCCACCGGCAAGGGCAACGCGAGCAAGAACATGATCGTCGCGGAGTACGCGCTGCGGTGGCCGGACGCCACCCGCGACAAGAACGTCGAGGATCGTGCCGACGCCGCCTTCGCCGCCGCCCTCGGCGTCGCCTATCTCCGAGCCCCAGTGTTGCCGTTCAAGGTCACCGGCACGCGGCGCAAGGCACTCGCCAAGCTTGCCGCCCCAAGCACCCCGCCCCGTATCGCTGCACCCGCTGCGGCCTGACCAGAGGAGAACCGATGGCCGAGTACCAAGGGCCCGCACAGCACCCGCACATGTCGTGGTGGCAGCGCCTGACGCTGTGGTGGAGAGCGCGACGGGAGGCACGCGGGTGACCGAGCACTCCCTCGCCGGCCGCGTGACGCCCCCGCGTCGCCGGTGACCCCCAAGACGGAAAAGAGAAGGAAACATGACGGACCGATACAACGGGCTCGCGAGCCCGATCCCTGACCCGACCCCGAAGCCCGAGACCGGCGGGCAGTACCGCGGCCTGGCATCCGGCATCCCCGCCGATCCCAAGGCGGAGACCAAGACCGAGCCGGATGCGGACAAGGCTTCAGATCCGAAGCCGAACCGCGACGGCAAGACGGTGGCGGACACGAAGCCGGCCCCCGACGCTGCGGACAAGCCGGCCCCCGACGCCGACAAGACCCCGTCGAAGTCCTCGGTCAAGGACATCAGCCAGATCACGCCGGACGACAAGGCGTCGACCATCGGCAAGAGCTTCGGCAAGGCGTACCTCGAGGCCGCGAAGAGTCCCATCAAGGGCATCCCGGCGATCGTGAAGGCCGAGTACAAGGCCGGTACCGCCCTCGGTGAGAAGCTCGCGGGCAAGATCGCCGGCGAGGGTCTGCTGAAGAGCGCCTCTAGGGTGAGCCTCAAGACCGCCGGCCGTCTCGTTCCGGGTCTGGGCACCGCGATCGGCGTGATCTCGGCGTACCGCAACTTCCAGCAGGGTGACTACGTGGGCGCCACGTTGGCCATGGTCTCCGCGATCCCCGGGCCGATCGGCTGGGTGGGCATCGCCGCGAGCACCGGGTGGGAGGCTTTCGACCTGGGCGGGCGCAAGATCCAGCAGTGGGACGAGCCCGACGGCAGTGCCACCCACATCCTCCCCGCCTCGGCATCCACCATCGGCGGCGTCACCGCTCTCGATAGCCAGCTCCGCACCGCGCAGCAGTGCGTGTTCAGCTTCCAGGACGGGCCCAAGGGAACGGTGTGGGGCTCCGCGCCGCCAGAGGCACTGCGCCTGGACGACGAGAAGGTGCAGCAGGAGGCCGCCGCATGGCTCGGAGGCATCGCCGATCTCTTCGCTGAGATCGACAAGACGATGAGCTCGGCGGGAGAGCAGTACTTCACCGAGTACCGCGAGCGTCTCCGCCCGCATCTGGACGCCATGGCAGCGCTGCGCGAGCAGGTCAAGCCGCTGGTGACCCAGTTCAGCAACGCCTCCGACGGTGCCGGCACCGCGTACACCGCCGTGCTCGACGCGAACCGGGCAGCGCGTGAGCAGCTCGTGGCCGGCTCGAAGCTGTCGGACCAGGCCGCTGCGAGCTCGTTCACCAGCTCTGTCGCCGCGGCCGGCTCCAAGGTCATCGCCGCTGACCAGAACATCGCGACCATGTTCGGTGAACCCGCCGCGGTGCTGACCCCGGCGGTGGCGACCGGCACGGGCACGAAGATCGATCCGAAGACCACGGAGAAGCCGGTCGCGACTCCGGCTCCCGCTGCCCAGACGCCGGTCGCCGCGACGCCGACCGTCACGCCCAAGGTCGAGCCGACGCAGACGAAGGCCGACGACCCCCTCGCCGACCTGATGCGCACCCTCACCCAGCAGAAGCCGGTCACCACCCCGACCACGCCGAGCGTGCCGAACCTCGGCAGCGGTCTCGGTGGCGGCACCCCGCTCGGTACGGGCGGTGGATCGCCGCTCAGCTCGCAGCCGAACAAGCCGCTCGACTCCGGTGAGGGCCGGAAGCTCGACTCGGGCCGCGACAAGAAGCTCGACGACAAGTCCGAGCGCAAGCTCGACGATCCGCGGAAGGACAAGGAGGAGAAGAAGGCCACGCCGCTGTCGGCGTCGAAGACCGACAACAAGGTCACCCCGGAGCCGAAGCTCACCACGGAGCAGAAGCCCGGCAACCCCACCGTGGTCCCGGCGCAGCCGTCCACGGCCCCGGCGACTCCGGCCGCCGCCGCTGCACAGGGACAGCAGCAGCCTCCGGAGCCGAGCAAGGAGGCGGACGTGAAGGGCCAGAAGGTGAGCTTCCCCGACGCGAAGACCGCCAAGCTCGCATCGCTGCTCGCCGCGGCGGATGCGGCTCATCCGATGCCGTTGGCCGAGGCTGCGAAGCTCGCTGGCCTCACGCCTCCCGTCCCCGGTCAGGACCCCGGTACCCAGGTGGCGCCGGCCCAGGCCAAGCCCGGTGACCTGCTCGTGGCCGGCGACAAGTCGTACCTGTTGCTCGGAGATGGGCGCTTTTACGACCTCGCCGAGTACAAGGTGATCAACGCCGACCAGCTGCCTCAGGACGCCGGGTCGAGAGCCGGTTACTTCCACCTGACCGACCCCGCTCCGGGTGGTGCTTCGGGCACGCAGCCGGTCTCCGGTCAGACCCCGGGCGCCGTGGATCAGGCGGTGCCGGGTGGCACTCCGCCTCCCGCTGCGCCGGCCGATGCCACCCCGAAGCCGGCCGATCCCGCTCCCGGCGCACCGGCACCGTCGGGTGGAGTCCCATCTGCCGGCACCCCTGGTGCGCCGAAGCCCACGCCGTCGGGCGGACCCGCCTCGGCGGAGTCCACGCAGACCGGTACCGGGCAGCCGTCGCCGTCACCCTCGACCAACGCGCTCGACCCCAACGCCGTCCGCTGAGACCAGGAACAGAACACCCCGCAGCCCAATCGGCTGCGGGGTGTCTCTGTGTCGGAGGTCGGTGCTCAGTCCCGGTCGTGCTCCTCGTCGTTCCACTGCTCGCCGTTGTCACGGATGTCCTCGTTGTCGTACACCGGGCCGGTCGTCATGCGGCCGCCCCTTCCCGCGGGGCACTCGGTCTGGTTCATGGCGCGATCGTGTACCCGCGGCGGACTGACGACGGTGTGGGGCGCGGGTAGCTGATCTCAGCTCGGCGTCGACTCCGGCAGCAGCACAGCCGTGTTGCCGGTGGGGTTCGGTGCGAGTGCCGCGGCTACCGGCTTGCCGGGCGCAGTTCGTGGAACGCCTGCAGTTGGCGGGCCTGGTACTCGGCGTCCTCGGGGTCGGGGGTGCAGGCCGCCGCGGTGGCGCGGTCGTATGCGACCTCGCCGCGGATGCGGTGCCTGATCAGCTGCCGCAGGGCGACATCGTCGAGCCGGTTCGCGGTGCCACCCGCCGCCAGATACAGCTCGATGAAGTGTTCGGCGGTGGACAGGTCGAGGGTGGCCCGGCAGCCGCCCCACTCCCACGCCGCTCCGGCCAGCTCCCACTCGGCGCTCGCCTGTGTCGTCTCGTCCCAGTCCAGGAGCGCGGCGACGCGTCCGTGCGAGTCGACGAGGACGTTGTCGGCGTAGAAGTCGCCATGGACGAGCTGCGCGGTGGCGCGGGCGCCGAAGTCGGCGAGCCAGTCGTCAAGGTCGGGGTCGTCGAGGTCGGGTGTCGCGGCGGCCGGATTCGCTCGTGGTGGGGGCGGAGGGAGTTCTGCGGCGGCCAGTGCGACATGTACTCGCGCGAGCAGCTCCGCTGCGGCGCGTCGCTGCGCAGCGACGGTGTCGTTGCCGGGGCGTCCCTCGGCGTAGGGCCAGACGGTGACGGGGTGATCACCGACCCGCACCACCGTGCGCCCATCGACTGATGGAACCGGGGCGAGCACTTCGGGAACGTGCTGGGCCACGAAGGCTGCGACGGCGCCGCACCAGGTGAGGTCGTCGTCGCGACGGAACACGGCGCCCACCTTGATCACGTGGTGACCGCAGCGTAAAACGGCCGCCTCCTGTCCGCCGGACAGCGAGACCGTGGGCCCGCCGTCGATGCCCCACGCCGCACGCACCACGTCAGCCAGCTGGTCCGGTAGCGCCGTTGGCGGGTGCATGCCGACGACTGTATCGACGTGCACCATCGCCGGGTGACGGCGCCGCGACGGCTGATCCGTGTCGGCCGGCGTCGAATTCGCAGCTCAACTCGTCGCCGAGAAATTTGATTCCCGCACATGACGAGGCGGTGAGCTGGGGAAGATGGCCGATGAGCGAGAGGGGTCCCCGCGCGGTCACACAGTCGACTCGTTGCCGGGTCCACCTAGTGCGCCGACAAGTGGTCCTCGCTATCGGCCGCAAGTGAGGTCAGCAGCGAGTACCCGGGATAGTCGCAGAGACGTGGATACCTCGACCGGGAGTATGCGTTCCAGTAGCTGATTGCTCGTTGCCGGACGAGTGTGTGGAACTGGGGGTTCTCGGTGATGAAGCGCTCGTAGGGTTCGGCATGTCGCGCACGGAGAGCTCCGTCGATGTCGTCGACGATTTCGGGCACGTACTCACCGAGGAGCTGGATCACGAACGGCGCTACCCAGGGGTGCTCGGCGTCAAGGATGGTGCGAAGCCATTGCTGGCGCACGAAGCCGTCGTAGTGGCGGGTGTAGAGGCAACCCAGGATCGTTCGCTGCGTCGGGTGTGTCTCGGGTACGTCTGGATCTGGGCTGTCGTGATAGATGCGGTAGGGGATGTCGACAGCCTCACCTCCGACCGTCAGGTGGTATTGCCGCCGGTTGGAGCCAATCGAATGCGGGGACAGCTTCGACCCGTTGGGCATCACGCGTGACGTCGTCGGCATCAGTGCCAAGGCTGCGGACACGTCGGCGCGGATTGACTCGGGAAACGCCGCTAGTAGGCGCGCGGTGTCCCCCCAGATGCCTTCCGCTGTCATGGCCACCGATTCTAGAAACAGTCGAGGCTGTTGAGAGATGGTGACGGGCCACAACCGGCCATGGTCACCCGCTACGTGCGCGAGTCCGCGCCGCTCATCGGGAACGCGGTCACGACGCTGGGACTGTGACAGCGACCGGATCAGTCGTCCGCTGCGTCGATCTCGGCGCTGTGCTTGAGAGCGCTGCGCAGAATCCTGATTCGGTCGGGGTCAACCGCCATCTCTGAGCGGGGCGCGATCCGAAGCTCGCCACGGGCCTCTTGCGCCCGAAGTGCCACCTGCTTCTCGGCAGGCAACGTGTCGAAGTACTCCTGCGCCACCGCAATCGAGCCGGGAACCGCACGCAGATTCCGGTCGGAGTCCGGGTGCACATCTGGGCAGTCGGCCATGCAGCAGCCGCACCACGCGTACTTCGCGAGAGTCGGGTCGCCCGGATCTTCGCTGCGGATCGACGGTTCCACACACCGGCCATCCGCGGTCGGGTGCGGGTCGGGGCAGGCGCAACGTTCGGTAGAGGCGACCACAGACATGTGGGGGAGCGTAGGCCGGGCGACTGACACGGGCGAACGAGTTTTCAGGGGAGCGACTACCTTCGTCGCCGCCCACGCCACGAGCTGACGGTAGACGCGGGCGGGTTCATGTCCCCGCGCGCGTAGCTACGGCAGCAGGATCACGGTGTTCCCGCACGGGTCACGGCACCACCAGCCGCGCCCATCCGGGGTGCGCTCCGGGAGCGCGAACGCCCGGTCCGTCAGCCTCGCGACGGCACCCACGGCATCTTCGGCGAACTCGAAGCGGCTGCTGGTGTGGATCCGGTCGCCCACGGGATACAGCTCGATCGTGAGGCTGCCGCGAGACACCGACCAGTGCTCGGGCCCACCGTGCTGTTCCCGCACCGGTTCGACGTTGAGGATCGCCGCGTAGAACTTCGCCGCGAGCTCCACGCGGGGAGCGGGCACGTAGATCACCATGAGCGACAACCGCGTTGGCGAGGCGGCGGCAGCATCCGGCGATCGACGCATCAGCTCGGCGGCGTGGACTTTCCCGTCATCTGGGTCGTCCTCGTAGAAGTCTGGGCTGATCGGGTCGGGAGTCACCAAGAACACGGTGGAGTCGGTCCCGTTCACGTCGACGGCCTGGCTTCCGTCGTCCGCAACCTCGAATCCCAACGCGCGCAGCCGATCCGATGCACCGGCGTCCACCACGACGGTGATGTCGATGTGCCGGGAGATGGTCTCGACCACCCGCGCAGTGGACACGACCACGGCGGGCGCAGCCGCCGGGCTGATGCGCCAGCTGTGGAGTCCCCAACGATCGGGACCGAGATCCTCCGCCGCCACGTCGAAGATCGCGGACCAGAACGCAGCGGTGCGCTCGCCGTTGTTCGACTGGAGCCTGATCTCCGTGATCACGCTGCACCTCCCGCCGATGGCTCGGCCACGATCATCACGAGGTGCCGCTCGGCCGGCGCTGCCACGGCTTCGTCCGCAGCGGTGATCACTACCGGTGCGTCGAACAGCAGGGACAAGAACTCGGCCGTCGCTGCGATGTTCGAGGCGCTGGCGCGGATCACGGGCCAGGTTGTCGCGGTGTTGCTCATGCTCGCAGCGTGCCATGTCGATGTGACAGACGGGAGCTGGAATCACAAGCGGTGCAGACCAGTTCGGTGATCCTGCATCGCGCCTAGACGCCGTCGCACGCCCAGTCGATGTTGCTGGTTCCGTTGCACATGCACCGCGGCGTGCATCGAGGAAATCGGTCGCGAGGCGTCAGTACAGGCGGTCATCATCAAGGCATGAACATGGAGGACGAGCACCCGGAGCTGCAGCCGATCTTGCGCCGGATCTCTCCGGAGATGGGCCAGTCGATCGATACCGGCCCGGGCTGGTACCCGATCATCGTGGAACTCGACCGGCAGCTCGCCGCGATTGATCCCGGCTACACAGTGCACCAGGTGAAGCAGAAACTGTCCGAGTTGCGCGTCTACTTCGAGGTCTCCGACACCGCGACCGACGACGATCACGAGCGCATGCGCGCACTGGTCCGGGCCGCCGAGGAGAAGGCAGCCACCGTGTGCGAGCTGTGCGGGAAGCCTGGCCGGTTGTGGATCTCTCGGTTCGGTGGGATCCGCACGCTCTGCGCGGAGTGCGCAGCTGCGGAGAAGCAGGGATACAAGGTGGTTCGACCTTGACCGTGACCGAGCACATCGCGTTCCCGCCGCCGAAGACGGTCGCGGAGCTGCGCCAGCTACTCGACCAGATCCCAGGAGACATACCGGTATTGGTCGACGCGTACGAGGCTGCCTACTCGCAGATCGGGGCGGTCGCACTGACCGAGGTACAGGAACTGTCGAACCGGCCCAGTTATCTCGGCCGGTTCGATCACCTCGACGACGCGGCGCGTGCGGTCGCCGGTGAAGACGCGGCGGGATGGGCGATCGCCGATCCCGGTCCGCTGCCGGAACTGGTCGGCGAACCGACGGTGGCGTTGGTGCTCCGACGTGAGGTGCGAGATGCCGATGACTAGGGAGCGGCGCGCCTGGGAGACCCGCCTGATGCGCGCGGCCGCAGCCGGCGAACCGGGACCGGACCTCTCGGTGGCGGAGCGTGCCGCCGTCGAGTTCCTGCAGTACGACGACGAACTCGACCTGCACACCGCGACCGTCTTGGCGGAGCTGGTCGCCGCAGACGTGCCGGCCGGGGAGCGGGTGGAGTTCACACAGATGTGGATGCGCGAGCTGCGCGACGCGCTGCGGCGAGGGGAGCCCGATCAGGGGTCAGGTGACACGACGTGACACAGAGGTGACACACAAGCGGCGGCGTCGCGTGCGTCCGCGACAGAGAAACCCCAGGTCATGGATCCGGGATGGGAATCTGCGACCTGGGGCAACGCTCAAGCGCACTACTGAAAAGCGGAAGGTCGCCGGTTCGATCCCGGCCCTGGCCACTGAGAGAACCCACTGGCGACGGTGGGTTTTTCTGTTTCTAAGGGGCGGTGGGCCTGCGGAACGCCGTCACAGTGGGGCAAGTAATGAACAGCCTTTTGTGGTTTCAGGACGGTAGTTGGTCGTCGCGATCATCGCGATCATCGCCAACGAGCTGAACGGCTACCTCGCGGGTCGATTCGATGCCGGCACACCGAAGAACTTTGAACCGGGATATTCCGAGTTGCTTCGGTTGGCAGCGGCGCAGCATCGCCGCAATCATGCCTAGGGCTACGCGGAGGTATGACGATCGCGTTCGCGATACGCCCGGCCAAGTGCGACGTTGAACAGTTCGGGGCCGTCTTCTCAACCATTGCGCACTCCACGCAGGTCGATGTGGCCGCCGTCGGCGGTGTACCCCTCGACGGGCCGCAGTGTGTAGCCGTCACCGATCGTGTCGGTCCGGTAGAAGCGCTCGAACATGTCCGCCGCCTCCTGCGCGGTGAACACCTCGTGGCGGCTGATCGTCTGGACGCTGCGCGGCAGCACGATGTCGACATCGAGCGCGGCTGTGCCGGGGTGTGGATGGCCGACGACCGACCGCACCGACACCGCGCCGATATCGGCGCCGCCGGGTCGGCAGAACTCGATCTGCATGGCCTCGGCTGTGCCGGCCGCCTGTAGGTACAGCGATGTCGAGAAGTCGGCTGGTGTTCCTACCGGCGGGCGGACGCTGACCACGATGGCCCAGGGTTCGGCGCCGTTCATCTCGGCGAGCATTCGGCGCATGCTGCCGGGGTGATGTTCCCGACACAGGCCTGTCTGCCTGCTCGCGCGCGACTCGTAGAGCACGGTGTAGTCGTGGGTGGGGATCAGGCTCGTCGTGAATTCCGCATACGCCGCAGGCCCTTTCGCGTAGGCGGCCAGGTACTTGAGCACGTCGACCGTCGAGGACATCTCACCCCGCTCGCCGCGGGCGATCGCGGTGTCGGCCATCCGTGCCGCGTCAGGGGTCCGGCCGGCGGCGATCAGTGCGGTGACGGTGCGGGTCAAGGCCCGGTTGGGGGCGATGCCGTCCGGGTGTTGCTCCACCGCCGCCGCGTAATCGGCCGCAGTCGGATGCGCGGCGATGAACTCGGCACGGACCCGGTCGAACTCGTCGAGTATCGGACCCCAGTCTGGTTCGCTGGTCACCGGGACGTCCCGGTGACCACTGCCGATCCGCAGCGGCTGCACTTTGAAGGCGCCGTTGATGCGGCGGTTGATCTGCATCTGCTGCCCCATCACCACGTCGGGTATGAAAGCGGCCCACAGGATCTCGTCGACGGCGAGCGGCTTGATGTCGACGGTCCAGCTGATCCGCAGCCGGTCCGGGTCCTTGTCCGGGTGGAACGCCTGCGGGTAGAAGAGTTCGGTGACGTAGACGTCGTCGAGGAGGAACCCGGTCGCGCTGACGAACCGCATCCCGCGGCGCCGGCATGCAGGCTTGAAAGCGTCGTTCCACGCCTGAACGATCGGTGATCCTTTCGCCACGGTTCCCCCTTACCGCGGTCTGCCGACCGCTACCGCGTGCTGACCGTCGCGAGACTTAGATCTGCCAATCGTTGGAACCGTCGTAGCGGGAGTAGGTGCCGCCGGAGGAGTTCTGCACGATGATGGGATCGCCGGGGCTGAAGTTGTCGAAGAACCATCGCGCGTTGGCCGGGCTGATGTTGATGCAGCCGTGACTGACGTTGCGCTTGCCCTGATCGGCGACAGACCACGGAGCGCTGTGGACGAAGTCGCCGCTGTCGTCGAACCGGACCGCCAGATCGACCGTCAGCTTGTAGCCGTTCGGCGAGTTGACCGGGACGCCATAGGTCGACGAATCCATCACCACCGAGGGCATCTTTTCTTGGACGTAGAAGGTGCCGTTCGGAGTCTGGCGGCCCCCGGACGCCATACCCATCGACATCGGGAGGGTCTTCTCCACGGTCCCGTTACGGGTGACCGTCAGTTGGTGCGTGGCGTCGTTGGCGGTGGCCACGAGGGTGTCCCCGGTGGTGAAGTTGGACACCGTGCCGGCGGCATCGACGGTGACCGCGGTGTGTGCCGGCCAGAAGCTCAGCGGACGCCAGCGCAGCTGCGTGGGGGTGATCCAGTAGAACTTGCCGGGAACTTCCGGCACCGACGAGACATGGATGGCGTTCTCGGTGGCGCCGGCATCTTCGACGGGGCCCGGGAAGTTGATGATGATCGGCTGGGCCACCCCGACGGTCGCGCCGTCGGCAGGCACGAGCCTCGGCGGCTCGAACGGCGCCGGATCCGCCTGCGCGGCACCAGCACCCAGCATCAACGCACAGCCCACCATCGAAGCCGCTCCGGCCGCTTTCACAGCGCCGAAAAGTCTTCCCCTCGTCCAGTCACTCATCTGACCATGGTGTCACGCTGCTCAGCCCGGTCCGTGCTTCGGCGGCACAACGACCACCACCAGCGTCGGCGAGTGGTGGTACCCGAGTGCGCGTCGCGTTTGTGACGGCACACCTCGCCGGCTGCGGCCACCGCCGCCGGATCGAAGCCCGGCGGCACCGGACCGCCGGCCACCAGTGCCCGCACCAAGGCCTTCTGACGCTGCGCCAACGTGTCTCTCATGCCCACGCCTTTCGTGCACGGGAGGTGATCGGAGCGGCCCCCGCGGCCGCGGAGATCGCGTCCAACTCGTCGAAAAGATCTGCAGCGGGCGGGAACCGGCCGTCGCGCTCCAGCATGAACGGGGTGTCGACCCGCTCCCGCAGCGCGGTGACCAGGTCGAGCACCTCCGACGGAGTCCGATCGGTGTGAGTGTCGTGGTAGAAATCCGCGCCCTCCCGACCGCCGGCGACGTGGCTGTAGGCCACCTGTTCCACCGGCAGGCGTGCGAGCTCCCCGAGCGGATCGCGCCCGCGGTTGCGGGCGTTGGCGTACACGTTCGCCACGTCGAGGACCAGCAGCACGCCGGTCCGTTCCACCAGTTCGGTGAGGAACTCCGATTCGGTGAGATCGGACTCCGGCCACTCGACGAAGGAGGCGATGTTCTCCAGAGCCAGCGGCACCGGCAGTTCTCGCCGGGTGCGTTCGATGTTGGCCGCCAACACGTCGAGGGCCTCCCGAGTGCGTGGCACCGGCAGCAGATGTCCGGCCTCGATCCCGCCGGCCCGGACAAAGGCGATGTGCTCGCTGACCACCGGAGCGCCGAGTGCTTGCGCGCAGGCGGCCAGCCGCCGGACTCGCTTGGGCTGCACGGGTTCCGCGCCGCCCAGAGAGAGTGCGACGCCGTGCGGGACCACCGGAACGCCGCGGGCGGCCAGATCCGCCAGGGCGGGGTCCGGTCGGGCCTGACTGCGGCGGATCGGGATCGACTCGGCGATCACCTCGCAGAACCCGGGCCGCAGATCGGCGACCACCCCGGCGATCTCACGTCGCCAACCGATACCCACATCGCCCAGGGCGGACACGGTACGGGTCGTGGCGCTCATCCGCCGCAACCTCCGCCACAGCCACCTCCGCAACCGCTCCCGCAGCCACCTCCGCCGCCGCCGTCGCCCCCGCAGGAGGCGCCCCCGCAGCCGGCACCGTCGGCGCCACCACCGGAGTCACCTCCGGCGAGTTCCACAGAGGACGAGTAGTCGCGGTCGATCGCCCAGAGCGCGCCGGTTCCGAACAACGCCGCCGAGAGCGCCACCGCGGCCGGACCGTAGGTGCCGAAGGCGGGCTGTTTCGCAGGTTCCAGATAAGCCAGTTCCTTCTGCCGGGCGGCGAGCAGGCGACGGCCTGCGCGGGTCAGGCGGTCCACGCCGAGCAGATGGGGGAGCACGAAGATCCCGTACAGGACCGTGGCGAGCACCACCGCGGTGAACGTGACCGCGTGGATCGGGTGGTCCGACAACGACGTCAGCAGATAGATGCCGTAGCCGATGCCGACTGCCATCACCGCGATCGACGGTGCTGTGCCCCAGCGCATGCGGGCCCGTTCGGCCCTGGTTCGCGCCAGGCCGCGCCGGCCCAACTCCTCTTCCAGCGCCGCGAGCTCGTCCCGGGATGCCGCATACAGACCCGGCACGGTGTGTCCCGGGTCGGCGCCGGCCCGCTCCAGCACCTGGCCGGTGAACCGGTCGATCTCCGGGCTGCGGACGGCGTGGTCCACCCGTCCGTCGGCGCTGATCCGTCCACTGGCGCGCAGACCTGCGAGCGAGGCGACCACCGGGGCGATGTCCGACCGCAGGAACGCCAGCTCGGTAGCGCTGATCGGCTCGGTCACCGCCGGGCGCCGGGGAGTCGTCGCGATCCGCCAGAGCACCGCGAAGACCACCGTCGTTGCCAATGCGGCCAGATATCCGTACCCCTCTGCGGTTATCGCCTCGGCGTACCTGTCGATCAGCTTGTCCATCGACATCACATCCACCTCCTGGTGTTCGGTTCAGATCACCCTGCGTGCGTAAAGCTCCTTACCGGTCCCAACTTTCGGGCGAAACCGCAGGTGTGCGGCCCCGCTGAACCAGTCAGCGTGCACGGTCATGGACAGGAGTCGGTGAGGACTTGATGGCTGTTGTCTGAGGAAAATTCGTGTCGTCGACGGGCCGAACAGCGCCATGGGAAAGATATGGGCAAATATGCCCGTATCTCTGGTACGCTTCGGTCATGAGCCTGAGTTTCCACACCTACGACCCCGTCACCCGGCGGTTGGACGCCGCACCCGGAGCCGTCGAGGCCTACCCCGGCGGTGACGTCGCCGTCCGTCGCCTGGAACCGGTATCCGGTCGGCGCCCGATCGCCTGGAATACCGGTGGCGCACTGGATTTCGCCGCCCTGGCCCAATGGGTCGCCTTTCACGAGGACGCGGACCCGGTCCTGGTGATGCCGTATCTGCCGTCGGCGCGTGGTGATCACGATGCGACATACGACGCGCAGGGTGTCGCTCGTCTGACCGCGGCGACCGGGATTCGCGACGTGATCGCGGCTGATCCGCACTCCGGCGCCTGGGCCGCGGCCGCCTCGGCCCACGGAGCGACAGTCCACTCCATCAGCGCCCACGAGATCATCATGGCCTCGCCGCTCGCCGAGATCGCCTGGGACGGTGTGATCGCGCCCGACAAGGGTGCCGTCGACCGCGCCGGCGCGGTCGCGGACGTGCTGGGTGTGACGTTGCTGACCGCCGGCAAGACGCGTAACCCGAAGACGGGGGCCCTGTCGGGGTTCACCGCGCCTGACGGACTGGGCGCGGGCCGGTTCCTGCTGGTGGACGACATCTGCGACGGCGGGGGCACTTTCGCCGGTCTCGCTCAAGCGATCGGCGCGTCAGAGCCCGCGGCCGAACTGCACCTGTGGGTGACGCACGGGCTGTTCACCGGGCGGTGGCGCGAGAACCTACTGCCTCATTTCGCGTCGATCACCGCCGCGAACACCAGCGCGGGTGTCGATCCGGATGCCCTGCCGGCGGAAGTCCGTCAGGTGCCGCTGATCGGGCACGTCTTGTCCGTGCTGACCGAAAAGGAGAACTGATCATGAGCTTCAACCCCCGCGACTACACCCGCACGGCCTTGGATGCGCTGACCGTGCTGATGGAGACTGACGCGTACAAGCTCGATCACCGCAGGCAGTACCCGGATCGCACCGAGGTCGTGTACTCCAACCTGACCGCGCGCGGCAGCCGGGTGGCGGGCGTCGACTGGACGGTGTTCTTCGGATTGCAGGCGTACCTGGCCGATCTCGCGGTCCGCTGGCAGGCATTCTTCGACGCTGACATCGACGAGGTGTGCCGGGCGTACGAGGAGCGGGTCACCGACATTCTGGGACCGAACGACGTTGGGTCCGAACACATCCGGCAGCTGCACGGCTACGGCCGGCTGCCGCTGCGGTTCCGGGCGCTGCCGGAGGGGACGGTCACCCCGCTGGGGATCCCCTACCTGACGGTGGAGAACACCGAGCCTCGGTTCTTCTGGCTGACCAACTACATCGAGACCGATCTGTCGGCCGCGTTGTGGCAACCCATCACCTCGGCCACCACGGCCTGGCGCAACCGGTGCCTGCTCGACGAGCGCGCCGAAGCCTCCGGCGCCGACCAGGCCGCGGTCAACTGGCAGGGGCACGATTTCTCGGCCCGTGGCATGGCAGGCATGGGTGCGGCGTCGGTCAGCGGTGCCGCGCACCTGTTGAGTTTCACCGGAACCGACTCGCTGTCATCGCTGGGCTGGATCGACCGGTTCTACCCCGGATCGCCGGAGGGGGCCGTGCTGGGCGGATCCGTCCCTGCCACCGAGCACTCGGTGATGACGGCGAACGGGCCCGAGGGGGAGCTGGCCACGTTCGAGCGGCTGCTGGATCTGTACCCGTCGGGGATCGTTTCGGTGGTCAGCGACAGCTGGGATCTATGGCAGGTGATGACGGAGTTCCTGCCCGCGCTCAAGGACTCGATCATGGCGCGTGACGGAAAGCTGGTGATCCGTCCCGACTCCGGTGATCCCGAGCTGATCCTGTGCGGCGACCCGCAGGCCCCGGCCGGCAGCCCGCAACGCAAGGGGGTGGTGAACCTGCTGGCCGAGACATTCGGAACCACCGAAAACGCCGCCGGTTACCGCGAGCTGGACCCGCACGTCGGCGTGATCTACGGCGACTCGATCAACTTCGAGCGAGCTGACGCGATCACCACGAACCTGATGCGCCAGGGCTATGTGTCCACGGTTCCGGTATTCGGATTCGGTTCGTACACGTACCAGTTCGTCACCCGGGATACCTTCTCCCTGGCGGTCAAGGCGACGTGGGTGCAGGTCGACGGTCGGGGCCGCGACATCTTCAAGGACCCGGTCACCGACTCGGGCACCAAGCGTTCGGCGCGTGGCCGGCTCGCGGTGCTGGGCGGCATGGACGGCTCACTGGCGCTGGTGCAGCAGGCCACCGCCGACCAGGAGGCCAACTCACGGCTGCGCACGGTCTTCGAGGACGGCATGTTCGTCGGTGCCGTGACATTCGCCGGAGTGCGCGCCGAGCTCCGCGCCAGCTGGGCGCGGTTCCTGGCGGCGAAGGCCCGCCGAGAGGACGCGGCGTGACAGAGTTGGATCGTGCCCGCCGAACCCGCAGACGATCAGCGCATGTGGCTGTCGGTGGACCTCGTGGCGATCACCGACGATCCGGACGACCCGGCCCTGGTGCTCTACCGCCGTGAACGTGACCCCCACGCCGGGCAGCTGTCGCTGCCCGGCGCGGTGATGGATCCGGCCCGGGGACAGACGGTCGCGCAGACGGCTACGTGGATCGCCGCCGATCGGGCGCATGCCCAGGTGCTCAGCGGCACTGAGCCTTTCCCGATCACCGTCGTCTCCGATCCCGGCCGCGACGAGCGTGGTCACACCGTGTCGCTGGTGTGTCTGGCTCGGTTGCACACTCCTGAGCCCGCTGCGGACGCAGTGCTGGTTCGGGCCGAAGACCCCATCCCGGCGGCGATGCCGTTCGGCCACGGTCCGATGCTCGCCGCAGCCGCGGGGCGGGCGTTCGACGGGCTGTTCACCGACAGCGCGGTGGCTCGTGCGCTGGTGTCGGCCGACGCTGAACAGGGAATCACCGGGGCTGGGCTGTGGTCCACGTTGCGGCTGTTGCACCACCTGGCCGGGCGGGACCCCGAGCAGGCACCCACTGCCGAGGCGGTGCGCCGCCGTCGGTCGCGGACGACGGTGCTGGTGCCGGGTGGCAAGGTGGCGGCGGTGACCCGGCCCGAGACGGTTTATGTGAGTACCGTGCCCGGCTGACGCCGCCGCCACATCCGCCAGATCGGTAACATCGACCCCATTGGCAACGACATTCACAAGCGTCGCAGCCGTTAGGGGTGAGATGCGTAACTGCCTGAGGATTCTCGTCATTGCGCTGGCGTGCGTACTGACGCCGACCGTCGGCCCGGTGACCGCACACGCCGTCCCACCCGTGGCGGGCAAGGATTTCACCAAACCCGCCATCGTCATCCTCGGCTACGGGCTCAAGCCCGACGGCTCGATGCGGGCCATCCTGTATCACCGCGTCCTCACCGGCCTGGCGATCGCCCAGGCGTTTCCGCAGGCTCCCGTCATCGTCACCGGCGGCAACCCGCAGAACGGTCAAACCGAGGCCGCGCAGATGCGCAATCTGCTTGTCATGCTTGGCCTTCCGGCCAGCCGCATCATCGTGGAGGACCGGGCCAACAGCACCGTGCAGAACGCGCAGTTCTCGGTTCCGCTGGCGAAGAAGGCGGGTGCCACGGGCATCATCGTGGTGACGTCCTCGACACATCAGGGCCGCGCCGACCAGAACTTCGCCGATGCCGGTGGCACTGTGCTGGCCACGGTGAGCTTCCCCGACGGCAATCCGTCGGTGAACATCGCCCAATTCGTGCGTGATGTGCTCAGCCCATTGACGCCGATCGGCTGACCGCGGGAGTTACGCTGCCGGTATGCGCCGGATGGTGATCGGTCTCTGCGCATTGGCGGTGGTGTTCGCGCCGTCGGTGAATGCTGAACCGGCAGCCCTTGACCCGACCGGGAATCGGTCGGGCGGGCCGGTCCCCACGGTCAACGGGGTGCCGTGCGTCGGAGGCAACCTCGGCGTCTGCTTGAGTTTCCGGCAGAACCGCCCCCCGGCTGCCAGCCCGGGCGCTCGATCGGTCGTCGGGCACAGCCCGACCGTGCGCCGCTGATCGGCATTACGATGACAGCCCGAGATGAACAGTCCCACGACGTCGGTTGAGGCCGACAAGAGCGCGTTCCGGTCGCGCCTGCTCGACGCCATGAACGAATCGATCGTCGAAGACGGCTATCAGAACACCACGGTCGCCGACATCGTGCGGCGGGCCAAGACGTCCCGCCGCACCTTCTACGAACACTTCGCGAGCCGCGAGGATTGCTTTGTCGCACTGCTGACCAGTGTGAATACCAAGCATGTGCGCGAGGTTGCCCGAGGCGTCGACCGGAGTGTTCCCTGGCGGGATCAGGTCCGCCAAGCGGTCGAGGCGTGGATCGCCTCCTATGAGGCCCACCCCGAGCTGATGCTGGCTTGGATCCGCGATCTCCCGACGCTGGGTACCGCGGCGCGGGCGCTTCAGCGTGAGTCGATGGAGAACTTCATCGCGATGGTGCAGGCCCTGACGCAAAGCGAAGTGTTCCGCTCGGCCGGGGTGTCGATCTCGCGGCGTCGCACCATCATGCTGCTCGGCGGGTTGCGGGAACTCATCGCGATCACCGTGGAGAGCGGCGACCAGGTGGGGGAGGTCACCGAGGACGCGGTGCTGGCCTGCACCGCACTGCTGGAACCCCGGGCCTCCTGACGCTCCAGGGCCCTTCCCCTTGCCCTGGCTGGTACCGCGCAGTACCGTGATCGGTACCGCTGGGTACCAGTTAGGGGTGGATATGGGACAGGCCAAACAGAATGTGGTCGACGTCGGCCGTGGAATCCGGTTGTGCTACGAGCAGTTTGGTGATCCCGGTGATCCGCCGGTCGTGCTGATCGCCGGCCTCGGGCAGCAGTTGCACTCCTGGCCGGACGGACTCGTCACGGGCCTGGCTGGCCGTGGCTACCGTGTCACGCGGTTCGACAACCGCGATGTGGGGCGGTCCACGCACATGCCGTTTCCGCCGCCGGGTCCGCTCGCGATCCTGCGGGGCGGCAGCCACGCCGACCAGTACCACCTCGGAGACATGGCGCGCGACACCGTGGGGCTGCTGGACGCGCTCGGCTATGACCGGGCGCACCTGGTCGGGGTGTCGATGGGCGGCATGATCGCCCAGACGGTCACCGCCCACTATCCGGGCCGCGTCGCGACGCTGACCTCGATCATGTCCAACACGGGTGCGCCGCGGATCGGCAGGCCGGCCCCTTCGACGTGGTGGCGGATGGCCACCGCGAGACCACCAAGGTCGCGTGCCGAGGCGATGGACGCCGATGTGAAGATGTTCCGCCATATCGGCTCTCACGGATACCCGTTCGACGAGGCTTGGGTCCGGGAGAAATCCGGGGTCGCCTGGGATCGCGATCCCAGACCGACCGGGGTGGCGCGGCAGCTGGCAGGGATCTTCGCCTCGGGGGACCGCACCGTCGAACTCGGCCAGATCGACGTGCCGACCCTGGTGATCCACGGCGACCGCGATCGCATGGTCAACGCCAGCGGCGGTGCCGCCACCGCGCGGGCCATCCCCGGCGCCCGGCTGGAGACCATCGCCGGCATGGGGCACGATCTGCCCGCCGGAGCATGGGACGCACTGCTGGACCTGATCACCCGGCACACAGCCTCGACCCGTGTCATCGACACCGAACTGAAGGAGCAGCAATGAGTAGGCGCCGTACCATCAGCGGCCGCACCGTGGTCATCACCGGAGCGGCGTCGGGTATCGGTCGTGCTCTGGCGCAGCGGTTGTCGTCGCACTCGTGCCCCGTGGCCATCGCCGATGTCGACGAGACCGGCTTGAAGGAAACCGAGGCAGGTTTGTCCGGCCCGGTACTGACCCGAGTGCTGGACGTGCGCGATGCCGAAGACCAGCGTGCTTTCGCCGGTGAGGTCCGGGCCTGGGCTCCGCAGCCGATCGGCGCAGTCTTCAACAATGCCGGTGTCGCGGTGTCCTCCAGTGTGCTGGATGCTGTGCCTGAGGATGACAACTGGTTGTGGGACATCAACTTTCACGGTGTGGTCAACGGCACCCGGGCATTCCTGCCGACCCTGGTGGAGCAGGGCGAAGGGGTCGTCGTGAACACCTCCAGTGTGTTCGGATTGGTCGGGATGCCGAACCAAAGTGCCTACTGTTCAGCCAAGTTCGCGGTGCGCGGGTTCACTGACTCGCTGCGCCAAGAGTTGCGCGGAACCGGGGTGACGGCGGTCAATGTCCACCCCGGCGGCATCAACACCAACATCGTGCGCAATGCCCGGTTCCGCAAGGATCCCGAAGGTCGCGGCCGTACTCACGACCAGATGGCCGAGGAGTTCGCCGCCATCACCATGACCCAACCCGACAAGGCGGCCGAGATCATTCACCGCGGGGTCGAGGCGGGTAAGGCCCGGGTTCTGATCGGCCCGGACGCGTACGCATTCGACATGCTGGCCCGCATCGCGCCCACCCGCTACTACGACGTGCTGGGGTGGGCCCAATCCCGGCTGCGTGGCCGCGCCGAGGCTCAGGCGGCGCGGTAACACGCAACCCGCTGCTTCAGCTGACCGCGACCTCGGCCTGCTGGTGACGGCGTTGGCGCTCGATCGTGGCGAAGTAGAAGGCGAACGCGAAGGCGAAGCTGGTGAACAGGCTCGTCACGAAGAACAGCCAGGGATGGCGGATGCCACGTCGCAGTCCGTCGATGATTGTGAACAGCGGCAGCAGAATGACATTGGCGATCGTGTAGTCGGCGCTGGCTGATCCGGCCGCGGGGTTGGTGTACCCGAGCGCGATGAACTCCTGCCAACTTCCCGGTCCCCAGATCGGGTTGCCGTCCGGTTGGGCGTACTGCGCGACGAACTGCATGTTGAAGTACCAGCAGATCGGGATCGAGGCGAGCCCGACGAGGTAGTACGCCAGCTCGACGCGGGACAGCGCCGGCCCGGGTGGGCGCGAGAAGACGTGCGGGTTGAGACGGATCACGAGCGCGACGACGGCCACGCCCAGAATTGCATGAACGATGAGCGACACCATGGCGTGAGCACACTCGCGTTCCGAAGTTTTGTCAATATTGACATTCCGCGTGCCCCGGGGATCCTCGGCCGTGCGGTAACTTCACTGCCATGGCCAGGCCCGCACAAACCGCGCGCAGTGAGCGCACGCGCGAGGCGCTGCGCCAGGCCGCACTGGTCCGGTTCCTCGCCCAGGGCGTCGAGGACACCTCGGCCGAACAGATCGCGGCGGACGCCGGCGTGTCCCTGCGGACCTTCTACCGGCACTTCACGTCCAAACATGATCTGTTGTTCGCCGATTACGACGCGGGTCTGCACTGGTTCCGGGCCGCGCTGGCCGAGCGTCCGGCGACCGAATCGATCCTCGATTCGGTGCAGTCCGCGGTCCTGGCGTTTCCGTACGACGTCGACGCGGTTACCAAGATCGCCAGCATGCGCGCGGTCGAACTCGACCCCGACCGGATCGTGCGGCACATCCGCCAGGTGGAATCCGACTTCGCCGACGCGGTGGCCGAACAGCTGGTGGTACGCCGGGGCCAGGTGCCGCAGGGGGACGACCGGCTGAAGATCGTGGTGACGGCCAGAGCTGTCGCGGCCGCGGTGTTCGGTGCCATGGAGTTGTGGATGGTCGGCGACGAGGCCGGGGAGCGTTCACTGCCCGAACTGGCGCGGATGTGCCGGACCGGGCTGGAAGCGCTGCGAACCGGCCTGGATTGACGGCCTCGGTCAGTCGGCCCCCGATGTTTTGTCATTATTGACAAAACATCGGGTGCAGTGTCAGCCTCGATCGATGGCGGACTACGACGCAATCGTGATCGGCGCCGGGCACAACGGGCTGGCCGCTGCGGCCCTGTTGGCGCGGGCGGGAATGCGCACCCTGTGCCTGGAAGCCAAGAGGTACGCCGGCGGCATGGCCTCCACCGTCGAACTTTTCGACGGCTACCGGTTCGAGATCGCCGGGTCGCTGCAGTTCCCCACCTCGGCGGTGGTCAGCACCGAACTCGGGCTGGACACCTTGCCGACAGTGGACCTGGAGGTCATGTCGGTGTCTCTGCGCGGAATCGGTGACCCGCCGGTCGTCTACTACGCCGACCCGATGAAAATGCTCGGCCACCTCGCTGAGGTCCACGGCGCCGACGCGGTGGCCGGGATGGCCGGCCTGATGGCCTGGAGCCTGGCGCCCACCCGGGCGCTGGGTCGATTCGACGCGGGGCGCCCACCCCGCACACTCGACGAGATGTATGCCTGCGCCACAACGGAATCCGAGCGCGCGGCGATCGATGACCTGCTGTTCGGATCGGTCAGCGAAGTCCTCGACCGGTATCTGCCGGACCGGGACAAGCACGGTGCATTGCGCGGCATGCTGGCCTTCCTGGCGGTCAACACCACCTACCGCGGGCCCGAGACACCGGGCAGCGCAGCTGCTCTCGCCTATGGGCTGGCGGTGCCCGACGAGAACGCCATGCTGATGAAGAAGCTGGTCGGCGGGATCGGCGCCCTGACCGAACACCTGCACACCATGCTCACCGACGCCGGCGGTGAGCTGCGGCTGCGCAGCAGCGTCGATCGCATATCGGTCGACGGCGGCCGGATCACCGGAGTACGGCTGGAGGACGGTACGACGATCACCGCACCCGTCGTGGTGTCGGCGATCGCCCCGGACACCACGGTCACCAAGCTGATCGATCCCGAGGCGCTGCCGTCCGAGGTGCGTGAGCGGTTCACCCACATCGATCACCGCGGAAGCTACCTACAGATGCATTTCGCCCTCGACGGAGCCCCCACCTTCGAGGCTCCCTACGAAATGCTCAACGATCCTGAAATGCAGGCGGCCATCGGCCTTTTCAGTACGCCGGAAGAGCTCCAGCAGCAATGGCAGGATGCCCGCCACGGAATCGTGCCCGCCGATCCCGCGATCGCCTTCCAGATCCCGTCGGCTCACGATCCCACGCTGGCCCCGGCAGGCAAACACGCTGCCTCGGCGTTCGCGCTGTGGTTCCCGGTCGAGGAGTCGGCAACCGGCTACGGTGAGCTGAAGGCCGAGATGGGCCGGCGTGTCATCGAGAAGATCGCCAGGCTGGCACCGGATTTCGAGCGCCGGATCATCCGCCACACCACCTTCACCCCGCGACACATGGGAACCATGTTCGGCGCACCGGGCGGTGACTACTGCCATGGCCTGATCCATCCCGAGCAGATGGGTCCCAACCGTCCCGGCCCCAAAGGGTACGTCGGTCAACCGATTCCCCTTGACGGGCTCTATCTGGGCAGCGCGGGTTGTCACGGCGGCCCGGGTATCACGTTCATCCCCGGCTATAACGCCGCCAAGGCGGTGCTGGGCGACTAGCGGTTGCTCAGTTGGTCGACCCAATCCTTGGGCACGTGCCCCTTGGGTCCGGGCACCGGCTGGTCTTCGGGATGATGCTGGGGCGGCGCGAGGTCGGGACCGTCGTAGTACTGGTTGGTCTCGAAGTTCCAGAACCAGTCCTCGCCCGGCTCGAACGAACGGATGATCGGATGTCCCGTCTCGCGCCAATGCGCCGACGCATGACGCGCCAGCGAATCATCGCAGCACCCGATGTGGCCGCACGCCGCGCAGCGTCGCAGATGCACCCACCAGCCACCTGCCGCGGTGCACTCCGCACATCCGGTTCCGCTGGGTCGAGCAGTGGGATCGACGGCATTGCTCATATTCGTGAGCCTAGCCCCGAGTAATCTCACCGCATGGCAACCAGCGATTCCCGTGAAGTAGTCATCGAGGCAACCCCGCAGGAGATTCTCGACGTTGTCGCCGATGTCGAGGCGACTCCCAGCTGGTCCCCGCAGTACCAGCGCGCCGAGATCCTCGAGACCTACGACGACGGCCGGCCCAAGCAGGTCAAGATGACGGTCAAGGCCGCCGGCCTGACCGACGAGCAGGTGATCGAATACACCTGGAGCGAGAACAAGGTCAGCTGGACACTCGTGCGCGCCGGTCAGCTCAAGGCGCAGGACGCCAGCTACACCCTGACTCCCGCAGGCGACAAGACCAAGGTCCGGTTCGACATCACCATCGATCTGTCGGTGCCGCTGCCGGGCTTCATCCTGAAGCGGACCATGAAGGGCGGCGTGGAGACCGCCACGGAAGGCCTTCGCAAGCAGGTGCTCAAGGTCAAGAAGGGCTGAGCGCCCGGCGTGTTCGCCGTCGATGTCAGCCGGGCTGGTTGGTGCGCACGTCGAAGATGAAATGCTGGCCCTCGTCGAAGGATCCGTCAGGACGCCTTCGCCGATAGAGCAGGTCGACCTTCCCGAATCGAATGCTCACCGTTTCGGTATACGGCTGGACCTCGGCGCCGTTCTGGGTGACGGCAGTGATCGTCACGTCGCTGAGCTTGATCGTCAGATAGTCCTGCTGATTCTCGCCGGCCTTGCGGTGGCTGATCGTCGCCTGCGCGAGATGCCGCCCGGTGGCGCAGGTCAGCAGCAGCGCTGGTGTGGCGCTGTCGATGGTGTGGACGATCTGCAGATCCTGAAACGTCGCCTTGCCCGCACCCCCGCCGCCGCCCGGTGCCGCGGATCCGGTGTTGGCGACGCCCCACGAGAACGACACCACGTCGATCTCGTCCGGATGCCTGGCATCGACCGATTCACCCTTGATGTCACCGATTTTCGCGAAGATTTCTGTGGCCATCGGACGTCTCCCTGTGAGGTCAGCGATTACAACTGCCATTCCATCCGGGTGGGAGCGCCGCGGATAGCGTAGCGGCCTACTCGATTCCGGCGTTTCCAGCCGGACCGCCCGGATCAGCTCGAATTGGCGTCCGAGGCGGACTGTGCCAACTCGGTCAGCAGCGGCGGGATGTCCATCCGGCCCAGCATCACCTCGACGAACACCATGCGGTCGGGAGTGGCCGCCGCCGTCGTCAGCGCGTCGTCCAGTTCGCCGTAGGTGCTGACCCGGAAGGTGAGCGCATCGGGGACGCCGAGTGCCGCGGGCAGTTCGGTCCAGCGCCATCCGGTGATGTCGTTGTATTCGGCTGTGATGCCGTGGATTGCGCGTTCGACGGTGTATCCGTCGTTGTTGACCACCACCACGACGGGTGCCAGGCCCTCGCGGCCGAAGGCCCCCAACTCCTGGATGGTCAACTGGGCGGCGCCGTCACCGATGAGCAACACCGTGCGGCGGTCCCGGTCGGCCAGCCCGGCGCCGAGCGCGGCAGGAAGGGTGTAGCCGATCGAGCCCCACAGAGGTTGGCCGATGAACGTCACCCCGGAGGGCAACCGGTGCCCGGCCATCCCATAGAACGACGTGCCCTGATCGGCGAGCACCACGTTGCCCGGCGTCAGCGCCTCAGAAAGCCTGTCCCACAGGTATTCCTGGGTCAGGGCGGCCTCCTGTGCCGGTGGGTCGGCGTGCGTACGCGTCGGGACCGCAGGCAGAGCCGGTGAGGTGATGCCGCGTTCGGTGAGGATGGCGGTGATGGCGTCGAGTGCGGCCGACATGTCCAGTGGGGCGAACACCTGCCCGGACACCACACTCTGGTTGACGCCGATGTCGATGGTGCGCGCCGGGTCGATACGTTGGCTGAAGAACCCGCTGACCATGTCGGTGAACAACACTCCCGCGGTCACCAGCACGGGCGCGTCCTCGATCGCCTCGCGCACCGAATCCTCGCTGGCCGCACCGGCGTAGATGCCCAGATAGTTCGGCGAGCTCTCGTCGACCAGGCTCTTCCCCCACATCAGCGTCGCGTGGCCGACGGTGTCGGCCGCCAGCAGTGCGCTGAGTTCGTCGACGCAGTCCAGCCGGTGTACCAGGAAGTCGGCGAGCACGGTCAGCCGGTGGTCACCGATCAGCTCGGCGGCCGCCGCGGTGAACATGGAGAGGGCGCGCGGACTCGTGCCACCGGTGTAGCGGGGCAGCGGTGCGGCGGGAGGTTCGGTGGGGAACCGGGCCACATCCGTGGCGATCAGCAGGTAGCCGGGCCGCTTCTGCTCACGGACCTCCGAGAGCACCCGGTCGATCTCGCGGGTCGCCGTCGCGGGCGCGAGATTGGCCTGTGCACAGGTGATCTCGCGGCTCATCCGCAGGAAATGTTCGAAGTCACCGTCGCCGAGGGTGTGGTGCACGATGCGCCGTGCGCCCTGGGAATCCTTCGACGGTGCACCGACGATGTGCACCACCGGGACGTGTTCGGCGTAACTGCCCGCGACCGCGTTGGCAGCTGACAATTCGCCGACCCCGAATGTGGTGACCAGGGCGGCCATCCCGCGCAGCCGGCCGTAGCCGTCGGCCGCGTAGCCGGCGTTGAGCTCGTTGGCGCCACCGATCCAGTTCATCTGCGGGTGAGCCAGGATGTGGTCGAGGAATTCCAGCTGATAGTCGCCGGGGACGCCGAAGACCTCGGTCACCCCGAGTTCCGCGAGGCGGTCCAGCAGATAGTCACCGACGGTGTAGAGGTTTTCGCCCATCCCCTAGTGTGCCTCGCATGACCAACACCGGACCGCTCGCCGGAGTGCGAGTTATCGAACTCGGCGGCATCGGCCCCGGGCCACACGCCGCGATGATGCTGTCGGACCTGGGCGCCGACGTGGTGCGGGTGCGCCGACCGGGTGGCCTGACCATGCCCGCCGAGAACGTCGACCTGCTGCACCGCGGCAAGCGCATCGTCGATCTCGACGTGAAGAGCGAACCCGGCAAGCTGCTGGATCTGGTCGCCAAAGCCGATGTGCTGTTGGACTGTTTCCGGCCCGGCACCTGTGAGCGCCTCGGCATCGGCCCGGCGGAGTGCGAGGCCGTCAACCCGCGGCTGGTCTTCGCCCGGATCACCGGCTGGGGCCAGGACGGGCCGCTGGCCACCACGGCCGGCCACGACATCAACTACCTGTCGCAGACGGGCGCCTTGTCGGCGATCGGTTACCGCGACCGCCCGCCGGTGGCGCCGCTGAACCTCGTCGCCGATTTCGGCGGTGGCTCGATGCTCGTCGTCATCGGTATCGTCACCGCGCTGTACGAGCGGGAGCGTTCCGGCAAGGGCCAGGTCATCGATGCCGCGATGGTCGACGGGGTCAGCATGCTGTCGCAGATGATGTGGACCATGCGGGCCACCGGATCGTTGCGTGACGAACGCGAGTCCTTCCTGCTCGACGGCGGTGCCCCGTACTACCGGACCTACGAGACCTCCGACGGCGGTTACATGGCGGTCGGGTCGATCGAGCCTCAGTTCTTCGCGCAGTTGGTTGCCGGTCTGGGCCTGGACGCCGGCGAGATCCCCGGGCAGTTCGAGCTGGCCCGCTACGACGAGATGCGCGCCATCTTCACCGAGCGGTTCGCCAGTAAGACCCGCGACGAGTGGACCGCGATCTTCGCGGGCACCGACGCCTGCGTGACACCGGTGCTCACCTGGGGCGAGGCGGCCGAGAGTGAGCATCTGCTGGACCGGTCGACGCTGATCACCGTCGACGGTGTCGCGCAGGCCGCTCCGGCTCCGCGGTTCTCCCGGACCGCGCCGGGAACACCAGGCCAACCGCCGCAGTCGAGCACCGACATCGCCGACATCGGCTGGACCTGATTGGCACTTAGAGTCTTTGGTCCCTGGCCATAGTGACGCTCAGCGGCCACGATGAAGGAGTGACTTCCTCGAACGCTCCCGTAGTGGTTGGAATCGACGGCAGTGATGGCGCGCTTGATGCGGCCCGGTGGGCAGGTGCGGTCGCCGCGCGGTTCGGCGTACCGCTGCGCATCGTGCACGCACTACCGTCCGTCGGCCGCAATCTGACGCAGACCGCGGCCGCGTTCACCGCGGCGATGATGTCCTATCAGCGCGACATGGCCGAGGCGTTCCTCAAGGCCGCCGATGAAGCCGTGCGTGGCGATCATCCCGACCTGTCGGTGTCCACGGTCTCGTTCAACGAGCCCGCCGACCAGGTGCTGATCGACGCCAGCGCCGACGCGCGTCTCGTCGTCCTCGGCGGTAAGAAGGTGACCCCGGCCGCGGCGCTGCTGCTCGGGTCGACGGCGCTGTCCGTGGCGACCCGGGCGGCGTGCCCGGTGGTCGCCTTCCGTGGCGAGAAGGTGGCTCCGGGTGACGGCCCCGTCGTCGTCGGGGTCGACGACAGCCCTGCCGCCCAGGCCGCGCTGGAGACGGCATTCGAGTTCGCCGATCAGTTCGGGCTGGCGGTCAACGCCGTGCGCTCGTTGTCTCTGGCGGCACCGGCCGAGACCGGTGTGACCATCCCGCTGCTGATCGACTGGGACGGCATCGAGTCCGCCGAACTGGCCGATCTCACTGAGGTCGTCGACGTCCACAACAAGCGCCACCCGGGCGTCGACGCCAAGTGTTTCGTCGAGCCGGAGTCGCCCGGCAAGGCGCTGCTGAAGCATGTCGGCGACTCGGGACTCGTGGTGGTCGGATCTCGGGGCCGCAACGCCCTGGCCGGTGTGTTCCTCGGGTCGACCAGCCTGAACCTGCTGCACCACAGCCCGGTGCCGGTGCTGATCTGCCGTGCTGAGCCACAAGGAGATTCGCATGAGTGAACATGACGTCCGCCACGGCATCGTCGTCGGGGTCGACGGGTCGCCCTCGTCGGACGCCGCCGTGGCCTGGGCGGCTCGAGCCGCCGTGTTGCGGGGCGTCGGGCTCACTCTGGTGCACGCGCTCCCCGGCGCTGCGTCACCGGTCTGGTTGGATGTCGCGTTGCCCCAGGACTATTGGGATTATCAGGATCAGCGCGGCCAGGAGGTCCTCGACGATGCGCGCCGCGTTGCGGTTGAGACCATCGCCGGCCACCAGGAGCCCCGGATCATCGCGAAGGCGGTTCCCGGGCACGCGGTGGCCACACTGATCGACTACTCGCGGAATGCCGATCTGGTGGTCGTGGGTTCCCGCGGTCTGAGCAAATGGGGTCGCCGGTTGCTCGGCTCGGTCAGCTCGAGCCTCGCGGCTCATGCCCACGGACCGGTCGCGGTGATCCCCGACAACGACCATCCGGCGGACGGGCCCGTTGTGGTCGGTGTCGACGGGTCGCGTGCGTCCGAGTACGCCACCGAAATCGCCTTCGATGAGGCGTCACGCCGCGGTGTGGAGCTCGTGGTGGTGCACACCTGGACCGATCTGAACTTCGAGTTTCCCGACGTGAAGTGGGAAGACCTGAGCTCTGAGGCCGAGCGTGCGCTCGCCGAGCAGTTGGCCGGGTGGTGCGAGCGCTATCCCGATGTGGCGGTGCGACGGGTGGTCATGCCCGACAAGCCGGCCCGGCAGCTGCTGGCCCAGGCCGAAACCGCGCAGCTGGTGGTTGTCGGCAATCGCGGACGCGGTGGTTTCACCGGGTTGCTGCTCGGCTCGGTCAGTTCCGCGGTGGTGCATTCCGCCACCGCTCCGGTGATCGTCGCCCGGCAACCCAGCTAACCGTCCCTGGTTTGCATCGCAGAACCACCGCCATGGGCGGCACGCTTCGCTAGATTCGGAGACGTGGCGGTTCAGGCATCACGCGAGGTGGTCTTCGACGCCTCGCCGGAGGCGATCATGGAGGTGCTCGCCGATGTCGACGCGCTGCCGACCTGGTCTGCGGTGCACCGCAACGTCGAGGTCATCGATCGCTATCCGGACGGCAGGCCCCACCACGTCAAGGCAACGATGCGCTTGCTGGGTATCACGGACAAAGAGCTACTCGAATATCACTGGGGCGACTACTGGATGGTGTGGGATGCCGAACCCAACCTGCAGCAACGCGGGCAGCACATCGAATACAACCTGACACCCGAGGTGGACAAGACGCGGGTCCGGTTCGACATCATCGTCGACCTCGCGATGCCGATCCCGGAGTTCCTCATCAAGCGCGCGAGGAAGATCGTCCTCGACGTCGCCATCGAGCGGTTGCGTCAGCGTGTCATGAGTAGTTCACGCCAGCGGTAGGTCTAGCAGCAGGACCTGCCGTGTCGCGGGTATGGCGCATCGTGAGCAGAACGGAATAGCCCGGACCTCCGCGCCGGTTGGTGCCGGTATGCCGACCGGAGTCGTCCTCACCCTGAACCCGTCCGCCCCCAACGTCGTCGATGCCGCGATCTCACAGGCCCGCACCGCGTACGCGGCCGGGGTCCGTCAGATCTGGCTGGCCCAGCAGTTCGACGTCGACGCCATCACGTTGGCCGCGCTGATCGGGGCCGCGGTGCCCGGTCTCGGCGTGGGCACATCGGTGGTGCCGGTCAATCCCCGTCACCCACTGCTGGTGGCGTCTGCCGCGCAGACGGCGCAGGCCGCGGCGCACGGCAACTTCACGCTGGGACTCGGTCTGGGCTCGCACGCACCTGAGCACCAGGCCTTCGGCACCGTCTGGCCTGATCCGGTGGGCCGGCTACGTGAACACCTGCAGGTGCTGCGGGCGATTTTCGATGAACGCACCGTCGACTTCCACGGCAGCGCGTTCACCGCGAACCCCGAGTGGCCGGTGCACGTGCCCGGTGGTACCCCAGTCCCGGTGTATGTCGCCGCGATGGGGCCGAAAGCCCTTCGGGTGACCGGTGAATTGGCCGATGGAACATTGCCGTATCTCGCCGGGCCGCGCACGGTGGGGGAATTTATCGTCCCGACGATCACCGCGGCGGCTACGGCGGTCGGCCGGCCACAACCCCGGGTGGTGGCCATGGTGCCGGCGCTTGTCGCCGACGACGCGGACGCCGCCCGTAGCGCCGCCGCGCAGCAACTGGCGTTCTACGAGACCATTCCGTCGTATCAGAAAGTCATTGCCCGCGAACAGGTTTCCAGTGTCGCTGAACTGGCGGCCGTCGGGTCGGCGGCGCAAGTTCGCGAGCAGTTGCAGCGCTACCTCGACGCCGGGGCCACCGATGTGGCGCTCAGCCCGATCCGGACCGAGCCGGAGGATCTGGCCGCGCTGTGGGCGGTGGCCGCCACACTGCCCTAGTCGGTGGGTATCCGGTCGCGCATCGCATAGGCGACTGCGACGGCACGCGATGGTTCCTTTGTTCCGCACACATCGACCGCGACGACGATGTTCGATTTGGCGGCCAGGGCTTGGGCGCAGTCCGCCGCGTTGGCCGACGGCGCCGAATCGGACACCGTCAGAACACCTTCCTGCAGTCCTGGCGTACCGAGTGCCCGGGGCTGCATCTCGCCGTGCCGGTTCGCCGAGGCCACCTTTCCCGCGCAGTAGCCCCAGTGATCTTGGACGGAGGCCATGAAATCTTCGGCCTCGGCCGGGTCGGAGAAGGTCATGGCACGTTGCCGCATCCACACCCGACCGGAAGGGCCGTCAGCGGTAAACTGGCGTTCCCGTGTGGCCGGTACGGTCGCCGGATAGGGCGGCAGTGCGGACGGGATCGCCGATGGATCGTCCTCGGGGGCACAACCTTTCGGCGATGTGGAATTGCCGGTGGCCGGTGTGGAATCGGTGTTGGTGTCGGGCCCGGTGGTGTTGAGGCCGACGGCGCCTACCATCGTCTGCGCGGCGTCGGGTCCGATCAGGACGGGTTCGAGGTCGGGCTGCTGAAAGACCCGCACCACCTCCGGGCACTGCCAGTACGGGTCGATGTTGGGTCCCCGCCCGACAGGAGTCGAGTTCACGACACCCGTGATGCGGTGCGTCGCGTCCGGCGCCACCGTGATCGCGTAGCCGCGCTCCCTGGACCACTTGGCCGGCACCAGCACGTAGCGGCCGCCGTGCGCCTCGATGACGCGCAGGCATTGATAGCGATAGACCGGTGGCGCAGCCGGTCCTTCAGCTGGGAGCGTCGTCGTCTTGACCAGGTTGCCCGGGATGCTCAGGGCTTCGGTGGTATCCAATTGTATTGCGGTGTAATCGCCGTCGGCGGCCCACAGCTTGCTCGCGGTGTACGCACCGTTGGCCTTGCCTTGCTCGACGGCATACATATCGGTGATCCAGAACAGTGCCACCACCATCCCGGTGGTAGCCAGTACGAGCAGTGCTCGCTCGGCCAGCTTGGGTAGGCGGCCCAGTGCGCCGAATCCGCCGGTGATGGCCAGCACCCAATAGCCGGCGGTGAGTAACGCGATGCCGGCCACGATCGTGCCCGCCATGTACATGGGTGGGGCGCCTTTGACGACCTTGTCGATCAGGCTGTGCCCGGATACCAGCCAGATGACGGCTGTGGTCAGGCTCACGGCGCCAAGCCCCGCCAACAGCCATGCGATGTTGCGTAGCAACGTGATTCGCCGTCCAGTGGCAGCCCAATGCCGGGCGGCCACAGCCAGAACTGCCACCGCCGCGAGGACGATCAACACGCGCAGTGCCGCGAAGAAGAAGAGACCCACTGTGGTGACGGCGTAGTCGGCCGAGGTGTACCCGAGCATGGACGGGTCCACAGCGAAGTACTTCAGCCGGTTCCGGATGGAGAGCAGGCCGAAGAAATAACACAGGCCGGTGATCAGTGAGGTCGGCGCCACGACCAGCGCTGCCAGGCTCAGCCACCGCTCCGCGGACTGGGTGAGCGACTTCGCTTCGTCGCTCACGTGGGAGGCACCTGCGAGGACGGAGCAGGGACCGGATTCGTGATTGTCGGGGTGGTTGTGGTGGTGGATGGCAGCGTCGTGGTGGTAAGGGTCGTGGTTTCGGTCGGAACTGGAAGCGTCGTTGTGGTGGACGTTGTCGTGCGGGTATACCCACCGGTGCCGTAACCGGTGGTGGTCGGGTCGCTCCATGCGGTGGACGTGGCGCTGCTCGGGGTCGACGACGGCAGCGGCACACTCACACTTGTCGGTGCCTTGGGCGTCTCGTCGGTTTGGTCCTGTTGTCCGCCACAGGCCACCGCGAGCACTGCCGAAGCGGCGATCGCCGTGAGCCCGGCAACGCGTCCAGTCGTCGTCGATCCGAGGTTCATTACGCCTCCCACCAGTGTCTTTTACGATGGTGGCAAATCCGGTGAGGTTGCGCGCGAGTATCGGACTACTCGAATCGCAGACGTCCGTGGCCGAGTCGGGCATACCACTCGATTGCCCGTGGCGTGCGGGAATGGGGCAGCAAAGTGTCGCGATCTGCGGTCGATTCCTTACAAGATGACAACGTGCGGCCTCCGGCTGGGCTGGCAGCATGGCATGCCACACGCCACTTCGTTCAAAGGGGTGAACGCCATGTCCCGCACGCTTTTTGACAGCCGGCCGCCGCTGGAAATCGTTGCGCGACAGGCGATATCCGGTACCGCCGCCACCCGTCCGGCGATGCCTTTCTACCGTTCCCCGCGCAACCTGCCACCGCCCGCCTTCGACGAGTGGAGCTGGCAGCTGCGCGGACTCTGTCGGGACCATCCGGCAGAGGTGTTCTTCCCGGAAGAGGTTCGGGGCCGCCCGCTGCGCAGGCGGGAGGACGCGGCCAAGGCGATCTGCCGGGCCTGCCCGGTGCTGGCCCGGTGCCGCGCGCACGCCCTCTCCGCTCCCGAGCCCTACGGCATCTGGGGTGCGATGACGGCCAGGGAGCGCGCCGTCAAACTGAGCGACAAAGGCTAGGCCCGCAACACGCCCAGCCGGCGGATCGCCTCTTCCATGGTGTCGTCACGCTTGCAGAAAGCGAAGCGCACCAAGTGATTCCACAAGTCCGCATGCGGTGCCTCGGGATCGCAGAATGCCGACATCGGGATCGCGGCCACCCCGGCCTTGTGCGGCAGTTCGGCGCAGAATTGCGTGCTGTCCGAATACCCGAGGGGCCGTGGGTCGGCGCACAGGAAGTACGTCCCGCGGCTGTCGTGCACCTCGAACCCGATGTCGGCCAGGGCGCTGCCAAGCCGATCGCGTTTGGCCTCGAATGACTGGCGCAGGTCGGCCACCCAGCCGTCCTCGTTGTTGAGCGCGTGGGCCACCGCGGGCTGGAACGGGCTACCGCCCACGTAGGTGAGGTACTGCTTGGCTGCGCGCACCCCGGCGATCAGATCGGCAGGTCCGCAGGCCCAGCCGATCTTCCAGCCGGTGACGTTGAACATCTTGGCCGCGCTCGAAATGGTCACCGTGCGCTCCGCCATGCCGGGGTAGCGGGCCAGCGGCAGGTGCTCGACCCCGAACACCAACTGCTCGTACACCTCGTCGGTGATCACCAGCAGGTCGTGCTCGATGGCCAGCGCCGCGATCGCCCGCAACTCGGCATCGGAGGCCACGGCGCCGGTCGGATTGTGCGGGGAGTTGAGGATCAGTGCGCGGGTCTTGGGCGTCACGGCCCGGCGCAAACCTTCGATGTCGATCGCGAACCCGGCGCCATCGGCGACCAGCGGCACGGCCCTACGGACGCACCCGGCCATCGCGATCACGGGGGAGTACGAGTCGTAGAACGGCTCGATCACCAATATCTCCGAGCCCGGCTCGACCAGGCCGAGGACTGACGCGGCGATGGCCTCGGTCGCGCCGACGGTCACCAGTACCTCGGTGTCGGAGTCGTAATCGATGCCGTAGTGGCGCTTGCGCTGCGCGGCGATGGCGTCGCGCAACTCGGGGATGCCGAGGCCGGGCGGGTACTGGTTGTGGCCTTCGGCGATGGCGTTCTGCGCCACCTTGAGCATCTCGGCCGGGCCGTCCTCGTCGGGGAAACCCTGGCCGAGGTTGACCGCGCCCAGGCGGCCGGCCAGCGCAGACATCTCCGCGAAGATGGTCACCGCGTACGGCTGCAGTCTCTGCACGGTCATGCCGTCGACAGTAGATGTGGTTGCCCACCGAGACTGCGGTGAGATCGTGAAATTCGGCGAATCCGCGATCTGGACGCAGGCTGGGTGGTCTGGACGCAGGTTCGGCGATCATGACGCCGGGAATGATTGCCGCACCCTCGACGCTCTAAAGCGGCGTGACCTACAAACTGAACGCCGACGCCGCACTGCTGCAGCCGATCCAGGTCGGCGACACCGCCGCTGCCAACCGTCTGTTCATGGCACCGCTGACGCGTTCGCGCGCCGACGCCGATGGCACCCCGTCACCGCTGGCCGCGCAGTACTACACACAGCGCGCCAGTGCGGGTCTGATCATCAGCGAAGCCACGGCTGTCGCCGAGACCGCCAACGGGGCCTACATGAACACCCCGGGCATCTACACCGACCGCCATCAGCACGGCTGGGCCGAGATCGCCAACTCGGTGCATGCCGCGGGCGGCAAGATGTTCGTTCAGCTGTGGCACGTCGGCCGGATGGCCCACCCCGACATCAGCGGGTTCGAGGCCGTCGCTCCCTCGGCGATCGCGGCCGATGTGGTCACGCACACGCCCGCCGGCAAGAAGGCGCTGGAGACGCCGCGTGCGCTCGACACCGCGGAGATCCCGGTGATCGTCGAGCAGTTCCGGGCCGCCGCGCGCCGCGCGATCGACGCGGGCATGGACGGCGTCGAGATCCACGGCGCCAACGGCTACCTGCTGCACCAGTTCGCGTCCGATGTGGTCAACCAGCGCACCGACGCCTACGGCGGTTCACCGGAGAACCGTGCCCGCCTGGCCGCCGAGGTGGTCGAGGCCGTGGTCGACGAGATCGGCGCAGGCCGGGTCGGGTTGCGCATCTCGCCCGGGAACACCGCCGGCGGCATGCACGAGAACGACACCGTCGGCGCCTACGAGGCGTTGTTGGAGCGCATCGCGCCGCTCGGGCTGGCCTACCTGCACGTGCTCATCGACCCGGCGTCGCGGGCCTTCGGTGTCATCCGCGCCCTCTGGTCGGGGACATTCGTGCTCAACACCGGCCGCGCCAGCGGTACCGACTTCTCCCTGCTGGAGGGTTACGCGCAGTGGGGCGCGATCAGCGCGTACGCGGTGGGGCGGGCGTTCCTGGCCAACCCGGACCTGATCGACCGGCTGATCCTGGGTGCCGAGCTCAACGAGCCCGACATGGCGACGTTCTATGCGCCCGGGCCGGTCGGCTACACCGACTACCCGACGCTGCCGGCGGTCGAGGAGCCCCGCTCCGCGTGACGGCTTCTACTGCACGTTGATTCCGCGGCGAAGGCGGAAAGTGTGGTCAGTCCGTCTCGACCTCGGTCGCGCTAGACAAGTCCTCGATGGCGACCGGCGTCGACCCGGCGAAACGCACGCCGATGCCGAACTCCTCGCCCATTGCGAGGCCGCACTCGGCGAAGCGGATCATCCAGGAACCGTCGGCCCAGATGATCGCCTCGGGCATGCCGAACGGCGCCTCCGGCCCGTCGAGCCGTTCGCGGTCCACCGAGTCGAGCGCCCACGCAGGATCGGTGAACTCGGCGACGAGATAACGCGAAGCGGCGGCTGCGAGCCCGTCGAATCCGGCGATCGCCTCCGCAGCGGAGTCGACGGCCGCATCCGTCGGCGGCCCAGCCGGTTCGATGACGATGCTGACGGTGCGCGGTTCGTCACCGGGCAGAGCGGCCGACCAGCAGGCAAGCTCCTCCGAGAATGGGATGCGGTCGAGCACGGTACCCCGCACCTCGATTTCCTCGGGTAGGTCGTTCATGCGGCGAGTCAACCATAGGGTGATCGGCACCCTCCGGCTGTTGGGAGCGTGATCAGTCACCGGGGTCCGCCTTGTGCAGGAGCACCGGCGAGGATGATGCTGAGCACAGGCCCAACCAACGGGTTGGGCGAGCCTGTTAGGCTGCGGTCAGCGTGCTGCCCACATTCGCTGGGCGGTTCCAAAACCCAACCTGAACCTGGACGCCGATACGGCAGGGGAGCAGACATGTCCGAAGAAGCCTTCATCTACGAGGCGATCCGTACGCCCCGTGGCAAGCAGCGCGGCGGCGCACTCAACGAGATCAAGCCGGTCAACCTGGTTGTCGGTCTGATCGAAGAGATCCGCAGCCGTTACCCCGACCTGGACGAGACGCTGATCAGCGACGTCATCCTGGGCGTGGTTTCCCCGGTCGGCGACCAGGGTGGCGACATCGCCCGCACCGCCGGACTTGTGGCCAAGCTGCCCGAGACCACCGGTGGTTTCCAGCTCAACCGCTTCTGCGCGTCGGGCCTGGAGGCAGTCAACCTGGCCGCCCAGAAGGTTCGTTCCGGCTGGGACGACCTGGTGCTGGCCGGCGGTGTCGAGTCGATGAGCCGCGTCCCGATGGGCTCCGACGGCGGCGCCTGGGCGTCTGACCCGGAGACCAACTACCGCATCGGCTTCGTCCCGCAGGGCATCGGCGCCGACCTGATCGCCACCATCGAGGGCTTCTCCCGCGACGACGTCGACGCCTACGCGGCGCGGTCGCAGGAGCGCGCGGCGGCGGCCTGGTCCGGCGGCTACTTCGCCAAGTCGGTCGTCCCGGTCAAGGATCAAAACGGCCTCGTCGTCCTGGATCACGACGAGCACATGCGCCCCGGCACCACCGCGGCTGACCTGGGCAAGCTGAAGTCCGCGTTCGAGGGCCTTGGCGCGATGGGCGGCTTCGACGACGTGGCGCTGCAGAAGTACCACTACGTCGAGAAGATCAACCACGTCCACACCGGCGGCAACAGCTCGGGCATCGTCGACGGCGCCGGCCTGGTGCTGATCGGGTCTGAGAAGGCCGGCCAGAGCCAGGGTCTCACCCCGCGCGCCCGCGTCGTGGCCACCGCCACCAGCGGCGCCGACCCGGTCATCATGCTGACCGGTCCCACCCCGGCCACCCAGAAGGTGCTGGACCGTGCCGGGCTGACCGTCGATGACATCGACCTGTTCGAGCTCAACGAGGCCTTCGCCTCTGTGGTGCTGAAGTTCCAGAAGGATCTCAACATCCCGGACGAGAAGCTCAACGTCAACGGTGGCGCCATCGCGATGGGCCACCCGCTGGGCGCCACCGGCGCCATGATCACCGGAACCATGGTCGACGAGCTCGAGCGTCGTGGCGCTCGGCGTGCCCTGATCACGCTGTGTATCGGCGGCGGCATGGGCGTGGCCACCATCATCGAGCGCGTCTGAGAGGTCTGAAAAACAATGGCTGAGAACACCATTCAGTGGGACAAGGATGCCGACGGCATCGTCACCCTGACGTTGGACGACCCGACCGGTTCGGCCAACGTGATGAACGAGCACTACAAGGAATCCATGCACAATGCCGTGGAACGCCTTGTTGCCGAGCAGGATTCGATCACCGGTGTGGTCATCACCAGCGCGAAGAAGACCTTCTTCGCCGGTGGCGACCTCAAGGGCATGATGAATATCGGCCCCGACGACGCCGCTGAGGCGTTCGAGATGGTCGAGACCATCAAGGCCGACCTGCGCAAGCTGGAGACCCTGCCCAAGCCTGTCGTGGCCGCCATCAACGGCGCCGCGCTCGGCGGTGGCCTGGAGATCGCGCTGGCGACCAACCACCGCATCGCCGCCGACGTCAAGGGCAGCCAGATCGGTCTGCCCGAGGTCACCCTGGGCCTGCTGCCCGGTGGTGGCGGCGTGGCCCGCACCGTGCGCATGTTCGGTATCCAGAAGGCCTTCATGGAGGTCCTGAGCCAGGGCACCCGGTTCAACCCGGCCAAGGCCAAGGACACCGGTCTGGTCGACGAGCTGGTCGGCTCGGTCGAGGAGCTGATCCCGGCCGCCAAGGCGTGGATCAAGGCCAACCCCGAGGCCCACACCCAGCCGTGGGACGTCAAGGGCTACAAGATCCCCGGTGGCACCCCGTCCAGCCCCGCGCTCGCCGCGATCCTGCCGTCCTTCCCGGCCCTGCTCAAGAAGCAGCTCAAGGGCGCCCCGATGCCCGCACCGCGGGCCATCCTGGACGCCGCTGTCGAGGGCGCGCAGGTCGACTTCGACACCGCCAGCCGCATCGAGAGCCGCTACTTCGTCTCGCTGGTCACCGGCCAGACCGCCAAGAACATGATTCAGGCGTTCTTCCTGGACCTGCAGGCCATCAACGGCGGCGCATCGCGTCCGGAGGGCATCGCCAAGCAGGAGATCAAGAAGATCGGTGTGCTGGGCGCGGGCATGATGGGCGCCGGTATCGCCTACGTGTCGGCCAAGGCCGGCTACGACGTCGTGCTCAAGGACGTCACGCAGGAAGCCGCTGACAAGGGCAAGGCGTACTCGGAGGGCCTGGAGGCCAAGGCACTCAAGCGTGGCAAGACCACCGAGGAGAAGTCCGCGGCGCTGCTCGCCAAGATCACCCCGACCGCCGATCCGCAGGATCTCAAGGGCGTCGACTTCGTGATCGAGGCCGTGTTCGAGAACCAGGAACTCAAGCACAAGGTGTTCCAGGAGATCGAGGACATCGTCGAGCCCAACGCGCTGCTCGGCTCGAACACCTCCACGCTGCCGATCACCGGTCTGGCGACCGGCGTGAAGCGCCAGGAGGACTTCATCGGTATCCACTTCTTCTCGCCGGTCGACAAGATGCCGCTGGTGGAGATCATCAAGGGCGAGAAGACCTCTGACGAGGCCCTGGCCCGGGTGTTCGACTACACGCTGGCCATCCGCAAGACCCCGATCGTGGTCAACGACAGCCGCGGCTTCTTCACCTCGCGTGTGATCGGCACCTTCGTCAACGAGGCGCTGGCCATGCTGGGCGAGGGTGTCGAGCCCGCGTCGATCGAGCAGGCGGGTTCGCAGGCCGGTTACCCGGCTGCGCCGCTGCAGCTGTCGGATGAGCTCAACCTGGAGCTCATGCACAAGATCGCCACGGCATCCCGTAAGGGCGTCGAAGACGAGGGCGGCACCTACGTGCCGCACCCGGCCGAGGCCGTCGTGGAGAAGATGATCGAGCTCGGCCGCCCGTCGCGTCTGAAGGGTGCCGGCTTCTACGAGTACGTCGACGGCAAGCGGACCCAGCTGTGGCCCGGCCTGCGAGAGACCTTCAACTCCGGGTCCTCGCAGCCGCCGCTGCAGGACATGATCGACCGCATGCTGTTCGCCGAGGCGCTGGAGACCCAGAAGTGCATCGACGAGGGCGTGCTCACCTCGACCGCTGACGCGAACATCGGCTCGATCATGGGTATCGGCTTCCCGCCGTACACCGGTGGTTCGGCCCAGTTCATCGTCGGTTACCAGGGCGAGCTCGGCGTCGGCAAGGCGGCGTTCGTCGCCCGCGCCAAGGAGTTGGCCGCCAAGTACGGCGACCGCTTCCTGCCGCCGGCATCGCTCGAGAGCTAAGCGCGAAACGTCAAAAGCCCCCGGCGCAAGTCGGGGGCTTTTGCGTCTGGTCGTCAGCCCACGGTGCGGCAGTATTGAGAAATACCGACGACAAGGGGGCCTAATGGCGGACGCGACGCTGATTCCGCTCGAAGTGCTGCTCGGCAATCCCGAGCGTGCGGGCGCACAGATCTCACCGGACGGGACGCGGCTGTCGTACGTGGCTCCGCTCGACGGCGTGCTCAACGTGTTCGTCGGGGTCATCGGCGCGGGTGACGATCGGCCGGTCACGCACGACACCGACCGGGGAATCCCCAACTATGTGTGGGCCCACGACAACCGGCACATCCTCTATGTGCGCGACCGCGACGGCAGTGAGAACTTCCGGCTCTACGACGTCGACGCGGAAACCGGTATCGAACGTGACCTCACCCCGTTCGATGACGTGCAGTGCCGAATCATCAGACTTCCCAAGAAGTTTCCCAACGATGTGCTGGTCGGGATGAACAAGGACAACCCGCAGCTGCACGACGTCTACCACCTCGACCTGACCACCGGGGAGTTGCGCAAGGTGGTGGAAAACCCCGGTTTCGTGGGCTGGCTGGTCGACGACGAACTGCGGGTCCGCGGCGCGATGCAGCCGACCGCCGAGGGCGGGATGACGATCCTGGTGCGCGACGACGAACACTCTGACTGGCGAACCCTGTTGGACGTTCCGCCAGAGGATGCCGAGACGACGGCCCCGCTCGCCTTCAACCGCGACGGCACGGCGATGTACCTGCTGCTGTCGGTCGGCTCGAACACCACCCGACTGGTGACGATGGACATCGCGACCGGTGCCGTCGAGGTGCTCGCCGAGGATCCGGTGTACGACGTCAGCAACGTGATCTTGCACCCGGACACCCGTGAGGTCCAGGCCGCGACCGTGTACGGCGAACGGTTGGAATACCGCATCTTCGACGAGTCGATTCGCGGCGACATCGAGGCGCTCACGCGGGTGAGCCCGGGCGACCTGTCGATCACCGACCGCAGCCACGACAACGGCACCTGGCTGGTCGCCTTCGATCAGGACGCCGGGCCGGTGAAGTTCTACTCCTGGGACCGGGCTTCGCAGACCCCGACGTTCCTGTTCGACCATCGCCCGGAGCTCAACGACTACCCGCTGGTGCCCATGGAGCCGTTCAGTTTCACGGCCCGCGATGGCCTCACCGTCCACGGCTACCTGTCGTTCCCGCCCGGCGTTGCGCGCTCCGGGTTACCCGCCGTGCTCAACGTGCATGGCGGGCCGTGGGCCCGCGTCGGCTGGGGCTTCGACCCCGAGGCGCAGTGGCTGGCCAACCGCGGCTACGTCGTCGTGTCGGTCAACTTTCGCGGCTCCGCCGGCTATGGCAAGGAGTTCCTCAACGCGGGCAACCGCGAGTGGGGCGCAAAGATGCACGACGACCTGCTCGACGCCGTCGACCATCTGGTGGGCAAGGGCTACATCGACGCCAAGCGGGTCGCCATCTACGGCGGCTCCTACGGGGGCTACGCGGCACTGATCGGGGCGACGTTCACGCCGGACGTGTTCGCCTGCGCGGTCTCGATGGTCGGTCCGTCCAACCTGAACACCTTGATCGCGTCGTTCCCGGAGTACTGGAAGCCGATGATCCAGTTGTGGCACAAGCGAGTTGGGGACAACTCCGACTTCCTGTGGTCACGCTCGCCGCTGTCCCGGGTGGACGCGATCAAGATCCCGATGCTGATCGGGCAGGGGGAGAACGACCCCAGGGTCAAGCGGGCCGAATCCGAGCAGATCGTCGCGGCGATGGCCGAGCACGGCATCGACCATGAATACGTGATGTACGAGAACGAGGGTCACGGCTTCGCCAAGCCGGAGAACCGGTTGGACTTCTACCACCGGGTCGACCGCTTCCTGGCCAAGCATCTGGGTGGCCGCGCGGAGTGAGCTGACTCGTCAGCTGGGGTTCGAGTACTCCCGCACCGGCGTGATCAGGACCGCGGCGCGGCGTTCTTCACGCATGACGCGGTCGTAGGTGTCCCAGTCGTCGTGGGTGCCGCCGGCCGCCTCGAAGATCGCACGCAAGAGCAGCCGTAACTTCTCGGCGTCGGCGTCGGTGTCGGGGCTCGGGTCGTCGGGCCCGATGATCTCGGCAGTGCCCTCGACGGTCACCCATTGCCAGCCGGCCCGGGCGACAACGGTGGCCCGCGGATCGGCGCGCAGGTGCCGCAGCTTTCGGGCACCGCCGATCGCCACGAGGGCGACGACGGGTTCACCGGTGCGCGGGTGCGCCATCACGCCGGCGTTCACCACCGAGGACTGGATGCTGCCGTCACCGCGCAGGGTGCTCAGTACACAGAGCCCGTGATCACGAGACAGCATGTCGGCGAAGGCGGAAATCTCGGTCATCGGGCCACCTCAATCCGCCACGTCGAATGCGGCGTGGACTTTCGTCGGTTTGACCCGCACCACGAGTTCCCCCGGCACCCCGTTGCGCCGGCCGAATTCCTCGGCGCGGTCGGCGCCCATGTAGCGGCCGCCGGTGCGGGTGGCGATGTCGAGAAGCTCGCCGGGATCCTCGCTGATCGACGCCACGCCCTGGATCTGGACGAACCCATACGGCGGGTTGGAATCGTCGACGCACAGCACCACGCGCGGATCGCGGGCCAGCGCCCGGCCCTTGGCGGTGTCCTCGCCGGTGTTGAAGACGAGCGCGCCATCGTCGACCACGAACCACACGGGCGCCGCCAGCGGTCGGCCGTCAGCCGCAACCCAACCCAGCACCGCGGTGCGGGTGCCTTCGGACAGGAACGCGATCACGTCATCGGAGAGTTCGTCCATGTGGCCACGCTACGCCGCGCCCGCGCCCGCTCACCCCGTCAGCGACGCCGGCCAATTGGGCAGCGGCATGGTGTCGTAGAGCCGCACGCCCTTGGCGTTGAGCCGGGCGAGCGCCTGGACCAGGCCCAGCGGCAGCAGCGAGACCACCTGTCCCACGCCCACCAGTGCGCGGATGCCCCAACCACTGGTGGGCACCACGGTTTTCGCGTTCACGCGGGCCAGCTTCCGGCTGCCGACAACGGGCGCGAGCATCGTGCGTTCATAGGCGGCGAACGCCGCGGCGTAATCGTCACCGGCCCGCACAATCTCGGCGGCCAGGACATAGGCGCCGTACACCGCCAGGCTGGTGCTGCCGCCGACGGCCGGTCCGGGGCAATAGCCCGCATCTCCGACAAGGGTCACCCGGCCACGCGACCACGTCGTCATCTCCAGTTGCGTGATGGCGTCGAAGTAGAACGTCGGCGTCCGCGGCACCTCGTCGAGCCAGCGGTCCACCTCGGGACTCATGTGCTCGAACGCGGCGCGCAATTGCGCCTTTTGGCGCTCCGCATCGCGGTAGTCGTAATCCAGCGGCCGGCTCGGGCGGAAGATGTACACCGCGCGGGCATCGTCGAGATGTTCGGCGGTGTAGATCCCGGCCATGTGCCCGGGTTTGAAGTAGCCGGTCATCTCGCCGTCACGGGCCAGCTCTTTCGGCACCGACACCACCGAGAGGTATCCACCGAGGAAGCTCTCGGAGACGTTGTCGCCGAACGTCAGACGACGCACGCCCGAATGCAGCCCGTCGGCTCCCACCACCACGTCGAAGCGCCGGGGCGGGTTGTGCTCGAAGGTCACCTCCCCGTCGGGGGAGATGGAGGTGATGGTGTCGCCGAAGAGATACTCGACGTCGTCACGTCCGGCCTGGAAGTAGATCTCGCTGAGGTCGTCCCGCATGATCTCGACGTGCCGGTCGGACATGACCCCGATGATCTTGAGGTAGTCCAGGCGGGCTGGGCGCGACGTGCCGGGCCGGTGGACGACCATCTGGGTGGTCCCGGTGGCGTGCGCCTCGATCTCGGACAGCACGCCCATGCGTTCGGAGATCTCCATGGCGGGCCGGAACAGGTCGACGGCGTGACCGCCGGTCTTGCGCAGTGCGGGCGAGCGCTCGACCACGGTGACGTCGACTCCGTGTCGAGACAGCCAATAGGCGAGTACGGGCCCGGCGATGCTGGCGCCGGAGATGAGTACCTTCACGATGCCCCCTTACTTAACGGTCGGTAAGTGCTTCTGCCGTGAGCTTACCTATCGTTAAGTAAGTTAGGGTGGCTACGTGGCCAAGCCTGCATTGGATACTCGGCAACGCATCCTGGATGCGGCGCGCGAGCTGTTCACCGAGAAAGGTGTTGTCCGCACGAGTCTGCAGGACATCGCCGACCGCCTCGGCATCACCAAACCCGCGTTGTACTACCACTTCCGGTCACGTGAGGACCTCGTCCGCAGCATCGTGCAACCACTGATCGACGAGGGTGAGGCCTTCATCGCCGAGCAGGAAGCCAAGCGTGGCGCCGACCGGGCCTCGGCGCGGGAACTCCTCGAGGGCTACTTCGACTTCCACTACCGGCACCTGGCCGACCTCGTGCTGATCGTCTCCGAACTGACCACCCTGGCCGATCTGGGGCTGATCGACCAACTGCTGGCCTGGCGGGCCAGGCTGGGTGTGTTGGTGTTCGGCCGGCGCCCGACGCTCGAACAGTCCACCCGCGCGGTCATCGCGTTCGGTGGTCTGCAGGACTGCTGCCTGCAGTTCCCCGATGTTCCCTACGAGCGACTGCGTACAGCGACGGTTGACGGCTCCATGGCCGCGTTGGGCTTGTCCTGACACGAATTCTGTTGCGGCAGAGCGCCGGTGAAGTTTCTGAGCTTCTTCGAAGTGCGACGACAAACAGTTCCCGCCAATACCAGTCCCGACAGGGCCAGGCTGACGGCCCAGTTCGTGGAATCGGCGACGGCTACCAGGTGGTTGTTGGGTCCATCGATAACGAACACATGTTGAGAGGACCGTGAAATGGCCATCATCCGTTTCCACGAGACGACCACCGCAACACCCGAGCAGTTCATCGCCGGGCTCACCGACTTCGGACCCGGTCGATCGAAGCTCTTCAAGAACAGCGCCGACGGCTACCTGAAAGTGCACAGTCTGGGGCCGCATGAGGCTGACGTAACGGAGGGCTCCGGAGGTATCTGGGAACGTCTGCACTACGACTGGTCGCATCCGCAGTACGTGGTCCTCACCACCGTCGATTCCAATCTGTTCGGTGGCGCGTCGGGGCATACCTACACGCTGACGCCGCAGCCTGACGGCACGACCGAGATCGACGCCGTGCTGGTGCGTGAGGGCAAGAATCTGCGAGGCCGAATCGTCGCGGCTGTGCTCGGCACGGTGGGAAAGCGCTCGCTGGCCAAGGCCTTCAAAAGCAGCGTCAAGGCCATCGAGGCTCGCGCGGCCATCCAGAGCTGAGCGACGTTCCGTAGCGTCGTCGCTGTCCCTGCACCGGCAACGCTGTCATGGTGGCAGCATCATCAGTTGGGGATGACGCTCTGGACACCGAACCACCCTGAGATCGGGATCCGAACTGAAGGAGCATCAGGATGATGGCAACGATGCGGGCTGTCGTCGCCGATACGGTGGGCGAACCGTCCCAGGTTCTGCGCCTGGAGGCGCGTCCGATTCCGCAGCCCGGTCCCGGTCAGGTTCGGATCCGGGTGGTTGCGGTGCCTGTCGAGGCCAGCGATCTGCACACGATCCGCGGCCGATACGGATTCACCCCGGAGTTCCCGGCGGTACCTGGCATCGAATCTGTCGGTGTCATCGACGAAATCGGCAGCGACACAGAAGGTCTGACCGTCGGGCAGCGCGTCATGACGATCGGGGTCACCGGTACGTGGCAGGAATACGTCGTTGCCGATGCCGAGCAGGTCCTGCCGGTTCCCGCCGGCATGAGCACGTCCACGGCCGCGCAGCTGCTCAGCAATCCCCTCACTGCGGTGATCTTGACCAGTGACGTGCTCGATGTCCGACCCGGTGAATGGCTGCTGCAGACGGCGGCCGGATCAACCGTTGGTCAGTTGGTCATCCAACTCGGGACACACGTCGGCTTCAAGACCCTCAATGTGGTGCGACGTCGATCCGCCGTCGAGGACATTGTCGTCTCAGGTGGCACCGCGGTGATCTGCACCGAGGACGAGGACCTGCGTGAACGCGTGGTCGCCATCGCAGGCGAGGGTGGCGTGGCCAAAGCCATTGACTGTGTCAGCGGTCAGGTGGGCGCGGACGTGTCGCGGGCACTGGCGCCGCACGGCGAGCTAGTCGTCTTCGGCGCCCTGTCCACGCACCGCCAGACCGACCCCGCCAAACTCACCATCCCGATTTTCGCGCGTTCGCTGATATACGAAACGAAGTCCGTTCGGGGATTCTGGCTGTTTCGCTGGTTCACCGAGACCCCAAAGGACCGAATGGCCGCGACGATCGACCGGACGGTCCAACTCGCCACCGGCGGCGCCCTGCGGGTTCCGGAGGGCCAGCCGATCCCGGTCGAAAAGTTCAGTGATGCCGTGCATCTGGCCGAAGCTCCCGAGCACGGAGGTAAACCCCTGCTGATGTTCGAGCAGTAGCGCAGAGCCGCCGACGAAACACAGGGGTCAACGCAGGCATGAGATCCCGGATCCTGCTCGCGTCGAACCGTGTGGGCCTGCTCGACGGCCACGGTGCCAATCCCTATGTCGAACGTGCGAACAGGTAGTGCCGCGCCCGGTTGGTGCCGTTCTGATCCATCGCGGGCTCATCTCCGCTGGACAGCAACGTCCAGCCGTCCTTGAATCGGCGCTGCACTTCTTCGAATCCGATGCCGGGCACGCCCATCGACGCGCCCGGAATGAAAGCCACGATCAGCAGTTGCGCGCCGGGCGCAGCCACCGCGCTGACTTCCCGTACGTAGGCATCGCGGTCGGCGGCGCTCATGCCGTGCAGGCAGCCACTGTCTATGATGAGGTCGAACCCCGTGCCGATGCCTGACGAACTCAGTTGTGTCACATCGGCTTTGGCAAAGACTACGGGCAAACCGCCGGCTTTGGCTCGAGCCTTCTTCAGCGGTTTGACCACATAGTCCACGCCGGTGACCCGCCAACCGTGGCGGGCGAGGTACACCGCGTTGTCCCCGGTACCGCAGCCCAGATCGAGCGCGGTCCCGGGCGACAACGGGTGAGTGGTTCCTTCGACGAGCTTCGTCAGGCTGTGCGCCAACGGATGGCCGTCCCAGGGCGTGAACCCGAGCCGGTAGAGCCACCGGAACAGCCGTTGGCGCGAGCTCATGGCGTCACAGCGACCCCAGGTCTGAAGACAGCCAGTGCTCGGGCTTGAGGAACACCGCGACACTCTCACCGTGCTCACGGCGGGCGAACTCCAGATACGGCTCCACCTTCTCGGGAGCCAGGTAGCGCTTGGTCATCTCGACGAGCTGCTCGTCGGTGCCCGGTTCGATGCGCGAGACCGCACCGTCGACGGCCACGTAACGCACCGTCGGCTCCAGCCGCTCGACCATCAGCGTCAGGTGTCCGGCCGCCTCGATCAGCCGGTGCTTGCGTGATCCCACCCCGGTCAACACCCACGGCTCCCCGCCGGGGGTGTACTGGTACCAGATGGGGACGGTCAGCGGACCGCGCTTGTCGCCTGCGTATACCGACAGGGCGGCGATGTGCGGCTCGGCAAGAAACTGTTCGCGTTCTTCCTTGGAAAGGGCCATAAAACTCAGGCTAGCCCGGTGCCACGACACACGTCGGCGTCGTAGAGTCGGGGTCCATGCGCTTCGGACTCTTCATCCCGCAGGGCTGGCGCCTTGACCTCGTCGACATTCCCACCGAAGACCACTGGCCGGTGATGCGTGACCTGGCTGCCTACGCCGACGCAGGCAGCTGGGACTCGCTGTGGGTCTACGACCACTTCCACACCGTTCCGGTCCCCACCGACGAGGCCACCCACGAGGCCTGGTCGCTGATGTCGGCCTATGCCGCGACGACGTCGCGGATCAAGCTCGGCCAGATGTGCACCGCGATGAGCTATCGCAATCCGGTCTACCTGGCCAAGATCGCCGCCACCACCGACATCATCTCGGGTGGCCGCGTGCAGATGGGCATCGGCGGCGGCTGGTACGAGCACGAGTGGCGGGCCTACGGCTACGGCTTCCCGTCTGCCGGGGTTCGGCTGGGTCGTCTCGACGAGGGCGTCCAGATCATGCGTGACGCCTGGCGCGACGGGCGGGTCAGCTTCGACGGCAAGCACTACCAGGTCGACGGTGCGATCGTCGCCCCGAAGCCGTTGCAGGACACTGGCATCCCGATGTGGATCGCCGGTGGCGGAGAGAAGGTGACGCTGCGCATCGCGGCCAAGTATGCGCAGTACACCAACTTCACCTCCGAACCCGAGGGCTTCGCGCACAAGTCGCAGGTGCTGGCCGGCCACTGCCGCGATGTCGGGACCGACTATGACGCGATCGTGCGGTCGGCCAACTTCAACGCCGTCATCGGCGACTCCGAGGCAGACGTCGCCGACCGGGTCGCGCGGTTGCGGGCCCGGCAGGCGCCGGTGGCAGGTGAGGCGACCGTCGACGCCATGCTCGCCAACGTCACCGCGCCCGAATCGGCAAGCGGTACACCCGAGCAGGTGATCGAGAAGCTGCAGCGGATGCGCGATCTCGGGTGTGAGTACGCGATCCTGTACTTCCCGGAGGCCGCCTACGACCGGTCCGGTATCGAACTGTTCGAGCAGAAGGTCATCCCCGCGCTGAGTTAGGCGTGCCGAACGCGGACGCCGTCCGCGCGCAAAGGCCGTCAAACGTACATCCGATGACCGGTAGATGACCAGAGGTGGCATCTTGGGTTACGTCTGTGTTGTCGCTGTGAGTCGGGTGGCTGCTCCATGATCCCCACGTGACGCTGATATCACGGGAATTCGGGAGTGGAAACATCTCTGCCCCGACAGTCGGGGCCGATGTGGCCGCGGTGCTCAACCCCCTGCCGCGCATGGTTTCTCGTGCGGCCGCCGCGATCGACTGTTCCCGGCCCGTGCACAGCGCCGACATCGCCCAATCGCGGCTGTTCGAGGATATTCTGGTCGGCGAAATCGCCGAGCTGCGGGACCTTCTCGCGGCCACCGAGCTGCGGTGGAGACGCGTCCGGGAACGCAGCCGGGTGACCGAGGCGCCCATGCCGGAAGCACTCGTCCGCCTGCACGCGAGGATCGCCGAGGCGGAGCGTCTGCTCGTCCAGCTGCGGTCCCGATTCGGCTACGACGGAGATTCACTCCGGGTGATTTAATCTCCGGCCCGCTCGGGCATCGTGTTGATGCCCGGGCGGGGCCCTCGGCGGTGGTGGGAGTTGTCCTCAGTTGGTTACGGCTGACACCTGATAGTGGGCGATACGCCAATCGTCGTCGCGGGTGACCAGGACGCTGAGGTTCAGCGGGATCACCGTGCCGTCGGGCCGCGTGAAGTCTGCGCGCAGGTAGCCGAGCACGACGTTGTCGGCGGGCCTGCGGGTTTCGTGGATCCGGTAGTCGACGGTCAGACCGACGGGCTGCGACTCGTAGTAGTCGAACACCCCCGGCCGGCCGACGCTGTAGGGACGTAACCCCTGGAAGATCGCGTCCTCGGTGAACACCGAGGACACCCGCTGGGGGTCGTGGGCGGCGATGCTGGCCCGCCACTCGTCAAGGACATCTCGGAGTATCGCCGCTGTGTTCTCCTCAGTGCCCGGCACTTTGACCTCCATCGACGTGCAGGATCTCGCCGGTGACGAATCCGGCCCGTTCCAAGTACAGCACCGCGTCGACCACATCGTCGATGTCGCCCATGTGTCCGACCGGATGCAGCGCCGACAGGAACTCGTGGGTCTCGGGCGAGTGCATCGGGGTGCGGATGGTGCCCAGCGCGACGGCGTTGGCACGGATACCTCGCGACGCGTACTCGATGGCCAGGGCCTTGGTTGCGGCGTTCAGCCCGCCCTTGGTCAGGGACGCCAGCACCGAGGGGACCTGGGAGTTGGCGTGGTCGACGAGGCTCGTGGAGATGGTGACGACGTGTCCGCCTTCGCCGTGCGATTCGATCGCGGCGATCCCGGCGCGGGTCAGTTCGAAGAAGCCGCGCTGGTTGACTCCGGTGACGGCGTCGTAGTCCTCGTCGGTGTACTCGGTGAAGGGCTTGGCGATGAAGATGCCTGCGTTGTTGACGATGGTGTCGATGCGACCGAAGCGCTCGACGGCGACGTCGATCAGCTGCTTGCCCACGCCGGGCTGCCCGATGTCGCCGGGCACGGGCAGCACCATCGGATCGTCGCTCTCACCGATGTTTCGGGAGTTGGCGACGACGGCGTAGCCCAGCTTGCGGTAGCCCGTCACCAGGGCCTCGCCGATTCCCTGGGAGGCGCCGGTGATGACCGCGACGTGTGGTGTGGTGCTCATGGGGGTGGTCCTTTCTCGTTGGATGCACACCTCAACGCATCCCTGGTCGCGGTGATGTCCGGCTGATGTGACGGGATAGCTCGTTGCTGAGAGGTTCCGCCTAATACGCTCGTTCGGTGGAACTGCGCCAGCTGCGGTACTTCGTGACCGTCGCCGAAGAGCTGAACTTCGGGCGCGCGGCCGAGCGATTGCGGATCGCCGGCCCATCGCTGTCCCAGCAGATCAAGGCGCTGGAACGCGACCTCAAGGTGCAGCTGTTCGACCGTGATCGGCGCTCTGTGGCACTCACCGCGGCCGGTACCGCGCTGTTGCCCGGCGCGCGGGCACTGATTCAGCAGGCCGACGAATTACGCAGGAGCGCAACGGGGATGGCGACGACGGAGCCGGTGCGCGTCGGCTACGTGAACTGGTGTCCGGGTGATCTGGCGGAGCGGGTGGCCGGATTGGCGCAGCTGCGGGTGGACACTTGGGTGATGCCGTCGCACACCCAGGCGGCCCGCGTCGCCGACGGCAGCCTGGACCTCGCGATCTGCTGGGTGCAGACCTCCGACCTGCACGCATTGGGTCTCGACGCCCGCCTGATGGGCGTCGACCGGTTGTACGCCCTGTCCGTGGGGCCGGACGATACGCCCGTGAAAGCCGCCGATGTGCTGGTGCTGGTGGATACTGACGCCGCCAGTTGGTCCTCGTGGAACCGGTACGGCGAGCAGTTCGCGGCCGACACGGGGGCGCGTGTCATGCGCACCGACGACGGCGGCGTGACGGGGCCGACCTTCTTCGAGCACGTCCGGGAACTGCGGCGGCCGGTGCTCAACAACCCCAAGGGACAGGACGCAACGCTGCCCAAGGACCTGGTCCGGAGGCCGGTGCTGGCACCCGTACCACTGTGGACCTGGTCACTGGTCTGGCGCCGCGATGAGGACAGTCCGGCCGTGCGCGCCGTGATCGACGCCTTCACCCGCGGTGTCGGGGAACTCGGAATCCGTGACACCGGAGCGTGGTTGCCCGCTGACGACCCGTATCGAGATCGCGGCGAAGGCAGCGAGTAGCACCACGATCGCCCCGGCCGCCAACGCGGCCCGAAACCCGTTGTGCACAAACGGGGACACCGCAACTGGTCCGATGATCTGGCCGACGGAGTAGCCGGCGGTCAGCAGCGCGACGGCTCCCGGAAACTGCAGCAGCCGGCCGGCGGCCAGTGCCAGCGTGCTGATCCCGATGAATGTGCCGCCGAACAGGACGGCACCGATCAGCGCCGCAAGGCCGTTTCCGGTGCAAGCCAGGCCGATGCCACCGGCCTGCAACAGCAGTGCGGTGGCAAGCAGCACGGGGTGGGAGTAGCGGGAGCTCAGCCGTGCCCACAATGCGGCGGAGGGAATCGCCGCCAGTCCGACCACGAGCCACGCCCCGGTGCCCAGCCGGCCCGGCGAGTGCTGCGCGATGGCGGCCACCAGGAAGGTGCCTGCGATGATGTACCCGATGCCCTCGAGGGTGTAGCTGCCGAACAACCAGGCGAACGGGCGATGCGCGGCATTTCCTTGGCCACCAGTGATTTTGACACCCTCTGCACGTGGAACCGGGCGTAGCGACCAGGCGGCGGCGCCAAGCGCAGCGGCGAGTCCGGCGGCCAGCCACCACGCTGCCCTCCACCCGGTCTGCGCAGGCAGACCGAACACCAGTGCGGCCGACAAGGCGATGCCGATACCGACACCGCCGAACGCCCAGCCGGGCAGATGCGGCGGGTGATCGTGAAGGTGTTCCAAGACGGTGTTGATGGCGATGACGAACACCAGGGCGCTGGCCACCCCTGCGGTCAGGCGGAGCACCATCCAGCTGAAGACGTTGTCGGTCAACGCCATCGCCGCCAGGCTGGCTACCAGCACGACGATCGACACCCGACATGCGGCGATTGAACGGGCAAGCCGCGGTGAGCATGCGCCGGCTACCGCACCCACCAGATACCCCACATAGTTGGCGGTGGCCAGGTGGCCCGCGGCCGACGTGCTGAGTCCGGCGTGCGCGGTCATCAACGGCAGGATCGGGGTGTACACGAAGCGTCCGATCCCCATCGCTGCAGCCAGAATCGCGGCGGTGCGTGCGACATGCATCCAGGGGTGATTGCGCATCCGTCCATGGTGTGCGGGCCAGGTCTGGCCTGCCACGACCGAATGGCTTGTAGCTGTGAGGCGTTACCTCCCAGCCGTTTCTGGCCCGATGTCCTCTGTGCGGGTTACGCTCCGGGTGACCCTGGGAGCCGCTCATGACTGATGCATTTGTGCTCGGCGGTGTTCGCACACCGTTCGCCCGGTACGGCAGCTCGCTGTCGCACATCCGCGCCGACGATCTTCTCGGGATGATCATGAAGGGCGCGTGCGAGCGCGTCGGCGTACCGATGGACCAGATCGAGGACATCGTCGCCGGCTGCGTCAACCCTGCCCACGAGGGCATGGGTGATGTCGGCCGGTGGGCCGCCCTGGCAGCGGGCTTCCCGGACAGCGTCGCCGGGGCGACCATCAACAGGTTCTGTGCCTCGTCGCTGAGCGCCACGATCAATGTGGCGCACGCGATCCGGGCCGGCGACCTGGGCGTCGGGATCGCCTGCGGCGTCGAGTCGATGTCGCGCTCGGGCTGGGCCTACATGAAGGGCGACGCACCGTTCTCGCCCCGCGGTCCGGTGATCCTGCTCGACACCATGTGGGCGGGTGCCGGCGGTCCGCCCAACCCGGCGCTGCTGGCCCGCAATGCCTACATCGGGATGATCGAGACGGCGCAGAACGTGGCCGACCGCTACGGCCTGACCCGTGAGGAGATCGACGCCTTCGCGCTGCGCAGCCAGCAGCACGCCAAGGCAACACGGGACTCCGGCCGGCTGGCCAAGGAGATCCTGCCGGTCGAGATCGCTGCGACGAAGAAGGCACCGGGACGGACGTTCGAGCACGACGAGTTCATCCGCGACGACACCACCGCCGAGCAACTGGCCAAGCTGCCGCCGCAACCGGGAACCAAGCAGATGACCGCGGCCAACTCGACTCCGCTGACCGACGGCGCCAGCGCTGTGCTGCTGGCGTCCGGCGAGCGCGCGGCCGAACTGGGGGTCCGTCCGCTGGCACGGGTGGTGTCGTCGGCCGTGTACGGCATCGACCCGCTGGTGATGGGCATCGCCCCGGCCTGGGCCATACCGCTGGCCATCAAGCGGGCGGGGCTGCAGCCCGAGCAGATTGACGTGTGGGAGGTGCACGAGGCGTTCAGTGCGCAGGCACTCGGCGTGCTGCGTGAACTGCCCAACCAGCTCGGCGGGTTCACCGTGCCGGACGAGAAGCTCACGCCCAATGGGGGCGCCGTGGCGATCGGTCACCCGTTCGGTGCTACGGGCACGCGGTACGTACTCACGCTCGCCACCGAGCTGCGCGAGCGCAACGCCCGCTATGGCGTCGTCGGCGTGTGCGTCGGCTCCGGCCAGGGTGTGGCCGTCGTTCTGGAGAATCCCGAGGCGAGCTGACGCTCAGGCGAACCCGATGTTGGTCAGATCGATGGCCACCATGAGTTCGTCCGGCAGGATCTGGCCGTTCGCATCGCAGCGGTATGCACGGCGTTTCGTCGGAACCTTGATGCCGTCGAATTCGACGAGGTCGTCGGTGTAGTGCTTGGTGGCGAATCCGCCGGCCACATCCACCCGGTAGTCGTGACGCCGGATCAGGTGGTCGGCGTCGAAGTAGAACTCCTCCACTCGACTATGACTGGCGATGTACGACGGGTAGTGCACCTGCAGGCTCCGCCACGTCTCGCCGCAGTCGGTGACCGGGTCGATCTCGTGGACCGCGAAGCCCGGCAATGACATCAGGAACGGCGCGGTCAGATAGTTCCACAGCGCATAGCCGTTGAAGTATGCGCGCTGCAACGGAGTCCACGGGGTCTCGAGTGCGTGGCCGCCGAACGAGTCCCGCGGGCTGCCCAACTCGGCGACCACGCGGCCGTCCAACTTCTCGATCGCGACGCGATCGGGTGTGAAGTCGGTTTTCTGGTCGGGCGCACCGAACGGCTGCACCGATGCCCACTGCTGGCGGAGGGCGACGGTCATTCGGCGCGGAGTGTCGTCCTGCGGTTGACCTTTGAGCGCCCAGAGTTTGCCTGCTGTGACGATCGTTGCCTCGACCCGGGAGAACTCATTCCACCGGGTCAGTCCACCGTGGGCGTCCAGCACGTCGGCAAGCAGATCGGTCATCTCGGGCCTCGTCACTTCGGTGAGAACAGGGTAGTCGCCGCACCCCACAGCGCGCCCGGATTGATCCGGTCGGGGTGCCGGGTCAGCATGTCGGTGTAGAACTGTTCTGCGCCGGTGGATGATTCGAGCAGCTTGCGTGCATCGGTCAGATAGCGGCGGGTGGCGTCGATCTGAGAGAGACCGTCTGGCGCGTCGGGATTCTTGTGCCCGGCTATCACCGTGGTGGGCCGCAGAGCCTCGGCGATGTCCAGGGCCGCGAGCCACTCATCGAGTCCTGCCACCCCGCCCGACTCGGTCAGGTAAAGGTGAACACCGTTGTAGACCACATCGCCGGCGACAAGAAGTCCGGTGCTCGGCACGTGCAGCATGGTGGTGGCATCGGTGTCGGTGTGACCGACCTCGACCGGCAGCAGGCGCTCACCCTCGAGTCCGAACCCGGCTTCGTCGACGATGCAGACGTCGACATCTCCGGTCGGCAGCTCCCCGGGAAACACCTTGTCCCAGAAGCCGGCCCGGAACTCGGGTGAATTCTGGGCTGCCATGTGCTGCCTGGTACCCGCCGTGGCGTAGACCACCGCATCGCCGAACCGCTGCAGCAGCGGGATCGCGCCGAACCAGTGGTCGCCGTGTCCGTGCGTGAGGTAGATCCCGGTCAGTCGTCGGCCGGACGCTTCGATCCAGTCACCGACTTCGGCTGCCTGCGTGAGGGTGAGCGGCGGATCGACGAGCACCGCGTCGGCCGAACCCGTGATCAGCGTCGACGAGATCGGCGACCACATCCGCGGACTGCCGTCGGGGAGTGGCCCGCGGCCGGACTGGGGGATCTGACCGGTGACGAACACCTGGTGTGCCAACGCGCTCATCGTGTCTCCTGGAGGAAATGCGTTGACGGGATGACTCCAGCGAGGCGGTCACGGATCTCGGCGGAGAACCGCAGTACGACGCCAAGCGGTCGGTGGTGGATGGCTGCGGAGACGATGCGTCCCTCGGCATCGCGGTCCAGGATCGTGATGCCCCGGATCGCCATGCCGCCGAAAGCCGTTGCCCGCCATTGGACGTAGCTGGTCGATCCATCGGTGGTCTCGGCGGTGAACTCCAGCGCCTCGTATATCGAGCTGGCGACACCGAGTACGGTGGCGACCGCATCCCGGCCGACGACGGGTTCGATGAGGGTCGTGGCGTCGAGCACCACGCCGTCGGCGAAGGCCTCGGCGAAGCCGGCCCGCGACTGCTCGGCGAATGCGCGGCGCCAGCCTGCGGAAGTCGCACGACCGGCGATTTCGTCGGCGAACGCCACGATGGCGGAAGCGACCTCGGCGGCGAACTCGACGTGAACCCAGTGCCCGCCGCGTTCGATCACCCGTTCACGGGCCTGCGGGAAGCGCGGCGTGATCGTTGAGACCAGTTGGTCGGTGACGAAGGAGTCCGCGCCGCCCCGGATCACCAGTACGGGCCCGGTGAAATCGCTGGTCGATGGCGCATCCGCCACGCCGTTGTTCCAGACGTCCACATAGCGGCTCACCACGTCGGGGCGTGCCCACGCTCCGGTGCGGGTCAGTCGATCGAGCTGCGCGTCGGTCAGGGCCGGGGAAAGGGTGGACCGCGCAGCGCGCTGCGCACCGGGATCGCCGCCCAACGCCCGGAACGGGCCCAGGGCGTCTTCGGGGAGTCGGGTGCCGCCCAACGGGACCGGGGTGAGCAACACCAGCCCAGTGACCTTGCCGGCGTGACCGGCGGCGACCAGTTCGGCGACCTGAGTGCCCAGGCTCTGGCCGACGACGATGACATCTGAGTCGACTTCGTCGAGCAGTTGGCCGGCCTCGGCGGCCAGCGCTTGCAAGGCCAGATCCGGGGATGGCTCGTCGGCCCGGGTGCCGAAGCCGGGCAGCTGACAACGGATGACGCGTGCGTCGTCGGGTAGTTCGGAAACCAGGTCGTCCCAGACGTTGATGTCGTCGAGGAAACCATGGATGAGGAGCAAGGTGATCATTTCGCCGCCGCCTTCGTCGCGCCGGACGGTGACCACGCGGCGGTGTCGATGGGGGAGTAGTCAGTTGCCTTGCCGTCCAACCGCTCCGCGCGCTGTACGGCCAGTGTCTCGGCAAGTCCCTCTGGCAGCGGGGTGGTGAAGATGTTGTCGACCATCGTGTACTCGCCCGCCAGGCGGCCGAATGCGTTGAGTGCGCCGACGTCGATGCGCCCGCGCGACAGGTACAGGTCGTCGCGTACGTGGATGCGCTTCACCCGGCCCCACACCACGTGGTCGGGCAGCGGCGGCATCGGGATGATGCGGTCCACCACGCATTCGAACGAGATCGGTGACTCCGCGATGCGAGGCGCCGAGATGGTTTCCGATGGCGCCTTGGTCAGCCCCAGGGCTTCGAATTCGTCAACACCGGAGTCGAATTCGAAAGCGGACCGGTGTACGGCGTCGGCCTGGGCGATCGTGGCGACGTTGACCACGAACTCCCCGGTGTCACGGATGTTGACGAAGGTGTCCTTGAGCGTGACGCCGTCAGAGCGCGGCTGAAGAGAGATGGACAGGATCGGTGGCATCCGGCCGACGACGGTGAAGAACGAGACCGGCGCGATATTGCCCACGTTTTCGGTCGACTTGGTGCTGACCCAGGCGATCGCGCGGGGCAGGATGCTGCCGATGAGAAGCTTGTAGCTCGACGTGGGATCGAGGTCGTCGGCATCGATGATCATTTCTGTATTCCCTTCAGGACAGCAGGGCTACGGCGCTGTACCAGACCGGACCGACATTGAGGCGGTTCGGGTACAGCCGTGTCATGTGGTCGAAAAACTCTTGGGGACTCGGCTTTCCGGCGATGATCCGCTGCGCGTCGAGCAGATAGTCGCGGGTCTCGGCGAGGATTGCCGGATCGTCGGGGAGATCCTTGTTCTTGTGCCCCGCCACCACGGCGCGAGGCTGTAGCGCCGAGACTGTGTTGAGCGCCTGCAGCCAGGCCTTGATCCCGCCGTGGTCGCTTTCCAGTAGATACTGGTGCACGCCGTTGTAGGCGACGTCGCCTGCCACCACCAACCCGATCGAGGGCACGTACAGCACCGTGGTGTCGTCGGTGTCGGTGTGCCCAACCTCGATGGGCACCAGACGCTCGCCCTCCAATAGCAGGCCTTCGGTCGGAACAGGCTGGTAGACAACCGGGCTCGGTGGGATCTGGCCTGGGAAATCGACGTCCCACATCTGGGCGCGCCCCTCGACGGCCTGCTCGTGCATCTTCGCGATGGTGCCTTCGGTGGCGTAGGCGACCGCTGCGGGGAACTGCTGCAGGAGCGCGTCGGTGCCGAACCAGTGATCACCGTGGCCGTGCGTGGCGTAGATGAACTTCAGTGTCCTGCCAGACTTCTCGACCCACTCGGCGGTGCGGCGCACCTGGTCGTGGGTGAATGGAGGATCCACGAGCGCAGCATCGTGCTCGCCCAGGATGAGCGTGGACGCCACCGGCGACGACACGATGGGGCTGCCGTCGGGCAGTCGCTGTTCGCGATGGCGGGGTAGGCCGTCATGGACCATTACCTCGTAGCGCAGAGCAGTCATGATGTTTCCCTTCACAATTCGGATTGGGTGAGGTGCTGGGTGAACCAGTCCCGGGCCGCGCCCGCGGCCCGGTCGAACCGACCCTGGTAGGGATCGAAGTGCCCTCCGCTGATGGTCACGAGCTTCTTGGGCTCCAGGGCCCGTTCGTAGGCGGCCAGTGCCAGATCGGTGACGGTGACGGTGTCCTGAAGGCCGACGACCATCAGCAGCGGTGTGGGGGAAACCCGGTCGATCCAGATGCCGGGCTCGTACATCCGCGCCGCGCGTGACGAGCGGACCGTCATGCTGTTGTGCCACACGTTGTCCGGCATCGTCGGCTGGGTGTAGAACGCGATCGCATCAGGGGAGCGGTAGGCGGCCGGGACAGCCGGATCGCTGCTCACCACCGCCTGCAGTGCCGGGGACCCGCCGCGGAACTGGGCGCGGTCGTCCTCGATGAACTTGGTCTGCAGGTCGGCGACCTGATCGGGCGGCACCCGGCGCAGGCTCTGCTGGTAGCCGCTGATGGTGGGCACCTGCGCGACGACCGCCCGGAGTCTGCGATCGGTGGCGCCGAGCACGATGGCGTGCCCGCCTGCGTAGCTGCTACCCCACAGCCCGATCCGCTCGGCGTCCACGTCCGGCCGGCTCTCCAGGAACGAGATGGCCCGGCGCCAGTCCGCGATCTGCGCCCAGGGGTCTACGTCGAATCGGGGCGAACCGTCGCTGGCACCGAAGCCCCGGTGATCGTGCACCAGCACCACAAACCCCGCATCGGCGAAGAAGCGAGCGAACCGCTCCAGGCCGTGCTCCTTCACCCCGGCGAATCCGTGCGCCATCGTGATGCCGGGATGCGGGCCCGGCCCCTCCGGCCGGAACAGCCATCCGCGCAGTGTCACAGCGCCTTCGCCCGCGAACTCGATGTCGTGTCGTTCAACCATGTCTCCACCCTCCGACCGGCCGAGACCGGGTGGGAACGCCACGTTGATCCTGGTATTGGCGGGACCAGGCTTACGCTCAACAGGTGGCGGCGAAGGACAATGCCCTTGGCGACTACCTGCGATCGCGGCGCGAACAGGTCCGCCCCGAGGACGTCGGCCTGGTAGGCGGCGCACGCCGGCGGGTTGCCGGGTTGCGCCGTGAGGAACTCGCGTTGTTGGCCGGCATCAGTGCCGACTACTACCTGCGGCTCGAGCAAGGTCGTGACAAGCACCCGTCCGCTCAGGTGCTCGATGCGCTGGCTCGCGCTCTGCAGCTGGACATCAAGGGCACCGAGTATCTGCACCAGCTGGCCGGACAGACCGGAACACGCTGGGATCAGGGTGATCTCGAAGATGTCGCAGACGGACTCGATGAGCTGATCGACCAGTTTCCGATGCCGGCGATCGTGGCCAACCGGTACCAGGACGTGCTGGCCGCCAATCCGGTGGCCCGAGCCCTCGCGCCGGCGTTCCAGCCCGGACAGAACTTCCTGAAATGGCGCCTGTTGGATCCCGCCGCGCGGGAGTTCTTCGTCGACTGGGAGGAGGCCACCGACATCGCGGTCAGTGGGCTGCGCGAAGTCGCGGGCAGTACCCCTGACGATCCGCGGCTTCGCTCGATGATCGAGGAGCTTTCGTCTGCCAGTGAGCGGTTCCGTGAACTATGGGCACGGGCCGACGTCGGGTACCGCCCCGGTATCACCCACGTACGCCATCCGCGGGTGGGGGAGCTGCACCTGCACCGCAACCGGCTGCATGTGCCCCACTCCGGCGGACAGCACCTGATCATCTTCCGTGCAGAACCTGGCAGCGACTCGGCGCGTGCGCTCGACGAGCTCCGTTCGGGATAGCTGCTGAGCCTGCTCCTGCCGCGGCGGAGACGCCGTGGACGCCACTTCAACTGGCCTACTTCGCGGGGTATGCGATGTGGACCTACCTGTCCGAGCCGTATGCTCTGACGTTTCCCGGGGTCCATACCGAGGAACTCGGTGACTGGCGCGAGGACGGGGAGGCCGTCGATTCGGACGGACTCATCCGCCGCCGCGACTACAGCGTCGACATTTCTGCCGATTCACCGGCTGCGCACTATTCCCGCAACCATCGGGTGGTGGACGGCATCGTGTTGCCGATGAACCGCATCGTCTACGCCCGCGACGATGACGGGCAACCGCTGCGCGACATGGTCACCGTGACAATCGACATAGATGACGTCACGGTCACGTGAGATTCACTGCGGGGTGATTCATCCGGGCTTCCTTCGGACCCGCCGTGGATCGGCCATGGGCGGCCGCCTGAGGTGGCACGATCTGTGGGTATGGAGAAGATCTCGCTCACCGCGATTGCCCGTCAGCAGTTGGCCTCAGCCCGCGCGGCCAGCAGCGGGCGCAGTGCCCACACGGTCTACGGCGGCCATGAGCACCAGCTGCGCCAGACCCTGATCGCGCTGACCGAGGGAAACGGGCTCGACGAGCATGAGAGCCCTGGTGAAGCCACGCTGCAGGTGATCGAAGGCAGGGTGAAGCTGGCCAATTCCGAAGCGAGTTGGGAAGGTTCACCCGGCGATCACATCGTGATCCCGCGGACGCGGCACAGTCTGCAGGCCCTCGCGGATTCGGTGGTGCTCCTGACCGTGGTCAAGGTCATGGGGCCGCACACCTAGAGGTCGACTCTGGCTTTAACCCGATACCGCCGGTACTGTATACCCCGAGTCCGGGTCGGCTTCCCGGCGCTCACGGGGAGGTGGCCGGATGACTGTGCCCAGCGCGCAAACCGCAGACAGCACGTGCCCAGTTCGCGGGACCGGGGCGCTGCACCCGCCGCGCTGGGCGCCCACGCCGGTGCGCTGGCAGCACACCGAGGTCGGGTACCTCAAATCGTGGTGGCTGGCCCTCAAAGCGATCCGGGCCGGCTACCGACACACCATCTACGAGTACGCCACCGAATTGCCGGGCCAGGACGACATCGTCGTCGCCCGCACGCCGCTGGCCAAGTTCGTGGTGGTGCGCAATCCCGACATCGCCCGTCACGTGCTGGTCTCCAATCAGGACAACTACGCCAAGAATGCCGAGTACGACCTGTTGGCGGTGGCGTTCGGGCGGGGCCTGGTCACCGACCTCAACGATGAACTGTGGCAACGCAATCGGCGTTTGGTCCAGCCGATCTTCGCCAAGCGGCAGGTGGATGCCTTCGCGCCGCAGATGACCGAGGCCAGTGTGGCCGCCGCCCGGCGCTGGGAGGCGAGCCTGGCCGCCGGTCAACCGGTGGACATCGCCGCCGAGATGAACTACGTGACCCTGGACATCATCGCCCGCACGATGTTCGGCATCGAACTCAACGGTCGGCTCGCCGAGCAGATGCGTACCGACTTCGCCCGTCTGTTGACGCTTTTCGGCTACGGGTTCCTTCTCGGGGCGGCCCGGCCGCTGCGCCGGATCGCCGAGGGGTTTTCGTCACCACGGTTCTCGATCAACGCGTTGCGACGCGGCGCGTGGCTGGTGGCGCCCCGGGCTCGGCGCGGACTGCGGCGCATCGAACGGTTCATCGATCAGCTCATCGCCGACCACCGCAGCGGCAAGATCGAGCGCACCGATAATCTGCTGGCCCTGTTGATCGCAGCCGAGGACCCCGAAACCGGCTACCGCTACAGCGATCTGGAGATCCGCGACGAGGTCATGACGTTCCTCGGTGCGGGCTTCGAAACCACCGCGGCGGCGCTGGCGTGGACCTGGTACCTGCTGTCGCGGAACCCCGATGCCCGCGACCGGCTCGGACGTGAACTCGACGATGTGCTCGGTGGCCGGGAACCCACCGCGGACGACGTGGAGAACCTGCCGTGGACGCAGGCCGTGGTGGCTGAAGCGATGCGCGTGTACCCCCCCATCATGGGTATGGCTCGGGTGGCGAAATCCGATGACGTGCTGGGTGATTACCCGATCAAGGCCGGAACCAGCGTCGCCATCCTCACGCACAGCGTGCACCACAACGATCGGGTGTGGGAGAACGCCGACAGATACGACCCGGAGAGGTTCCTGAAGGAGAACCTCGACGGGCCGCAGCGTCGCGCCCAGATGCCGTTCGGGGCGGGCCGGCGGATGTGCATCGCCTCAGGTTTCGCCAGCTTCGAGGCGACGTTGGTGATCGCCACCCTCGCACAGCGTTTCGAGCTCGACCTCGTGCCGGGTCAACGGCTACGCCGCGAGCTCACCTTCACCGGCGGCCCGGACGGTGAATTGCTGATGACAGTGCGAAAGCGGGCTATCCGCGGTGGCTGAGGACGTTGACGACGTTGCCTGACTGATCGGCGAAGAAGAATCGACGCACACCCCAGTCCTCGTCGCTCAGTGGATGCACGATCTCCAGGCCCGCCTCGACTGCAGACGTATACGCGGCGTCGACGTCGTCGACTTCGATCGAAACCGACGGATTGACCGGGGCGGTGGCATCCTTCGTCATCAGACTCACCTGATGGCGGCGCTCCGCATCGGCCAGGGTGATGATCCAGCCGTGGTTCATCACCTCGGCCAACCCGAGCGTCCGGGCGTACACGGCGGCGGTCGCGGCGGCGTCGGACACCGTGAGCACGGGCATCACCCGCCGCACCGTCATATCGCGGGCCCCAACAGGTCGTCGGCGTCCTTGATGACGTAACCGTATCCCTGTTCGGCCAGGAAGCGCTGCCGGTGGGCCGCGTACTCGGCGTCCAACGAATCACGCGAGACCACGGAGTAGAACACCGCACCGCCGCCGCTGGCCTTGGGCCGTAACAGGCGGCCCAAACGCTGCGCCTCCTCCTGGCGGGATCCGAAAGTGCCTGAAACCTGAACCGCGACAGACGCTTCCGGTAGGTCGATGGAGAAGTTGGCCACCTTGCTGACCACCAGGGTCGAGATCTCGCCGCGCCGGAACGCGTCGAACAGGGCCTCGCGCTCGGAATTCTTCGTCGACCCCTGGATCACCGGGGCGTCCAGTTCCTGGCCCAGTTCTTCCAGTTGGTCCAGGTAGGCGCCGATCACCAGGGTCGGCTCGCCGGGGTGGCGCTCCAGGATCGAGCGGACCACCGCGATCTTGGTGTGCACCGTCGAGCACAGCTTGTAGCGTTCCTCCGGTTCGGCGGTCGCGTAGAGCATCCGCTCGTTGTCGGTCATCGTCACCCGCACCTCGATGCACTCGGCGGGGGCGATCCAGCCCTGGGCCTCGATGTCCTTCCACGGCGCGTCGTAGCGCTTCGGACCGATCAGCGAGAAGACGTCACCCTCGCGGCCGTCCTCGCGGATCAGGGTCGCCGTCAGGCCCAGCCGCCGCCGGGACTGCAGATCGGCGGTCATCCGGAACACCGGTGCCGGCAGCAGGTGAACCTCGTCGTAGATGATCAGCCCCCAGTCGCGGCTGTCGAACAGCTCCAGATGCTTGTATTCGCCCTTGGTCCGGCGGGTGATCACCTGGTACGTCGCGATGGTGACCGGCCGGATCTCCTTCTTCTCACCCGAATACTCGCCGATCTCGTCCTCGGTCAGCGAGGTGCGTGCCACCAGTTCGCGCTTCCACTGTCGCCCGGCCACGGTGTTGGTGACCAGGATCAGCGTCGTCGCGCCCGCCTTGGCCATCGCAGCCGCCCCGACCAGGGTCTTACCGGCACCGCAGGGCAGCACCACCACACCGGAGCCTCCCGCCCAGAACGAGTCGGTGGCCATCTCCTGGTAGTCGCGCAGCGCCCAGCCGTCCTGGGCCAGCTCGATCGGATGTGCCTCGCCGTCGACGTAGCCGGCCAGATCCTCGGCCGGCCAGCCGATCTTGAGCAGCATCTGCTTGACGCGGCCACGCTCGCTGTTGTGGACGATCACGGTGTCGTCGTCGAGGCGCGCGCCCAGCATCGGGGCGATCTTCTTGTTGCGCAGCACCTCCTCGAGCACCGCACGGTCCAGGCTGACCAGCGTCAACCCGTGCGCAGGGTGCTTGATCAGCTGGAGCCGGCCGTAGCGGGCCATCGTGTCGACGATGTCGACCAGCAGAGGCTGCGGTACCGGGTAGCGCGAGAAGCTGACCAGCGCATCGACCACCTGCTCGGCGTCGTGGCCGGCAGCGCGGGCGTTCCACAGCGCCAACGGGGTGATGCGGTAGGTGTGCACGTGCTCAGGGGCACGTTCGAGCTCGGCGAACGGCGCGATGGCGGCGCGGGCCGCCCCGGCCTGCTCATGGTCGACTTCGAGCAGCACCGTCTTGTCGGATTGGACGATCAAGGGGCCGTCAGTCATGTGCGGGGGGTCCATTCGCTCACGGCGGGAAAACTCATCCCGTCCATTATTCCGAATGAGCCGACATCCGCATTCGGCACCGTGTGTCGGAGCACCTGGTCGGGTCAGCGCGGCGCCGCCGCCATGGGTGCGGGTGGGGCCGCACCGCCGGACGGCAGCGGTACCTGCGGTACTCCGGGGGTTCCGACGGCGCCGGCCAGCCAGGGCAGTGTCTTGGTCAGGACCGCTTCGGCGAACGGCCAATCGTGTTTGCCCGGCAGGGCGGTGATGGCACAGGAGATGCCGTGGCCGCGGCCCAGGTCGCACAGGGTGTGAGCGGCTTCGGTCTGGTCGCCCGGATTGCCCCCGGCGTCCTGTCCGCCGAGGCCGACCGCGTCCGGATTGACCTGATGCGACCCGCGCTTGACCGGGGCGTCCGAGGAGATCACGAACCAGCCGGACACTCCCTGGTACCTGCCGTGCTTGTCGATCACGGTGGCCGGGTCAAAGGTTGACCAGGCCGCGGCATCCCCGCCGTAGAGCCTGGCGATGGTCTGATCCTTGGTGCCGGCGTTGGGCCCGGTGTCGCCGGCGATGTCGACGAAGCTGCTGAACAGCTCGGGATGCATCACGGTCAGGTCCACCGCACAGGTTCCGCCCATCGACCAGCCGACGACACCCCAGCCGGCGTCACGAACGCCGAAGGTGCTGGTCAGGAAGGGTGGCACATCCTTGGTGAGGTGATCGGCGACGTTGCCGCGCGGCCCGTTGACGCATTCGGTGTCGTTGTTGAACGAGCCGCCGACGTCGACGAAGACGAAGACCGGGGTGTTGCCGCCGTGGCCGGCTGCGAAATCGTCGATGGTGGCGATCGCGTTGCCGCTGCGCGCCCAGTCGGCAGGGGTGTTGAATTCCCCGGCGATCATCATGACCACGGGAAGCTGGGGTGCCGATGCGGCGAACCAGGCCGGCGGCAGGTACACCAGTTCGTCGCGGTGTTTGAAGCCGGATTCGTCGGCGGGAATCGTGACGGAGACCAGCTCTCCGCGGGACGGGATGGCACCTCGTTGGCGCTGGTCGAGCGCTGTGGCCAGATCGGTCTCGCCGGGCAGGGGCCCGGCGGTCACCTCGTTCCACAGTGCCGTGACCGTGGGGAAGTAGCCGACCCAGAGGTTGACCGCCACGCCCACGCTCAGCAGGCACAACGGGACCGCGGCCACCGAGGCGGTGCGCCTGCGCCAGTGGCTGCCGCGCCAGCCCAGCGCCAGCACGGCCGCCGCCAATCCGGTCAGCCCGATCCATATCCACAGTTCGGCCGGTGCGGGATCACCCGCGAGCCCCTGCGAATGGACGAACCAGCGGGCCCACGCCGCCAGGCCCAGGCCGACCGCGATCGCGCACGGCAGCCAGATCAGGCGCCAGCGCCGGGTGCGCCAGCCGATCGCCGCGATCAACGCCACGGCCGCGATCACCTGCAACGTGGGGGGCAACCAACCGTGCAGCAGAGACACGCCTCGGTACGCCGGAGGCACCTGATCCGCCGCCGTCAACATCGTTGTCACGTGGCCATATTCGTGAACGGCTCTGTGAGCGGGCTGTGTTTCCAGTTTCCCCGAGCTAGGAGAGGCGGTGTCGCAGCTAGTCGCTGTCGGCCGACACCACCGACGTGACGCGGTGGATGGCGAACTCGCGCACCCGCCCGGCAGCCGGATCGAACGCGGTCAACTGACCGCCGCGCACGTTGATGGGGGAGACCACCCGCTGAGTGGCCACCCCCGCGGGGTCGACATAGCCGATCACGACGGAGGTCTGGTTGATCGCGGCGTCCTGCAGCTGGGTGATGGCCATGGCCGGGTCGAGGCGCACAC